>NZ_CP130649.1:2400000-2700000 GCF_030552895.1 Tatumella ptyseos | reverse complement strand
CGTATTTCAATGCGCTTTTTGAATCTATCATTGATCACCCAAAGGACTTTCAACAAAATTGCGTATACCTTCGAGGTGAACTTCAACCGTAAACGCTAAGCTACTAGTATGAAATTTCTGAATTTTGAGGTATTAATAACCCATAAATCATTCATTTTCTAAACTTAGAAGACGATCGACATTAAGGGGGTGTTAATGCAGCTTGAAACAGAACGTTTACTATTACGGCAGTGGCAGACCTCCGATTTGATCCCTTTTCAAGAAATGAATCAAGATCCGGAAGTGATGCGTTTTTTTATGAATCCATTGAGCGCTGCACAAAGTGATGAACTGGCGAAAAAATTTCGACTCATCATTCAGCGTAAAGGCTGGGGATTCTGGGCCGTTGAGTTGAAATCGACGGCCCAATTTATCGGCTTTTGTGGTCTTCATGAGCAACCTAATAAATTCTCTTTTTCTCCTTGTGTCGAAATCGGTTGGCGATTCTCTTCGTCGTGCTGGTCTCAGGGATTAGCGACAGAAGCGGCCGAACGAGTGCTACAATTCGCTTTTGAAAACTTAAGCTTACAGCAAGTGGTAGCATTTACCTCTGTGCATAACCATCGCTCTGAGCGCTTAATGCAGCGATTGAATATGACTCGACAGCGCACTTTCAAGCATCCTCATATTCCGGCGGAGCATCCTTTAGCTGAACATCTCCTATACGCGCTACAGCGATCAGATTTTTTATTGCCCTAAGACAAGGTATTTAATTAAAAGAGGCGATTCTGGCGATCTATCTCACGTTTTACCGATAATCATCTTGAGGCACACTGTCGACTCTGACAGATTGCCTCAAGTGGGGTAAAGGAGCGAGATGAAGATTGTCAAAATATTGAACAATAATGTTGTGATTGTTCAACAAGGCTCAAAGGATGAGCAGATTATGATGGGTCGAGGTATCGCCTTCAATAAACGTTGTGGCGACAGTATCGATCGCAGCAAAATTGAGAAAGTCTTCGCTCGGCAAAATAATCCCTTATTTGACCATTTTGTCGAGCTGATTCAGCAAATCCCACTAAATGTATTACTTGCTTGCGACCGGATCGTTACCTATGCCCGCCAGCAGCTTGGACCTTTACAAGAGAGCCTCTTTATCTCACTGGCTGATCACTGCTTCGGCGCGTTAGAGCGAAAACGAAACGGTACTGTTATCCATAATCGCTTGTTGTGGGAGACCCAACATCTCTACCCCGAAGAATATCAAGTTGCTGTGATGGCGTTAAAAATTATCGAGCAAAGGCTAGGGGTTGTGTTGCCGTTGGATGAGGCTGGTTTTATTACACTGCATTTTGTCACTGCTCAGTTAAAAGGCGACATGCAAGAAGTCACCCAAGTCACACGCTTGATGCAAGAAATGTTAAATCTGGTTAAATACCACTTAAGCATTGATTACGATGATAAAAGTTTGAGCTACCATCGGTTTGTCACACACTTAAAATTTTTTGCGCAACGCTGTTTAGCGCGAACAAGAGTGACAGGCGAAGAGAGTGAACTTACTGAAACCATTCATAAACAGTATCAATTAGCGTGGTCTGCCGCTGAGTTGGTGGGTAAGCATTTATCACAGCATTATCAACATCACATTCAACCAGAAGAGTTATTGTTCCTAACGCTACACATAGAGAAATTGCGTAAAGAAGCACAGAAAATATCGTAAATTAACAGGGTTGTTACTACTTCGGTAGGCAAAACCTGGGACTCGCCTTAATAGGGTGGGGCCCGGGTTTTTTGTTTTTTTACAGGGAATTAAATGTCGACATCGATTACTGGAGGATAAATGGATTATCAATCACTCGCGAAAGAAATTATAGAAAGCGTGGGCGGTAAAAAGAATATTATCAGTCTTGTTCACTGTGCCACGCGGCTACGATTTAAATTAGTGAACCCTGAACTTGCCGAGACTGAGCGTCTTAAAACATTGGATGAGGTCATCGCTGTAGTCGATAGTGGTGGACAGTTCCAAGTCGTGATTGGTAATCAGGTGGGCGATGTCTATCAGGCAATAATGTCGTTTTCAAACATTGGGTTAGAGGCCGATGAGGCGAACGAGATAAAACCCGAAATCGCTGAGAAAAAATCGACGCTTTTAGCGCGATTAATCGACATCGTCTCGGGTATATTTACCCCTTTTATTGGCGTTATGGCCGCTTCGGGTATCATGAAAGGGCTACTCGCGTTAGCGGTGGCTTGCCACCTATTGAACACTGAAAGCGGGACCTATCAAATCTGGTATGCGGCCAGTGATGCACTGTTTTTCTTCTTCCCTCTGTTTATCGGTTATACCGCAGGACAAAAATTTGGTGGAACGCCTTTTATTACAATGGTAATTGGCGGTGCACTGACTCACCCTTTAATGATCAAGGCATTTGAAGCGAGCCAAACAGGGGAAATTGCGGAACATTTTCTCGGTAT
Source organism: Tatumella ptyseos (assembly GCF_030552895.1). Classification (NCBI taxonomy): domain Bacteria; kingdom Pseudomonadati; phylum Pseudomonadota; class Gammaproteobacteria; order Enterobacterales; family Erwiniaceae; genus Tatumella; species Tatumella ptyseos. The sequence continues at coordinate 2,697,546 of NZ_CP130649.1, read as the reverse complement.
ACCAGTCGTTTTTATCAATTATAGTTCTTCAGTTATCCCCATCATTTTAGCTTCGTGGGTAAGTTGTGCGATTGAAAAACGTATCAGACCCTTACTACCTCTGGCAGTACGTAGCTTTTTTACGCCGGTTATCTGTCTGGCGACTGTTGTGCCATTGACCTTCTTAGGAATTGGTCCTCTCGCGACTTGGCTTAGCCATTTATTGGCTGAGGGCTATGAGGTGATCTATCGCTTTGCGCCTTGGTTAGCTGGCGCTGCATTGGGGGCAGCGTGGCAGATCTGTGTCATATTTGGGCTGCACTGGGGACTTGTACCGCTAATCTTTAATAACCTTGTCGTCTTTGGGCAAGATTCCATGCTACCAATGATCTTACCCGCTGTAATGGGACAGATTGGTGCAGTATTGGGGATCTTTTTCTACACGAAGGATCCTCGGCAAAAAGCTTTGGCAGGATCCTCTTTTTCTGCTGGGATTTTCGGGGTGACTGAACCCGCAATCTATGGATTAACCCTGCCACTTCGTCGACCTTTTATTATTGGGTGCATAGCGGGTTCATTAGGCGGGGCTATCGTCGGATTCGTCGGTACCCATACCTACTCCTTCGGGTTGGCCAATATTTTTACGCTTATTCAAATTATTCCACCTTCTGGTATTGATAGCACGGTATGGGGAGCCTTTATCGGCAACGCCGTTGCGGTACTTGTTGGCTGTCTTGGCACCTATTTTTGGGGACGTCGTACTCAGCTTACCGAACTTGCTCCAGTGGTCGACATCGCGATCTCTAATGCGGTCTCGACGACTGAGTCATCACTACCCACACACATTACGGCTTCAGAAAAAACCATCACATTATTAAGCCCTATGACTGGTCAAGTTATCGCCATGGCCGATATCCCCGATCCAACTTTTGCCGGAGGATTGCTTGGCCAAGGTATTGCTATCTTGCCTAATAAGGGCGAAGTCCATGCCCCCTTTTCTGGCACGGTTGAATCCCTTTTCGTCACAAAACACGCCTTAGGCTTACGTAGTGAGCAGGGGGTCGAGGTGTTGATACATGTCGGTATTGATACCGTCAAGCTGGCAGGTGAGCCGTTTACCCTGCATGTGGCAGAGGGCGATCAGATTACCGCGGGAGATTTACTTCTAACCTTCAACTGCCAAGCCATTACTGATGCTGGACTCTCATTAGTGACCCCGATTTTGGTCACCAACAGTGACGATTTCAGTACCGTGGAGTGTGTAGCAGACAGCGAAGTGACCGAGCAACAGCCTTTATTAATTATTACAGCCTAAGTTAAGGAGATGACAATGAAACAGTTTCCAACCGATTTTTTGTGGGGCGGAGCCGTGGCGGCGAATCAAGTAGAAGGAGCTTGGCAAGAAGGAGGAAAAGGGCTCTCGACCTCGGATGTGCAGCCTGAGGGTATCTTCGGTGAAGTGCGAGACCGTAAGGGGCAAGATTTTAGTCTTAAGGATATCGCTATCGATTTTTATCACCGTTACCCTGAAGATATTGCACTATTTAGCGAAATGGGGTTTGGCATACTTCGGGTTTCAATTGCTTGGACACGAATTTTCCCTAAAGGTGATGAGTTAACCCCTTGTGAAGCGGGTCTAGCTTATTACGATAAATTATTTGATGAGTTGGCGAAATACGGAATCAAAGCAATGGTTACCCTTTCCCATTATGAGATGCCATGGCATTTGGTCACGGAATACGGTGGGTGGGCAAATCGAGAAGTGATTACGTTTTTTGAACGCTACGCTAAGGTAGTGTTTAAGCGTTATGCTGATAAAGTGAAGTGGTGGTTGACCTTCAACGAAATCAATATGTCCCTCCATGCGCCACTAACCGGTGTGGGACTACAAGCAGGCTGTAGTGAAAGTAACGTTTACCAAGCTATCCATCATCAGTTAGTGGCCAGTGCGCTAGTTGTTCGCGCCTGCCACCTGCTCATTCCTGACGCAAAAATCGGTAATATGCTATTGGGTGGTTTAGTCTATCCACTGAGCTGCCAGCCCGATGATGTCTTTGCAACCCTTCAAGAAAATCGTAAATGGCTCTTCTTCGGCGATGTGCAATGCCGGGGTGCGTACCCGGGCTACATGTTGCGCTACTTCCGAGATAAAGGCATTGATGTGATCATTACGGAAGAAGATAAACATATCCTCAAACAAACTGTCGACTTTATCTCATTTAGTTATTACATGACCGGCTGCGTAACTGCCGATAAAGCGTTGAATAAGAAAATACGTGGCAATATTCTCAATATGGTGCCGAACCCACATCTGAAAGCATCCGAATGGGGGTGGCAGATCGACCCAGTCGGTCTGCGTACCTTACTCAATGAACTGTGGGATCGTTATCAAAAACCCCTCTTTATTGTCGAAAATGGGTTTGGTGCTAAAGATCAACCTGATGAGCAGGGACAAATCCAAGATGATTACCGGATTAGTTACATGAATGACCATCTAGTCCAAGTCCGCGAAGCAATAGAAGATGGCGTCGAGGTATTGGGCTATACCTCATGGGGGCCGATTGATCTCATCAGTGCCTCTAAAGCGGAGATCGGTAAACGCTATGGATTTATCTATGTGGACCGTCAAGACGATGGGTCTGGCACTTTAGCAAGAACACGGAAGAAAAGTTTTTACTGGTATCAAGACGTGATTCGTACTCATGGAGCGAGTTTGAAAGCGTAAATAAAAAAGAGGCATCTTAGGATGCCTTTTTTTTATGGGGATGTGAGGTGATAGCTAGGATTTAGAAAATCAGCTTCATCCATGGATACCCAATAAACAGTAAGGCGAGTAAGAAAATAGCGCCAAAAATAGATCCTAGTCTCCAGTAGTCCTTGGTGGGTAGATAGCCGCTGCCATAATAAATAGGACTCGGCCCAGTACCGTAAGGCGTGATGATCCCCATAATGCCTAGAGAAGTGACTAGTAATAGACAGAAAATCGGCATATCGATACCTGGAATTGCTGCACCAATAGTCAAAATTGCGGGGAGCAATGCAGTGGTATGCGCGGTTGAGCTAGCGAAGAGGTAGTGGAGTAAATAGAAAGCTAAAAAGAGCATAACCGTAGCAACTGTTGGACTGATGCCTGTTAACAGCAGTCCTGCCTCTTGTCCTAACCAGCGAATAAAGCCTACTCTGGCCAAGCCATCCGCTAGGGCGACTAGGGTAGCGAACCAAGCAAAGGTATTCCAGGCCGGTTTATTACTGGTGATATCGTTCCAAGACAGAACACCAGTCCATAGCATTAATACTACAACCAGTAACGCCGCCATTGCGGGTTCGATCCACGCCGCAGCGAAGATCCACATCAGTAACGCACAGCAGACAAAGCAGAGCAGTAAAATCTCATTACGTGACATCCTGCCGAGCTTCTTGAGCTCACTGGCTGCCCATTTCGGCACTTCCTCATTAACTTTCACTTCGGGAGGATAGAGCCAGTAAGCCAAAAGCGGCATGGTGACAATCAGTAAAATTCCGACAGGAAGGAAGGCTAAAAACCACTTTCCCCACGTAATATCAATGCCCACCACACTTTTAACCAGCGCTAAAGCAAGCAGATTGGGGGCCAGCGCAGATAAAAACATCGAGCTAGTAATACAGGCTGCCGTGATGGCGACCCACATCAAATAAGAGCCTATTTTACGGGCGCTTGGGTCATTGGGTTTTGAGCCATAAAGGGGCGGGAGATTCGCAATAATCGGATAGATAGTCCCACCACTGCGAGCTGTATTAGAAGGCGTAAAGGGGGCTAACAATAAGTCGGCGAAGGTAGTTGCATAGCCTAAGGTCAGACTGCGGCGGCCGAGAAATTTCACTAAAATCAAGGCGAGGCGTCGACCTAAATTCGTTTTGTCATAGCCTGCGGCAAACATAAATGCGCCAAAAATTAACCAAACTGTTGAGTTACTAAAGCCGCTTACTGCCCATTTAAAGGCTTGATTAGCCGTTTTAAATTGCGGATCCGCCAGTTGTTCAGGGCTAAACAATAACCATTGGTTGAAGATAGCCACTACAACAATCCCCGTTAGGCCGATCACTGCGCCGGGCAAAGGCTCAAAGATCAAGCCAACGATAACCGCTGCGAAGATAGCAAAAAAGTGCCAAGCATGGGGAGATAGGCCTTCTGGCACAGGAGTGACTAATAAAAGTAACGCTATCAACGCGGGAAGGAGAAAAATAATGGTTTTTTTTGCTCGCCCTGTCGCGGGGGGCGGAGCAGGAGATACGTTTTGTTCACTGTCCTTAATCATGAATAATCACTCAGTAATCTATCGATGGAGGAGAGAATGCAGTCGAATTTATCTTCACCATCATCGATTTTTTACTCAGTGAGGTGTTGATTTCTATCAAAAGATAAAAGGGTGCCTTTCAAGCTCGCATTAAGTTTATTAATTTTTTGATCCTAAACAAATTTGGTATCAATTTATAGAATTGATTTAAAAATCAATTAGTTAATTATTTGTTAAGGCGTGTTTAAATTTGTATTCAACTTATTTCCGATACGTATTCATTTATCAATTTATAGCGGTTCTTTGATCTAGACGAAGGGGGAGTGAAATCACATCGACTTATAGTGGGGGAAATAACTCTCTAGCCATGCAACGATAGCCTCTGGAGCGCGAATGGATCTTAATAACGTTTTGAATACCGCATTGTGTTTCCCAAAAGGTCAAACCGTCAAAAACAGACTTTTTATGGCCCCTATGACAACCTGCAGTGGTTTTTTCGACGGGAGCGTGCCGCAAGATTTAGTCGAGTACTACGGTAAGCGCGCACAAGGACTGGGTGCAGTCATCGTCGAGTGCTGTTTTATCGAGCCACTGGGGCCAGCGTTTCCTGGTGCTTTAGGGATTGATAGCGATAAAAAGATCCCAGGACTGGCACGTATTGCTAGGGCGATTAGACAACAAGGTGCGCTCGCGATCTTACAGATCTACCACGGTGGGCGGATGGTTGAGCCGGAGTTGATCGGGGGTAAAACACCGGTTGCGCCGAGTGCTGTCGCAGCAGCGCGTGAAGGTGCAACGATCCCTCGTGAACTAAGCAGCCAAGAGATCGATGTACTGATTACTAAATTTGGTGACGCCGTAAATAGGGCGATCAAAGCGGGGTTCGATGGGGTAGAAATTCACGGGGCAAACACTTATTTGATTCAGCAATTCTTTTCCCCACATTCTAATCGGCGGCAAGATCAGTGGGGAGGGGATCGGGAAAAACGCAGTCGTTTTCCGTTAGCCGTGCTGGATATTGCCCATCAGATGGCCGATCGCGCCGAAGCTAACGATTTTATTATCGGTTATCGCTTTTCACCTGAAGAGATGGAAAAACCAGGGATTACCTTTGAAGATAGCCTCTATCTGCTCGAAAAACTCGCACAACGCGGGCTAGATTATGTTCATTTCTCGGTAGGACATTGGTCGCGATCATCGATTATTGATCTGACGGATCAGACGCCGCTCATCACCCGGTATCGGCAAGCGATATCAGTCACCTCAAGCTTAGCAAAAGTTCCGGTAATCGGTGTGGGGGGAATTGTTAATCGATCGGATGTCGATCAGGCCCTGGCTGCTGGCTACGATCTGTTAGCGGTGGGTAAGGCCTGTATTGTGTATCCGGATTGGTGGCAGCGTCTGCATTCCGGTGAGACCTTAACGCTGGAGATGGAGAGTACGCAACGCGAGGCGCTCTTTATACCTGAACCACTGTGGCACTTCTCCTTGGTCGATGCCATGATCCGCGATGTCCAAAATGTAGGGAAGAAGTTTAAAGCCGGGATCTATCATGAAAAAGTGGAAGCGGAAGCACTTAAACTGATCATTGATGTTCAACTCGATACCGATCGGATCACTGATATTCGCTTACAGCCGGACAGTAGTCTGGATGTCGACTTTACGCAGACTTTTGAACAACTACGTAGCCGGATGTTAGTGGCGAACAGTCCTTATGTCGATGCGATTGCTGGGGCAACGACGCAGAGCGAAGCCCTCAAAAAAGCAGTCTCGCGCGCGCTCTCTACCTCCACGAAACACTGGGCAGAAGATAGTGGGGTTGATCCAGCCAGTTTAGAACATTACGACGTCATCGTAATCGGTAGCGGTGGAGCGGGATTAGCGGCTGCCATTAATGCCCACGATTTAGGAGCAAAAGTGGTGGTGGTTGAACGTATGCCGACAATTGGGGGCAATACGCTAAAAGCCTCCGTTGGGATGAATGCGGCGCAAACCCGTTATCAACGTGATAAAGGAATTCAAGATACCAAAGCATGCTTCTATGAAGAGACCTTGAAGGGGGGAAAATTTAAAAATAATCCCGATTTACTGCAGCAATTTGTGGAAAGGGCCCCAGACGCCATTGATTGGTTAGCTAAACAGGAGATTGTGTTAAGCGATATCACGATTACTGGTGGAATGAGTATCGACCGTACCCATCGTCCGGCTGATCGCTCTGCAGTGGGGGGATTTTTAATTAGCGGTTTAGTAAAAAACCTTACTCAGCGGCACATCGAAGTCCTACTGGATACTAAAGCCGATAATATTGAGTTTCATCAAGGGAAGGTCTCTGGGGTGAGAGTTGTTGATGAGTATGGTGAAAGCCGTATCTTGCAGACCAAGGCGGTTATCGTCGCCACCGGCGGTTTTAGTGCCAACACTAAGATGGTTGAGCATTACCGCCCTGAATTAACAGGATTTGTTACCACCAACCATAAAGGCGCGACAGGCAGCGGAATTACCTTATTACAAAACCTTGGTGCGGCGACTGTCGATATGGCGGAAATTCAAATTCACCCTACCGTTGAGCAGAAAAGTGCCTATCTTATCTCTGAATCGATTCGTGGCGGTGGGGCGATATTAGTCTCACAAGCGGGCGCTCGTTTCTGTAATGAAATGGAAACCCGTGACAAGGTATCTGCACAGATCATTGGCTTGGCAGAGAAGAGTGCGTGGATCATCTTCGATGAGCAAGTGAGATCCCAAAATAAAGCGGCAGAGGAATATCTCGCGAAAGGTTTTGTGATCCAAGGCGATAGTGTCGACGATCTTGCGACACAGATCGGTATGGATCCTAGTGTGCTGACACAGACGCTAGAGACCTTTAATCAAGGCGTGCGTCAGCAGCAAGATCCGCTGTTTGGTCGGACCACGGCATTACGACATCCGTTGGATAAGGGGCCGTTTTACGCGATTAAGATAGCCCCCGGTGTTCACCATACCATGGGCGGTATTGCCATCTCGACTCAGGCACAGGTGCTGGATACCCATAATCACCCGTTGGCGGGTATCTGGGCGGCAGGAGAAGTCGTCGGTGGCATTCATGGCGCTAATCGTATCGGCGGTAATGCGGTGGCGGATATCATTATCTTTGGACTCTTAGCCGGGGAGCAAGCGGCTAATTGGGTTAAAACGGTTTAACGTCGTAGTACGGGAGGCGGTATGGCAGATTATCAGGCGATAATGATGGGGTCGCCGATTAACTTATCGCTCTCCCAAGACAATCCACAGCGCGCCCGTGAAGTGTTTCAGTTGATTGCTCAGCAAGAGGCTCTGCTAACGGTTAATCGCCCGGACTCGTTATTAATGAAGGTAAACCGTGCCGCTGGTCTGCATCCCGTTGTGGTGCCCAATGCGCTTTTCCAGCTGGTTTCCCTCGCGCGCGAAGTCAGCCTCTTACCGGGCAGCTTGTTTAATGTGGCGATCGGCCCATTGGTTAAAACCTGGCGCATTGGCTTTAGTGGGCGATGTCCGCCACCTAGTGATCAGATCGATAAGGCGTTAGCCTTGATCGACCCACAAGATATTGAGCTGGATCCTGATAGCCGAACCCTTTTTCTGCGTAAACCCGGAATGGAGATTGATCTTGGGGCCATTGCTAAAGGCTATATTGCCGATAAAGTTTGCCAATATTTACAGGCTCAGCAAGAGCCTTATGCGTTAATCAATTTAGGTGGGAACATACATACCCTTTCACGGCCCGAAGATCATCCTTGGCAGATTGGCTTACGTAAGCCTTTCGGCGATCCACAAACATTGAGTGCCCGCCTAGCAATAAGTGGACGATCGGTGGTGACTTCAGGAATTTACGAGCGGTACTTCCTCTATCAACAGCGCTGCTATCACCATATTCTGGATAGTCGGACGGGATACCCCTTGGATAACGACATAATGAGCGTCACGGTAATCAGTGAGTCATCGTTGATTGGCGACATCTACAGCACGTTATTGTACGGCATGGGAGTTAGACAGAGCCTTGCATGGCTTGCTCACCATCCAGAACTTGAGGCGGTGATAATCACGCGTGACAACCAGCTTATCTGTTCTTCTCAACATCACTTCCAATGTCACGTTCTCGATTCAAACCAGTAGAATTATTTATCAATAATGATTAGGGTGAAAGCTGCCTTATTCAGGAAAACCGCCCATGTATCTTGGTATCGATTTAGGAACCTCTGGCGTTAAAGTCGTATTAATGGATGAACAGTTTAAGGTCCAGGCCAGTCAATCAGTTTCATTAACCTGTGATCATCCCCATCCTCTCTGGTCGGAACAAGCACCTGAACAGTGGTGGCAAGTTACCGAACAAGCGCTCGACCAACTCTCTGAACAAACCTCTCTGCAGAGCGTCAAGGCGATTGGGGTGGCAGGGCAAATGCATGGGGCAGTATTAGTCGATAACGATGGGAAGCCTTTACGGCCAGCCATACTTTGGAATGATGGGCGCTGTGCATCAGAATGTACAACCCTCAATCAGCGAGCCCCTACTATTGAGCGTATCACCGGAAATCAGGTGATGACTGGGATGACGGCGCCGAAACTCATTTGGGTAGCCGAACACGAACCGGATATTTTTAGTCAGATCGCCCAAGTTTTATTACCGAAAGATTACTTACGTTGGAAACTTTCCGGCTGTTATGCCACTGACATGTCTGATGCCTCCGGAACCCTTTGGCTAAATGTTGCGACGCGCCAGTGGGATGAGACTTTACTAGAGGCTTGTGAGTTAACTCTGCAGCAAGTTCCCCCTCTGCTAGAGGGTCCTGAAGTAAGTGGACACTTACTAGAAGAACACCAGCAACGATGGGGCTTCTCTACAGCTGTGCCTATCGTGGCAGGCGGAGGCGATAATGCGGCAGGGGCATTGGGTGTCGGGGTATGGCAGTCAGGCCAAGCGATGCTCTCATTGGGAACCTCAGGCGTTTATTTCGCAGTCAGCGACGGTTTCCATGCCAATAGTCGCCAAGCCGTCCATAGCTTTTGCCATGCATTACCTGAAACCTGGCATCTTATGTCGGTAATGCTTAGCGCGGCATCCTGCCTCGATTGGGGGGCTAAAATCACTGGGCAAGCCTCGGTGAGTGATTTTCTGCAACTGGCCCAACAAGCGAAGGTTGAAGCGCAATCTCCGATTTTCTTACCTTATTTAGCTGGCGAACGTACACCACATAATGATCCTTACGCGACTGGGAGTTTCACCGGCTTAACCTCCCAGCATGATCCTGCTGAACTGGCGTTTGCGGTGGTTGAAGGGGTGAGTCTGGGACTGGCGGAGGGGATGGCTGCCTTGCATCAAAGCGGCGTTAAGCCTAGCTCGATAACCTTAATTGGTGGCGGGGCGAAAAGTGAATTTTGGCGTCAACTATTGGCCGATGTAACTGGGCAATCTCTCGATTTTCGGCAGGATGGTGACGTTGGGCCAGCCCTCGGCGCTGCACGCCTTGCCAAAATGGCGTGTAGTCCAGCGTTGAGCTTAACGGAACACTTCCCCCTCTCGTCATTAGTAGCCACTTACCACCCCCAATCTGAGCGCCATCAATTTTTTCAACAGCGATTAGATTTATTCCAGCAACGGTACCGTCAACTGGCTCAAGACACCTAATGCCCATCGCTTAAGTGGGATAATAGCGTACGGCATCGATAAATTTTGAAAAGGCTGCCGTATGCTGTTTACGACTCGGGTAGTAGAGATGATACCCCGTGAAATAGGCGCTCCATTCATCTAGAACTATCTCGAGCTTACCTTCAGCCACTAACGTTGCCACACTATCTTCCGGTACATAAATAACCCCAAGTCCAGCAAGTGCCGCATCGATTCGTGAGGAAAGGTTATTAAAGGTCAATTGCCCTTCAACTCGCACCCTTATATCTTTACCTTGATCAAGAAATTCCCAATGATAGAGTCCACCTAGAGTAGGCAGGCGCATGTTGATACAGTTATGCTGCGTCAAGGCATAAGGCGTATCAGGCTTGCCCCACTTAGCGAAATAGCTTGGTGCCGCTACCGCGACCATCCTCCAGTCAGGCCCAATACGAATAGCGACCATATCTTTTTCAATTTGGTCTCCGAGCCTAACCCCCGCGTCAAACCTTTCACTAACGATATTAGTCAGACTATTGTCCGTCACAAATTCAATATTGACCTCAGGATAATCGGCAATAAAAGGTAACACTTTGGGTAACACCGTAGATCGTAAAGCATGCTCGCCTAAGGTGATCCGTAGATTGCCGACAATACGTCCTTGCTCGTCATTAAGCGATTGCAGTACAGACTCTAAATCATCAATTAACGGGGTAATGTTCTTTATTAATTGCTCGCCAGCTTCGGTGGTGGATACGCTACGGGTAGTACGCGTCAATAACCGCATATTGAGCCGCTCTTCAAGGCTACGAATGGCGTGGCTCAGTGCCGATTGCGAAACCCCGAGTCGCGCGGCGGCACGAGTAAAACTCTGCTCACGTGCGACCACAATAAAATAGGTGAGATCGTTAAAGTTTTCTCTCAGCATCTGTTATCCCTTACTGGAACGCTCAGTAGTAAATTAATGAGACTATTTCATAAACTCTATCAATATTTACTGACTAATCAATAATAAAACAAACTGTTAGGCTATAGGTTCATCGTTGGTTATACCTTAAAAAATAACATTAACTATTTATCCATCTATTTTCAGAGGGTTAGTGCTGTTCTTTGCTCAGGAGACCCATGACTAGGCGACAAATGATTATTCATGAACTCATTACATGGATAGATCAAAACATAACCCAGCCGATGAAGATAGAGGATATCGCTCAACGAGCAGGATATTCTCGCTGGCATCTGCAACGGATGTTTTACGACGTGATGAATGAGCGATTAGGTCACTATATACGTGAAAAAAAGTTGGTATCGGCAGCGTCTGAACTCTGTACCACCACACTGACGGTGATGGATATTTCCTTGAAATATGGTTATGAATCGCAGCAATCCTTTACGCGTTCATTTTGTCGAAAATACCAGGTTCCCCCCGCGACTTACCGACGTCTTTATCTCGAAAAATTAAATTAACTCATTACCCATTCTGTACGGCAACCGCGTCTTCGGAGTTTATTAACTATGCCCACTATTCAGGCAGCCAAGCCACTGCTCTTTCTTTCTGCATTGATGAGTTTCTCAATCACTGGTTGTGACGATCATCAAGACTCGGCGTCGGCCCAACAGACGCCGAAAGTTACTTATATCACAGTGAATCCCCAAACGGTTTCGCTCTACACCGAACTACCTGGACGCACCTTAGCGTATCGGGTTGCTGATATTCGCCCGCAAGTCTCAGGTGTGATCCTCAAACGTCATTTTACCGAAGGTAGCGATGTGGTAGCAGGGCAAAGTCTTTATCAAATTGATCCTGCTCCCTTTAAGGCTAGTGTCGATCGCGCTGCGGCCCAAGTCGACCAAGCGGTTGCTGATGCACGTATGGCCCAAGTGACGCTCGATCGCTATCGTTCACTAATGGGACCTCAGTATGTTAGCCGACAAGATTATGACCAAGCTGTTGCCACTGCCGCACAAGCTAAAGCCACGACCGATTCTGCCCGCGCAGCGTTAAAAAGTGCGCAGATTGATCTGGCGCGTACGCGTGTGGTCTCGCCGTTAACGGGACGTATTGGACTTTCTACGGTAACCGAAGGCGCGTTAGTCCAAAGCGAACAAACGGATTCGCTGGCTACGGTGCAACAATTGGACCCGCTTTATGTGGATATTACGCAATCTGCCGATGACTTTTTACATCTTCAGCAACAACTCTCTTCCGGCCAGTTACAACAGGTCGAGGGTAAAGTCCCCCTCCAAATTATGCTTAGCGATGGAACCATGTACTCGCATCAAGGTAGTGTCGCCTTTTCTGATGTCACGGTAGACAAAACCACTGGCACTATCACTTTACGCGCAATTGTGCCGAATCCTGACCATCAATTACTGCCGGGAATGTTTGTTCGGGCAAAATTGGATCAGGGCCGCGACGTCAAAGCGCTATTAGTGCCGCAACAAGCGATCGTTCGCTCTGCGCGGGGGGATGCGACGGTCGTGACCGTTGATGCGCACAATAAAGTGGCCATTCGCGAAGTTGAGGTTACCCCTACTGCGAATAACCAATTGATCGTCAAACAGGGCTTAACGGCTGGCGATCATGTCGTGATTTCAGGGGGGCAACGGGTGAATCCAGGCATGCTGGTTACCCCAATTGAACGTCCAGAAACGGCCCAGCAGGAGAATCAGGACTAATGTCGAAGTTCTTTATCAATCGCCCGATATTCGCATGGGTACTGGCTATTATTGTCATGTTGATCGGTATTATTGCGATCAAAAAAATGCCGGTGGAACAGTACCCTGACGTAGCGCCAACATCAGTACAGGTCCGAGCGACCTATCCTGGTGCGGATGCTACCACTCTACAGAACAGTGTGACTCAAGTGATTGAGCAGAATATGAGTGGTTTAGATGGATTGATGTATATGTCCTCAACCAGCGACTCATCCGGCACACTGCAACTTATTCTCTCTTTTCAAAACGGTACCGATCCTGATATTGCGCAGGTCCAAGTACAGAATAAGTTACAGCTAGCGACGCCTTTATTGCCGCAAGAAGTTCAGCAACAGGGGATCACCGTACGTAAATCCTCCAATGTCTTCTTTTTAGTCCCGGGTTTCTATGATGAAACGGGCAAAATGAGTATGGAAGATATTGCTGATTATATTGCCTCGAATCTACAAGACCCTATCAGTCGTATCAATGGGGTGGGCGATACCACGCTATTTGGCTCGCAATATGCGATGCGTATCTGGCTTGATCCGAACAAGCTCAATGCTTATCAACTTACACCGGTCGACGTTAACCGTATGATTGAAGCGCAAAATGCGCAAGTGGCAGCGGGGCAATTGGGCGGTGCGCCAGCAGTGAAAGGCCAGCAGCTTAATGCCTCAATTATTGCCCAGACGCGGCTCTCTTCTCCAGAGCAATTTGGGAATATCCTATTAAAAGTAAATAGCGATGGGTCGCAAGTTCGTTTGCATGATGTGGCGAAAATCGCGCGAGGCGGTGAGAACTATAATTTTGTCGTAAAAATTAATGGTAAGCCCGCTTCAGCACTAGGTATTCAGCTGGCGAGTGGCGCAAATGCCTTGGATACTGCCAACGCCATTCGAAGTAAAATAGCCAGTATGCAGTCGCATTTCCCACGCGGTTTAAAAGTGGTCTACCCCTACGACACCACGCCTTTTATTAGTATCTCTATTCATGAAGTGGTAAAGACCTTATTCGAAGCGGTTATTCTGGTCTTTTTAGTCATGTTCCTGTTCTTACAGAGCTTTAGGGCGACACTTATTCCCACCATTGCCGTTCCTGTTGTTCTATTGGGAACCTTTGGGATCCTTAGCGCATTTGGCTATTCAATCAATACCTTAACCATGTTTGGGATGGTGCTTGCCATCGGCTTGCTGGTGGATGATGCGATTGTTGTCGTAGAAAACGTTGAACGTATCATGGCTGAAGAGGGATTATCGCCGAAAGCGGCGACCCGTAAATCGATGGGGCAGATCCAGGGGGCGTTGGTCGGTATCGCGTTGGTCCTGTCGGCAGTGTTCGTGCCAATGGCCTTTTTTGGCGGTAGTACCGGGGTTATTTATCGCCAATTCTCCATCACCATTGTGTCTGCGATGGGGCTATCGGTACTGGTCGCGCTGATTTTGACGCCAGCGCTTTGCGTCACCTTACTCAAACCTCATAAGGCTAACCAGCATGTCGGCTCGCGAGGTTTATTTGGATGGTTTAACCGCAAGTTTGAGCAAAGCACCGATCATTATACTGATGTGGTGAGCCGCATGGTCCAGAGAGGTGGACGATATTTAATTATCTATGCGGCATTAGTGGGAGGCTGTGCCTATTTATTTATGCATCTTCCCTCTTCTTTCTTACCCTCTGAAGACCAAGGCGTGTTAGCCACCCAAGCTATTCTGCCTGCAGGTGCCACGCAAGAACGTACTCAGAAGGTTCTCGATCAGATTAATAATTTTTACCTCAATAATGAGAAGGACAACGTTGAAAATATCCTTACCGTTAATGGCTTCGGGTTTGCTGGCCGCGGGCAAAATGTCGGGATTGCCTTTGTAGGACTAAAGGATTGGTCGCTACGCGAAGGAGCTGAACGCAGTGTTGACAGTATTGTTGCGCGAGCAAATAAAGCTTTTAGTCAGATTATTGATGGCAATGTGGTGGCCTTTAATTTACCGCCGATTATTGCACTGGGTAATGCGACCGGATTTGATTTCGAGTTGATCGACCAAGATGCCGTGGGTCACACCCAGCTAATGGCTGCAAGAAACAAATTGCTGCAATTGGCCCAACAACATCCTGATGTCTTAACCACGGTTCGGGCTAACGGCATGGATGATAGTCCTCAATATAAAGTGAATGTGGACCAGGAGAAAGCTACTGCGCTTGGCGTGGATCTCAGTGATATCAATACGACCTTGAGTAGTGCTTGGGGAGGGACCTATGTTAATGACTTTATGGACCACGGGCGGGTTAAGAAGGTCTATGTAATGAGTGATGCCCCATATCGCATGATGCCGGATGACCTGAGTCAGTGGTTTGTCCGTGCGAGTAACGGTAAAATGGTTCCCTTCTCATCTTTCGCGACGGCTAACTGGCAATATGGCTCACCGCGCCTCGAACGCTATAACGGCCTCTCTTCTGTAGAAATATTAGGTCAACCGGCACCAGGAAAAAGCTCCGGTGAAGCCATGGCATTGATGGAGTCATTGACCAAACAATTACCGGCAGGAATTGGTTCGGATTGGACGGGCATGTCTTATCAAGAACGTCTTGCAGGTGACCAGGCCCCTGCGCTCTATGCGATATCATTGTTAGTCGTGTTTCTGTGTTTAGCCGCCCTTTATGAAAGCTGGTCGGTACCTTTTTCCGTTATTTTGGTCGTTCCACTCGGCGTATTAGGGGCATTGATTGCTACAGCCTTACGTGGCTTGAATAACGATGTGTATTTTGTGGTGGGCTTACTGACGACCATCGGCCTCTCCGCTAAAAATGCCATCCTAATTGTTGAGTTTGCCAAGGACGAGATTGAACTGGCTGGTAAAGGGCTGATAGAGGCGACGCTCTCGGCAGTACGGATGCGGTTAAGACCGATCTTAATGACTTCCATGGCCTTTATTCTCGGCGTATTACCTTTGGCACTCGGAACCGGTGCCGGTTCTGGCGCGCAAAATGCGGTAGGGACAGGCGTGATAGGAGGGATGGTGGCAGCGACCTTACTCGCCATCTATTTTGTGCCGATTTTCTTCGTAGTGATCCGTAGACGTTTTCCGGGGCGGCCCAAAGAGGACGATGAAGAGTAGTGGTTAAGCAGGGCGGATCCTTCCGCCCTGCATACGCGTTATTCCTTTACTAAATAACTCATGACAAAACTGGCTAGCGTAAAGCTAGCCATCATCACAGTCATCGTCAGTGGAGTTCCACTGTTAAAAATAGCTAACAGGGCGGATGAGAGAATACCGCTACCATATTGCAGTGAGCCAATCAGCGCTGATGCCGCACCGGTCACTTGTGGCACGGTATCCAATGCCGCAGCAGTGGTCACTGAAGCGATAACCCCGTTCATAGCGAAAAAAATAAAGATCAAACCCATCATAAGGCCTAGGCCACCCACCGACAGATAAGTCGTTACCGCTAACAGCACCATCGCACAGGCCGATAAACTGACGGCTATTTTTAATAATCGCTCTAAGGCGAAGCGATGCACTAAGCGCCGATTAATAATACTCATGCCCATCACACCAAGGATATTCACCGCGAAAAAGTAGCCAAAGTGTTGGGGAGAGACATGAAAATAATTAATGTAAACAAAGGGAGAAGCGGTGATGAAGGTATATGCGGCGACATAATAAAAAGTCAGTGCAAGGGTAAATTGCATAAATTGACGATGACCCAGTAAGTCGCGGTAGTTACGAAATACCTGCAGTAAGGATGCTTGGACCCGTCGCTCTGTGGGCAAAGTTTCAGGGAGCCAATACAACGCCCCTAACATTGCTACACCAATCATTGCTAATAACCAAAAGATCATATGCCAGCTAGTGAAGAGGATCATCTGGCCGCCAATAATCGGCCCAGCGATGGGAGCAATCGCCATCACCACGATCAGCGTGGAGAGCATCTGTGCGGCACGGCTACGACTGAAGAGATCACGGATCATGGCACGGGCCAGCATGGGGCCAGTGCAGGCACCGAGGGCTTGAAAAACTCGCCAAAAAACGATTTGCGTGATGGTGTGTGACAGCGCACAACCGATGGATCCCACCACAAAGAGTGTCATCCCGATGATCAAGGGTAAACGACGCCCATACCGATCGCTTATCGGCCCCCACACTAATTGCGCTAAACAAAAGCCAATCAAAAAACCGGTAATAGTTAACTCGGTATTACCATGCAAACTCGCACTCATCATTGGCATCGCGGGGAGATAAATATCCACCGATAGCGACGTAAAGGCCATCAATGCGCTGAGGATAAGAATAAAAGGCAGTCCCTGAGTAGAGACTGAACGGTGATAGGGTGTGGTCATGAGTCGCCGATTGTCAGTGAAGAATAGAAGGCTACTTTACCTGATTACCCAGCAATAATACTCATCAATCCATGCTAGGCCTTGTGAATCGGGCTCATTAATATTTTTCCTTCCTCAGCACTGACTCAGGAAGGAAAATAAGTCTTAAGCGACTGCCTGCTGTTGAGAGGGGCGGCGTTGTAGGGCCTGATAAAAGGCTTCCAGGTTATCCTGTAAACGACGTTTAACGTCTTCTTCAATTTTCGCGGGGTGGCTAGCATCGGGATAATGAATTTGTTGATCACTAGCGTACACGCCACTGATAATCTCTTCGGCTTTCAACGCTGCGATAAGCGGTTTCAAGCTAAAATCCAGTGCTAATAAATGATTCGCACTGCCTGCTGTCATCAGAGGGAGAACCACTTTATGTTCAAACCCGCGTTCTGGTAAGAGATCGATCATGGCTTTCAGCACGCCAGTATAAGCAGCCTTATAGACGGGAGAGGCGATAATAATGCCATCTGCCTGTGCGACATCCTCGCGTAATTGAGCGATAGAGGGATGAGCGAACTGAGCATGAAGTAACACTTCAGCTGGGATATCGGTCGCGCGCCAGGTTAACGTTTGAGCACCACGATGGCTTAACCAATCTGCCGAATGGTCTAATAGAATTTGAGTCCGTGACCGCTGGGCTGGGCTCCCCCCTATTAATAAAATTTGCATTAGTTAGCCTTATTTCTGTGAGATAGATCACCAGTGTGGCGATTTTTCGGGCCAGTGTGAAGTAAAAAAATTAGCAATAGTTATCTATTAATAGGGTTTATTCATCAGACATCCAATTGGGTTGGGCAAAACAGCAGCACAATTGGAGGAAGTTTTGATTACTTTCTGTCTTGTCGTCCCCAGCGAATAAGCTCGATAGCCAAGCGATGGGGTGAACCTTTGATCGTACGTTTGGTATCAACTAATGTCACTGACCCCGCTTGCGAAAAGGTATGCAGGCCATCATGGAAAGGGGCATGACGATGGGGAGCGATAATACGCTTAACCTGCGAAAGAGAAGGATGAGCTAAGGTTGAGCCCGATAAACTTAATAGCTGTAAGGCCCCGCCATAAGTCCGGCTACAGTCTTGCGTGGGTAGAACAATCTTGCCGTCGAGGGTAAAGGGAGTTCCCCCCATTCTGGCGCCATGGATATCTTCGCGAAGCGTTTGAACAGGTACGGCGTCCCATGGCCCAAAAAGGTGATCGGCCGTTGCCAGTTTTAAAGTGTTAGTCCGCGCCGCTTTGGGGGCGGGAGGGGTATAAAACATCCACCAATGCCCATCATGGAAGTACGGGGTAGCATCAATCGCCGCTTCAGGGAAGGAAAACCGCGGTTCAGCTTGCCAACGCCATGGAAACTCAATCGCTTTATAAAGGGTCAAACGGCCCGACTTATAGCCTTCCGGTAGCATCCATATCTCACCCTCTGCCTCAAAAACATAAGGGTAGGAGAGATGCCAATCCTCTTTAAGGACCGTCCGCTTCTCCAAAACCCTAAAGTTTTGATCTAAGACAAAGGCCTCGATATAACCCCGTTGGGTACGGTAATCATAGGCTTCGGCAAAGAGATACAGTTTACCTTCACGCCATAGGCCAAAGGGGTCGGCTAAGAAGCAGAGAGACTTGTCCGCCTCTATCCAGGTAATGGGGAAATGTTCCAGTGAAGCGGCTTGAGCAACATCTTGAATCGGCGCATTAATTACGCCGATTCGCCAAATTTCGGTCTGTAATAGGCTCATCATATTCTATCTAGGCTAATGTTTTATGGGTTGGGAGTTTCGCCACAATCTGCTCAGCTGCCCTGACGAACTGCTGATGGCTAAATTTCGTGGCGACATAGTGACGAGCTTGTACGCCATACTCCTGTAATAGACTGGGTGTGGCAAATATATCTTGCAGTGCCGAGGCTAAGGCTGCATCCAGTTCTCCTGCAAGAACAAAACCGGTTTTACCTGCTTGTACCGCGTCACGCATTTCACCCACGGGTGTAGCCATTACAGGAAGACCGACATTCATTGCTTCATGTAGGGCTAAGCACATTCCTTCATAGCGTGAGGGCTGGACGTAAAGATGCAGCCCCGCTAAAAAGGCGTTTACCTGATCGGAAAAGCCCGGTAGTAAGACAATATCCTGTAAATTCCATTCAATGATCTTATCCTCTAACCGTTCCCGCTCTGGACCATCACCTAGAATCGTCAGTTGTAAGCGATCACGGAAATTGGGATAGCGGGCCAAAAAGGATCCCAATGCATCGATTAGCGCCGCATAACATTTGACTTCATGTAGACGTCCCACACTACCAATCTGTAATCGAGATTCGCCATCCCAGTAACCGGCTTGAGGGGCGTGTTGGTTATATTGAAATAGCGGCCATGCCATAACTTTATCGGCTGAAATCCCCATCTGTTGTTGAAGATAATCCACGACAGTTTGCGAGTCGCCAATCCATAAGGCGGAACTATGGCGCAAACGATAGGTATAACGGCGCACGCTGGCACTGTGTTTAAAACTGACTACCGGAATGTTTAACAGTTTACCGGCATACTGACCGACTAAATTACCAAAACTTAATGAGGTCCAGATAATGTCTGGCCGATCACGATGCGCTATCGAAAGGTAACGAGCTAAGATAATCGGAAGCAAGCGGCGACGGGATGCCAGTAATCGATAGCTTAATCCTGCCGCAACAAGACGCGGGACGGCACCGCTATCACGGGGTTCACAAGCAATGATCGAGACTTCGTGTCCGAGATTTTTTAAGGTCGTCACAATATCGGGGATGGCAAACTCCGCACCACCTGTCTCTAAACTTGTTACAAGATAATGAATTTTCATCAGCTAACACCCATTTAAAGAGTTGATGCAGCGGATCAGCGAGCGCGATTTGTGATGGAATCAGCTTTTTACTGATAATCTGCAATTTTCTTTATTTTACTGGGGGAAAGTTCAACCCTGTGTATACATAGCATCATTATCGGTTTAAGCACGACAGTGGATGACTCAGATTTTTTAATAAAGAAAAGGGTTTTACAGGTTTATAAATTAAGGATCTTATTTTATAAAAATTCAATTCCATAATTAGTGGGTGTTTTTAAAATTTTAATGTTATTAATCAAAAAATAGTTATTCAGTATCGAACAAAATAGTCTCTTCTCATAGTCTGAGTACCTGCTAAATTTATTCAAAATAGATAACGGCATATAAATTAGTAAGCTTTCATAACAATAAATTAATCTCTTTATGATGGCTAATGAATGTGACGTTAAAAATTTATAACTCAACAAGATTCGGCAGGGTGCTGACGTGAATAATTCTTCTATTTGCCAGTGGGATTCAAACACTTGATAAGAAAAAAACAATTAGCCGCTCTGATATGTTCAGCGCTTTATGCCACTTATTCTTCTGCATCTATTATGCGTCACGATATTGCTGTACAAGACTACCGAGACTTTGGTCAAAACCTGGGGAAATATAAAGTGGGCGCTACCGACGTCCCTGTTTATCGAAAAGATGGGCAATTAGACGCCGCTTTAGACTTTCCTATTCCTGATTTTAGTATGGTGGCCGATAAAGGCAATATTACGTTAGTAGGATCTTCTTATATGGCCAGTGTGCGCCACAACAGTTATTCTATTGATGGCGAAATAAAGTTCGGAAATAAAGCGAAATTTGCTCCTTCTTATTATCTAATTAACCGGAATGCCAGCACCGTCTCTGACGTGGACTTTAATTTACCTCGTCTCAATAAAGTCGTAACCGATGCGGTGCCAGTGGCAACGGTTGATAAAAGCACAATACGTAAGGGAGATCGTAATCGATACACTTGGTATACAAGGGTGGGTTCAGGTTACCAACTTCAGATCAGCGATGATCAAAAGAAGGAAACCTGGCTCACCGATGCCTACCGTTGGAAAACCGGCGGAACTCTGGCCAATGCAACGGTATCTTTTCCAAATGGTACGTTGCGTTGGAAAAATGTCGGTCCCACCGATCTCAACTCCTCACCTTTCAGTAACGCGACCAGCCCAGGGGATAGCGGTAGTCCGGTGTTCGTTTACGATACTGTAGATAAAATATGGCGTTTAGCAGGAGTTCTCCACGCTGCGATCAGTAACGGTGGTATTTACAATCGGGTCAGTGGGGCGGAGTATATTCCGGATGGTTATTTGGACAGAGTATTAGCTCAGAATAGCTCTGCGCCCATTCATGACAATGCTAGTGATGGGGTACTGTATTGGCGGCCAGAAGCGATAACGCAAACTGACCATAGTTGGGATTGGCAGGGCCTGAACCAGAAGTACCGTGACCTAGCCCCTTCTGCGGCCTCGCTGGCGGAATTGGATGCCACGAAAGATCTGACTTTCCGGGGCGAGGGAAATACCCTGAGGTTAACTGATTCGGTGAATATGGGGGCGGGAAAACTGCAGTTCTCCGGTGATTATACCGTCGAGTCAGAGCAGGGGAAGCAGGCAACTTGGGTGGGGGGAGGCATCGAGGTTGATGAAGGTAAAAACGTATTATGGAAAGTGAACGGTCTTAAAGATGATGCTTTACATAAAATTGGCGGCGGGACACTCGAGATACAAGGAACCGGTGTTAATCAGGGAGCATTAAATGTTGGGGACGGTTTGGTTACCCTCAATCAACAGCCTGATAACAGCGGAGCCGTGCAAGCCTTTTCCACAGTGACCCTAATGAGTGGTCGGCCAACGGTTCAGCTCAATAATGCTAATCAAGTTGCACCTGATAATATTCGCTTCGGTTATCGGGGGGGCACTCTAGATGTGCACGGTAATGATCTCGCTTTCACCACGATTAACCACAACGATAACGGTGCTCATATCGTTAACCGCGATATGTCTCATGCTGCGGTCGTGACGGTAACAGGAAATAACACTCAATTTCTCGGCTCTTTTGGTGAACAAACCTCCCAGTCACAGTTGTCATTAGCCTATGCACCGGATACTCAGCAAGGGGAGTGGACGCTTCGTGGTGGGGCGATTGCTCATCAACTCGATATCGATAAAGGCCGAGTGATTTTAGGCGGGGAGCAGGTTTTACATGCAGGGAATGTCTATTTTTCCAATGATTGGGATGAGAAAAATTACGACTTTACGCAGATTAATGTCGCGCCTCAGTCGACACTGCGCATTGGTGAGCATGCTAAGGTTACTGCCTCGACTCAGATAGCAGGGGACGCGACGTTAGCTTTGTGGGACCGTGCATCGTTGGCAGGCCAGGTCATGCTTACCGAGTCGAGCAGTCAATTAATTGCCGATATTTCACCCCATAATAGTCAATTGGGGCCGCTTGAATCCTCAATCTCAGCAGATATTTCCGGGGAAGGACTCGTTGAAAAACGGGGCGAAGGTAAACTAACGTTATCTGGAAATCTTACTAATACCCAAGGGCTTATTGTAAAAGGTGGAGAAGTAACCCTTGATGGCCACCTCACGACGGATATGGTCATGGAGAGCGGGACGGTATTATCGGGGAAGGGTAGCGTTAACGCATTGACGATAAAGGATATGGCGACGTTATCTCCTTCCGACCTAGATCAGCAAGCCTCTCAACTACAGATTGGACAGCTCCAGTTGCTAAATGGCGCTCACGCTATCCTACGCTCGGGTTTCACTCAAGCTACAACCGACCAAATAGTGATTAATGGCGATCTCATTACCCCTGTAGACAAACCCTTACTTATTACGGTTAATCCATTGGGAATATGGCAAGATAGCGATAGTAATAAGAATGGTGCCGCGGATAGTCGAGAGGGACTGTCTCTGGTCCAAGTGGGCGGCAAGAGTACGGCAGACAGCGTCAAACTCGCAGGGACTTATGTGGCCCGTGGCGCATTCGCCTACGACCTTTATGCGTTCGCCCCTGGGCACGCCTCGAGCGACGAACGGAAAGTTGCCGGGAGTGGTAATCAGTATTGGGATTATCGACTGCAAAACATTATGTTAGATGCTAACGGAAAAAGCACTCCGGTTGAGCCAGCACCCGAACCGACTCCAGATCCGGCCCCTGAACCGACACCGGTCCCTCAACCCGAACCCGTCCGTCGCGCGGTAACGCCTCAGGTACCTGCTTATCTCTCCTTACCCGCGATGATGCTTAATTTTAACCGTACCTTAACAGGACTCATTGCTGATACCGTCAACGATAGTCAGAGTCAGTTTTTCATTAGCGGTTATGACGGTGGCGATCACTTCCATGCTAAGGGAGGATTCAGTGATTATGGCTATAATTTTACGTCGAAATATCAAGGTTGGTTAATGGGAGGGCGTTGGCTCTCGGATCCCGACAGCCCTCAGCATTTTTCCGCGAGTATCGTTGCGCATCGAGGAAACTTATCGATGAAACCTCAAGCCGTCGACGGCTTAAGCCGAAGCTATTTCTCGACGCAGGGAATTACCGGTCTGACTCGCTGGCAGAATGAGCAAGGCTGGCAGTTAACCGCTCAACTCGGTTATACCCGAATTAAAGGCGCGGTAATCACCGATTTACGAGGTAATGTCGCCTCGCCTCACGCGACTCTGGTTTACGCAGGCGTAGAACTAGGGAAAGCTTGGCAATGGGAAAATCAGCGCTTAATGCCGTTGCTTGCTGTCGACTATCAGCACTTATCGATTAAGCATTTTACGGACAGCGATGGGGCAAAAGTAAGTTATGCCGCGCATAACGCACCGGATGTTCGCCCTACTCTGCGTTATCAGTGGCAAGTGAATACCCACTCCACCCCACAAGTTGTGTTTACGCATGAACTGGGGTGGCGGATCACGACGCGTAAAAATGCCCAAACGACGATAAGCGGGGACGGGGTTAAAACGACTTTCCATAGTGGAAGAGGTGGGGATCATCTTTTAGTGAAGAGTGGTGCAGATTTACGATTAACTCAACATATCGCCCTAACGACACAGGCCCAATATCAACAGCGTTTGCAGCATGAAGGAACCAATGATTGGGCAGTAACAGGAGGCGTAAAAATTACCTTCTAACACACTAAAAAGAGTCCCCACGCGTATCAATAATGCGTGGGGCAAGGTGTTATAGGGCTTTACGGGTAAAAATCTTGGTTGAGATTGAAGGCGAGCTAGCGGTTGTTTTGACTTTATAAATACAAATTACCGAGGTGAGTAATGCTATCGCCATAAAGCAGTAAGAGGCGTTAGCACTACCGGTTAAGCCATTTAAGAAACCGACGAAATAAGCGCCTAAAAACGCGCCTAATGCCCCAAAGCTATTAATCAAACCGATGGCCACGCCCGATACATTCTTCGGCATTAATTCTGGGATCAGCGCAAAAAATGGTCCATAAGGCGCATACATGCAGGCCGCGGCTAAGGTGAGCAAACCATAGGATATCCAGAAATGATTATTACCGATAAAAAAGGATCCAGTGAATGCTAAGCCAGCGATTGCTAAGAGTGGCCAGATGAATAACTTACGGTTTTGGACTTTATCGGAAAGCCAAGAAACGCCTAACATCAAAACAATTGCCGCTAAATATGGCGGTGCGGATAGCCAGCCGACGGAAACAATATCCATCGATGAAGCCGACTTAATAATTGAAGGTAGCCACATCATAAAGCCATATACACCGATACTCCATAATGCATGTGCTGAAGAAAGTAGTATGACAGTAGAGGAGCGCAGGGCTTCGCCATAATTACGTACAGGGGTAATCGCCTGCTGTTCTTTCTCCATGGCAAGTTGGAGATCTTGTTTCTCGTCAGGCGATAGCCAGTTCACTTCAGAAGGTTTATCGCGCACGACAAACCACCATATACCTGCCCACAAGACGGCGGGGATCCCTTCGATAATAAACATTTCACGCCAGCCAAAGGCATGAATTAAATAGCCTGATAACACTGACATCCATAACACCGTAACAGGGTTACCGAGTACCAAAAAAGTGTTAGCCCGCGAACGTTCCTCTTTTGTGAACCAAGTGCTGATATAGATAAGCATTGAAGGCATTACTGCTGCCTCAACAATGCCTAAGGTAAAACGGATCACCATTAATGCAGGAATATTACTGACCAAGCCGGTGGCGGTGGCGCAAAGCCCCCAGAGTAGTAAACAGATAAAAATAAGCTTTCTTACACTGCGTTTTACTGCATAAATTGAGCCTGGAACCTGGAAGAAAAAGTAGGCCAAGAAAAATAGCGCACCAATCAGCGATGAAGTGCTTTTAGAAATATTAAGGTCTTGCTCAATCCCTGAGGCTGCCGCAAAGCCATAATTCGCACGATCTAAGTAAGCCAAGCTGTAGGTGATAAAAATAATCGGCATTAAATACCACCACCGACGTTGACTAAGTTTTTGGTGAGTGTTCGACATGGTGACCCCAGAATGCATTATGGTAGAAGAATGAGTGATAACCTAGCAGTGGTGGGAGGGCTAAAACCTCGGTGTGATCACTATTTTCGGTGTTAATAAAGTGTGTTACCAGATATGTGAGAACCTTTAAATATTCGCAGAGTCCTTCATGCGACTCACCGTATCCTCTTGGGGCATATCGTGGATATTTCTAGAGACGGCTCAGCCTTCTTGAGGGTAAATCATTATTACGTTATTACGAGGGGAGTGTAGATGTTACATATTGATTTAAATGCAGATTTAGGTGAAGGAAGCCCTCATGACGCGGAATTATTAACATTGGTCTCTTCCGCAAACATTGCGTGTGGATACCATGCCGGAGATGCCTCCATGATGATGAAGAGTGTTAGGGAAGCTATTCGTAATAATGTCGCCTTGGGTGCTCATCCCAGTTTTCCCGATCGTGAAAACTTCGGACGAACGGCAATGACGTTACCCCCTGAAACGGTGTATGCCCAAATTCTTTATCAGGTAGGTGCCCTAAAGGCAATTACCCAGTCACAAGGTGCACGGCTGCATCATGTCAAACCGCACGGCATGCTCTATAACCAAGCAGCGCGAAATCCCTTACTAGCCGATGCCATTGCCAAAGCGGTTTATGCATTGGATCCGGCGCTAATTCTGGTTGGATTGGCAGGCAGTGAGCTAATTCGCGCAGCAGAGCATTATGGTTTATCAACCCGCCAAGAAGTTTTTGCGGATCGTGGCTACCAAGCTGATGGCTCGCTAGTTCCCCGTACGCAAATAGGGGCAATAATCGATAACGAAGACGAGGCCTTGGCACAGAGTTTGCTAATGATCGAGTGCGGTAAGGTGCAAGCCATCACCGGCGAGCAGGTGGATGTCGTGGCACAAAGCTTATGTCTGCATGGCGATGGGCAACATGCCCTAGCTTTTGCCCGTCGATTACGTCAGGCGTTTGCGCAACGTAATATTCAGGTTATCGCATAACGTAACTAATAGAATTATGAGGACCGCTGGGCATGTCAGAGAGTATCAATTTATGGCCTTTATTAGGGATCGCAGTCATCATACTCGGGTTTATCCTACGCTTTAATCCGGTACTGGTTGTCATTTGTGCCGGGATCGTTACGGGACTCGCCGCGCAGATGCCGCTACCCACTATTTTAGAAAAAATGGGGGCAGGGTTTCTAAACACCCGGAATTTACCTTTCATTTTATTACTCCCCCTGGCAGTGATTGGAGTGCTTGAGCGGCATGGTTTAAAAGAAGCGGCTCAACGATGGATTACTAAGATAGAAAGGGCGACAACCGGCCGTTTATTGATGGTGTATTTGCTTATTCGTGAGCTAACCGCCGCATTGGGATTGACGAGTTTAGGCGGGCATCCACAAATGGTCCGTCCATTATTAGCCCCTATGGCGGAAGGTAGTGCTGAAAAGCGTTATGGGCCTTTACCCCCAGCGGTACGGTATCGGATCCAAGCCATGGCTGCCGCGACGGATAATGTTGGACTTTTCTTCGGCGAAGATATTTTTGTCGCCTTCGGAGCCGTTCTGTTTATGCATAACTTTATGGTTGAATCTGCAGGGATCCAAACCGAACCTCTGCATATTGCGTTATGGGGGATCCCAACGGCCTGCTTTGCTTTCATTATCCACAGCGTGCGTCTTGCGCGACTTGATCAGCATTTACGTCGAGAGTTGATCAACACCGTACGAGACCATCAAGGAGAAAAACAATGATCATTACGCAAGAGATGCTCTATTGGCTAGCAGGAGCGACCTTACTCATCATTGCGGTAATGTCATGGCGAGATAAACACAATCCGCGACGCTTTACCACGGGCTTATTTTGGGGCGTTTACGGTCTGCTCTTTTTCATTGGTGATTGGACCTATCAATTAATAGGTAACCACCGCCTTGTGCATATCTGTGTAGGTATCGCGGTAATAGGCATGGCTTTATTAGCTGGATTTGGTGGAGTAAGGCTAGGTCATTACTCACAACGTACCCCACAGCAAAGAGAAACGAGTGCCAAAAATTTATCGAGTCGTCTCTTTATTCCTGCTTTAGCTATTCCTTTAGTGACAGTGATAGGGGTCGTTTTTTTTACGGTTAACCCTTCGATTCAGCAGCAGCTGTTTGGAGTGGGTAATCATGCAACCTTAGTCACGCTCTTTTCCATGACCTTAGGAACCGTTATTGCCTTAATGCTGGCGTGGAAGATTACCGGGGAGAGCATTTCCCAGCCACTACAAGAAGCGCGGCGCCTGCTCGATTCGGTGGGCTGTGCCTTCATATTACCGCAAATATTGGCAATGCTTGGTTTACTCTTTACTGCAGCAGGCGTAGGAAACAGCCTATCTTGGCTGACGGAGCAATATCTGGCTGTCGATAACAGGTTAGTTGCGGTAATGGCCTATGTCATTGGCATGGCATTATTAACGATGATTATGGGCAATGCTTTTGCTGCTTTCCCCATCGTCACAGCAGGGATTGGTATTCCAATTTTGGTGTTGCAACAAGGCGGTAATCCAGCCGTAATGGCAGCGATTGGGATGTTCTCCGGTTATTGTGGAACCTTAATGACTCCCATGGCGGCAAACTTCAATATTGTGCCTGCCGCATTATTAGGTTTACCGGATAGGAATGCTGTGATTAAAGCGCAGATCCCTACAGGGGGGATCTTGCTGGGAATTAATATTATCCTGCTTTATTACCTGATGTTTTTATAAAGGAGTCATGGTGAAAACTGTCTTATTGACCGGATTTGAACCCTTTGGTGGAGAAGCGATAAATCCTTCGTGGGAAGTTGTCTCTCTGCTAGAGGGGACGACAGATGAAGGCGAGCGTATTATCTGCCTGCAACTTCCTTGTGTATTTGGCGAATCGCTACAGGTATTACAGAAAGCGATTACTTACCATGCTCCCGATTTAGTTATCGCCGTGGGGCAAGCCGGAGGAAGAGCCGATATCTCACTCGAGCGTATTGCCATTAATATTGATGATGCGCGGATTCCGGATAATGAAGGATATCAACCTATTGATAAACCTGTCGTTGAGAATGGCCCGGCAGCATGGTTTAGCACGTTACCGATTAAAGCGATCGTCAACGCCTTACAACAAGAAGGGATCCCCGCCTCAGTCTCCCAGACTGCTGGAACCTATGTATGCAATCACGTCATGTATGGCTTATTGCATGCCTTGGGCGAAAATTCAGAAAGCAAAGCAGGTTTTATTCATATTCCTTACCTTCCTCAGCAAGCCGCAAAGCACCCTGGTAGTCCTAGTATGGCAGCGGATACTGTTGAGAAAGCTCTTAGAATAGCGATACATACCGCGCTAACTGTTGAGTTTGACGAGCCTATAGCGGGCGGGACGACTCATTAAGGGATATAACTGAAGTTTGACGCCTTTTGTCGATCCTTAATGATCGATTTTGCACGTTATGACCATGCCTGATTTCACATTGAATAGTGTTGAGGATGACTCAACACTATTTTTTATGTATAGCTATTTTGGTGGAAGGTTAACATTGAAAAGCGAGGAGGCGAGCAATATTTTCGGTGGTAAAGGCGACATTGCTTTCACCCTCTTTTAGGGCCTGCTCAAGGGAACAAGCACTGCGTAGTACGCCGAATATTGCGGTAAAGTTCTCATCATATAGACTTTCAATTCCTTCCCCGATGGCCCCAGATAAGGCAATTACCGGCGTATCGGGAGAGATTTTTTTGGTGATTTGAGCCACTCCGTAGGGGGTTTTACCGAATTTGGTTTGATAATCGATGCCACCTTCTCCGGTAAAGACTACATCAGCGCCTAAAATTTTCTCAGCTAATCCCGTAAATTGAATAACAATATCAATGCCTTGTTGCAACTTAGCCGAGGTAAAGGCGAGTAGTCCTGCGCCTAAACCGCCAGCGGCTCCGGCACCTGCCACTGACGCAGTGGTAATCCCTAAACAAGATTCAATTCTTTCCGCATAGATTCCAAGGTTTCGATCCAGGATTTTTACTCTCTCAGGTGTTGCGCCTTTCTGTGGGCCAAAAACAGACGAAGCACCATTAGGCCCAATAAGGGGATTGGTCACATCACAGGCGACGATAAATTCAGTCTCCGCGATGCGAGGGTCAAGTCCACGCACGTCGATATCGGCGATATTGTCTAAATATCCTCCCCCTAATTCAACTTGTTCACCCATCGCGTTGTTGAATTTTACACCTAAGGCGCTGGCCATACCCTGTCCCCCATCATTGGTTGCACTTCCTCCTAAACCAATTATGATTTTACGAACGCCTAGGTCGAGGGCATGTTTGATCAGTTCTCCCGTTCCATAAGTGGTGGTGATCAGTGGGTTACGGTTTTCATGTGAAGTATGAATTATACCGCTGGCGGAAGCCATTTCTATCACAGCAGTTTCTCCATCACCCAGTAGTCCAAATTCAGCCTGGACGCTAGACTGGAGAGGGCCCATCACCTCAACATTGATAATTTTTCCTGCCGTCGCATCGACCAAAGATTGCACTGTGCCTTCGCCCCCATCAGCCATAGGCACCTTAACTATCTCGCAGTCGGGAAAAACGCGTCGTAGCCCTTTCTCCATACTGTTTGCAACTTGCAAGGCCGTCATGCTCTCTTTAAAAGAGTCGGGGGCTAGGACAAATTTCATTATGCTTACCTTCATTTAATGGATTCGATTCATGGCTCTCAGTACATTAACTTGGCTATCGAACAGCAAAGGAATTCAAGTATCGGTTTCGATCTATACCTACTCAGTATTGAATTCAGCTAAAAAGACGCCAACGTTGAGGTTATCTACTCAAAACTAGCACTCAGTATCCTAAATGGTAATGACTCACAAGTTCTAATCTACACTAAAGGTTTTAGAGTGCCTTCACGTTTAAAGTACATCGGATAAGTTATGTGAACTTTGGCTTGAAGACAGTTTTTCTACTGCTGCCCAGAAACTATCAATGACTAAGTCGGCGGTTAGTAAAAGAATAGTAATGTTAGAGGATGATTTGGGGGTTAAATTACTTCATCGAACAACACGTAAAATTAGTTTGACTGAAGCGGGAAAGACATATTATGACTACATGCGTACGGCGGCAAACCTAGTATTTGGTGGGCATGATGCGGTAAGCCAAATGCAAAGTAATGCCCATGGAACGTTAAAAATAACACTCCCAATGGTTTTTGGCCGGTTGCATGTCTCCCCAATACTCTCTCAATTCATGCGAAGTAATCCCCATATTCAGCTTCAGGTAACGATGGATGATAGGGATGTTGATCTGGTCGGTGATGGATTTGATATCGGTATTAGGATTGGACGTTTGGCGGACTCATCACTGATTGCTCGAAAACTATCAACCTGTTCAAGTGTTATTTGCGCTTCACCTCGGTACCTTCAACGAGAAGGAATGCCTAAAAATCTTACTGATTTGTATGACCATAATTGTATGGCGTATGCCGGGCAACGTGGAGGGATGACATGGAGAGTGAACGGCCCTAGTGGGGAAGAACGTTTTACCCCAAAAGGTAACTTTATCGTGAATAACAGCGAAGCTTTATATGAGGCTTTATTAGCTGATCTTGGAATATGCCAAATGCCGAAGTTTATAGTCGCTCCAGCACTCACTAGTGGGAAATTGGTGACTATACTCGACGAATATAAATTACCAGAGCATCATATATTCGCAGTCTATCCCCAAAGAAAATATATGCCTGAGAAGGTGAGGTGTTTACTGGATTTTTTTATTGAGAGTTTTGGTGAAGGATCCGAATACCAAAAAGAGTATGAGTGGTAGTGTAATGTTTAGTCGATTCTCTGCTGATGGTAATGGATGGGTCATTTTTAGTTGACTAAAATTTTAAATTTTAGCTCCTGGAGCTGTCATTGTGCCTAAATGTTAGAGGCCTAGGCCAATAATAATTTCCGAACACCTAGCTTGAGAATTTCCGTTCCATACGAGTGGTTATTAATGGATTTCCGAGTGTTTCCATCTAGAAGTAACCTGAATTCGGCCTAGACGCTAGTATGGCGGGGCGCCTAACTTCAGTACTGATAATTCCTCGTAGCGGCACATTGACCAAAAATAGCACCTTTTCTTCGCCCCCATCGGGCCGACAGACCGTACCTTCAGCCCATTTGGCATGATGTGTAATTACCTTTGACGTTACCTAACTATCAATGAGGGGCGAAAAGTGGGGGGCAAATAACTGGATGGTAAAAGGGGCAGATGAGTGGGCTATGCTGCTTGTGCTTACCGCAGAAAAAAGCATCCCGATAATTGCGGGCGATAACTTTATCTTCATTTTCTTAACGTTGGTGCTAGTCAGCACAGTGAATAGTCTGTTTAACATTGGGTTTAAGCTTAATAATCAATTGGACATTAGGCTCGTTACCCACAGTCTTGGAGATATGGCCAACATGTGGATCATTGTTTCGAGCATGAGAACTGCTGTCCGCGTTAAATTGCATCTCTCCAGGACCTTGAACCAGTATTGAGCCGTCGGTAGTTTGTACTGACCATTTGCCAGAAAGTGTTACGACCCATTGTGGTCCTGGAGCATGATGCCAAGTCCCGACGTAGCCAGGGGGTAAGACGGCGTAGGCAATACTCTCTATTTGCTCTGGGGACACACCTATCCATTGCGGGGCAGAAGGCGGCGCATAGGTTTTAAACTGAAGGCCCTCAATACGACATGTTTTGATATGTGTGGCCCCACTTTTATCAGCCCATAAGGTGGCATACTTGATAGGAGGTTGCGTTTCGCCATTACTGTGAGTGGGGCTAGGATCAGAAGCTTCGACGCTATGCACCTGAGGGGCAGCATAGCTTATTGATGATAGTAAACTAAGGCTGACCAAAGCACAGGTTTTGATAAGAGAGTTATTCATTATATTTCTCCAAGAAATCCTAGAAGTATAGCAGTAGGGGAGAAATGACTAAGGAAAAGCGGAGGCTAAAAAAAACACTCATCTAACGAGACTAAGGGATATTGAGGGCTTTAGCGAACACTATGAATCGGCTGGTACGTTAACGTATTCTGCGGTTTAGAGGAGTGAGTCGAGTTCATAAATCTGCGTTATCTACACCGAGCCCCCTGAAGGTGATAGGTAAATATTAATTACCCGCATCTGTAATCCCTGGTTGCCTAGTATCGATGGCATGTTGAGCCGAGCGGGTTAAGGCTCATCTCAAGGCCTAAGGGATCTAGGGCTTATGTTTGGTTAACTAAAATATACAGGGTGAGGAGGAGAAAGAATGACTGGCTTTAACCCTAATACACAAGGCATTTACACTAGTAATTCAGTGACTTTATCACTGTTTAGTGCGTCTATTATCGATGCAAACGAGCATAAATTCAGCGGGTTATGTTAAAACTTATCAATCGAGAAAAGTACTGAAGAAATTAGCGTTGTAAGGCATTCCTACTCGAAATACCCAATCAAAACTTTTAGTTCCTCCCGCTATCGCAGGTGCCATTAGCGCCAGTATGCCTGAATCTTCACTCGCTCGAAAAAACTCTGCGAGTCCATAGTCTCCTCATTCACTCGATACAGAATGAGGAGACTATTAACTCGCGCTAAAACACATTGCGCATCATGCTATTTTTACTGCCAGCTCGGTACCGCGCTTGATAGGTAGGGTTATAGAGATAAATCCATTGGCAGGGTCGCGGATATACTCAAGGAAATCTGGCTCAGCGTTATCGTTAAGCACGTAGCCACCTACTCGTAATTGAGGAGCGACGATTTCGATAACCTGTCTTGCTAACGTTGGACCCTCCGCTAAAGGCCAGCCGTCAATGAGGACAAAATCTACCGGTTTACCGAGATCTTTCAGCGTTTCTCGTGCATCACCAATACGAATATCGACATAGGTATCAAGCCCCGCTGCCGTAAGATTACGGTAGGCAGTATCGGCTTTAGCGGAAACGAGCTCTGCTCCTACAACTTGTCCGCCGCCATTATCACGCATTGCGGCGGCGAAATAGATGGCTGACATACCGACTGAAGTGGCAAAATCAACCACATGCGTCGCTCTCATCGCACGGCATAGCGTATAAATTAAGTCACCCTGTTCAGGATGAATTGAAAACCCGTAATCGGCAAATAACTCAGGGTCGTGTGCGTCTGACCCTTGAAACATGGAGGCATCTGGGTGCTTGCGGCGGGCATTCATTTTGTCGAGGACTGACAAAATAACAGGATCACGCAGAGCGTTGGAGCGATAATGGGTTATTGAAGATTTCATCAATACTCCTTTGAGGTGAGTGTATACTGAACATATTTGATGAAAATATCCTCGCTAATTTTATGGTACTTAACAAGTACCATAATTAAGAGATATTGACTGGATCTTGTAAATAAAAATGAAATTGAATGATATTCCGGCCAGTCCTGTCTGTGGCCGTCCTAAAAGCATATGCGATAAGCAACGGCGTCAAGACATTATTGGACATGCGTATCGTGCATTTATTGAGTTAGGTTTCGCACAGATCAGCACTGCAGAAATTGCTCGCCGCGCCAAGATATCTAAACGTACTCTTTATGAAACTTTCAGTGATAAAAAAACACTATTTGCTGCAACGATTAGTGAAAATTGTCATCTGCTGGTTGATCTTCCGAGGCCATCGGATGAGCCGTGCGCTTTAAAGGAAAGTCTATTTCGTATTTTCCGTCTTGATATCAGCCACGATGAGATACTGGAACGTGAAGCGATCCTACGATTAATGACAAGAGAAGCTATTCTCTTTCCAGAGATCTCGGATTATCTCTACGAGGCAAAGGCAGTGAGATCGCGTGAGTTACTGATGGAGTGGTTACAGGAAACGGCTGAAGTAAATGGACTATTGCTTGAAGACGCCGAAATATTAGCGGGTTTACTTATGGATGTTGTTTTTGGTGCTTTATTACCACATCGTAGAGAGTTAGAGGTGAAAGATCGAAATAAAGTGACGAACCATATTAAAAAAAGAATAGAAATAATTTTGCTTGGCATGGGGTGGCTATAAAGCTACTTCAAACCAAAGCACTGATAGTGTTAACGCTGCAAGCTATCAACGGTAATGGTAAAGGCTTAATCAATTCTCAATATTATTGTATCGACTTTTCTTGATTAGGTTTTTAAGTATTAATAAAGTCAAAAAGGCTATATCAGTACCGTAGCACAGGGCGGGGGAAAAGTTAGCTTGCGGAGAGAGTTCCCCAGAAACGACAAAGCCCCGCATTTCTGCGAGGCTTTTGAAAGAGTGGTGCCCGAACTCGGAATCGAACCAAGGACACGGGGATTTTCAATCCCCTGCTCTACCGACTGAGCTATTCGGGCAACGGGGCGCATTAAACCGTAATCCGGCATTGGCGTCAATCTCTTTTAATGAAAATTAGTAATATCTTGGCTGTTTGCACTGTTTTTAGACAACCTGCGGAATAATTCGGCACTAACAGGACTTCCCTAGGTCGGAAGCCCTGTTTTAGTGGTTAACTGCCGCTATGGTAAAGCGGGAAGGCACCGAAGAGTAAGCCACCCACCATTAGCATCAAGCTGATAAAAATCCCCCACTTGATAGCAAATTTCTGGTGTTCGCCAACATCCACTTTCGCCAGTCCAGTCAGTAGGTATAGCGAAGGGACTAAGGGGCTAATAAGGTGGAACGGCTGGCCAATAATCGAGGCGCGAGCAATCTCCTCGGCTGAAATTCCATAACCCGCAGCGGTTTGTGCAATCACCGGTAGAATGCCGAAATAGAAGGCATCGTTCGACATAAAGAAAGTGAACGGCATACTGATGATGGCAGTGAATACCGGTAAATAAGGACCAAAAGCAGGTGGGATGATAGAAAGAACTGATTTCGCCATCGCATCAACCATTCCCGTACCGGAGAGGATACCGGTGAAAATCCCCGCGGCGAAAATTAGCGAGGTAACCGCCAAGACGTTCGCGGCGTGTGAGGCGATACGGTCTTTCTGTTCAGCCAGTTTAGGGTAATTCAACATAACCGCTAAGGCGAAGCTGACCATAAAGAGAATTTGAATTGGTACTATGCCGACTACAAGCAGAACTAACAGTACCGTAGTCAGGAGTAAATTGGGCCAAAACATCTTCGGGCGTTTATTTTTCTCACATTCCTCAAAGGTCCCACCACCGAGATTAAGTTGGATATCGTGTAAGGCACCCACCTCTTGTCGCCCTAAGCGGCGACGCTCTTGAATACCGAACCAGGTCGCGACGGCGACTAAACTTACGCAGCCTAGAAAGATAGCCGGTAACATTGGAACGAAGATATCTAAGGCATCGATATCAAGTGCCGCCGCTGCCCGAGCGGTGGGACCGCCCCATGGGGAGAGATTCATTATGCCGCTCGCCAAGTTGACCACGCAGGTCATCATCAAGATATTGAGACCGAGCTTACGATACAGGGGTAAGAATGCGGCAATAGCGATCATGTAAGTGGTAGAGCTATCACCATCCAGAGAAACCAGTAATGTCAGAATTGCCGTCCCCGCTAATACTTTAACGGGATCGCCTTTCACAATGCGTAAGATAAATTTGACCAAAGGATCGAAAAGCCCAGCATCAATCATGATGCCAAAATAGAGAATCGAAAAGGTCAGCATGACGCCGGTCGGCGCCAGAGTTTTTACGCCTTTAAGCATCATCTCGCCTAAGCCTTGATAAAAGCCGCCGAGCAGAGCAAATAGGATGGGAATAAGGATAAGTGCGATTAGGGCTGACATTCTCTTGGTCATGATGAGATACATAAAGCAAATCACCATGCTGAATCCCAGTATTGTTAACATATCAATACCTTCCATTTAGGGGTGGGAGGTCGTTCCTCCCACGTTTTATAGTTATTTATCATCACGTTAGGGTAACGGATGCGCTAACATCATGCTGAATCAGGAAGCATTAGTTGTTACGAATGTATCAGGAGGAATTGACTCTTGTAACTATATGTTAACATTTGTGAGGGGGTATTTGTTATTTTTTTGAGCAAGATCTCTGTTTATTTGCTAGCGAGATGAAGGGGAGCGTTTCGCCCCCCTATGGTATTACTCTGCAGTCGGCAGTTGCTTGATAAATGCCTCGGGCGGGAGGAAGCCGGTGATACGGGAGTTAGGGATCTCATGACCTTGTGCATCGAAGAACAGTAAGGTGGGTAGACCCAGTACCTTCAGTGACGATAACAGCTCTACGTCTTGTGGCTGATTCTTTGTCACGTTGGCTTGTAGGCGCTGCATACCCCTCATCGCTTGCTGTACCCTAGGATCAGAAAAAGTATATTTCTCAAATTCCTTACAGGCCACACACCAATCCGCATAGAGGTCAAGCATGGTGATGGATTGATGCGGTTCTTTCAGCTTCTGCTCCAATGCTTGGCGATTTGCGATAGGAGTAAATTGTTGAGCGGAAGGCGTCACCGTCGCGGTGACGGTAGAGGGATACAGTGCCTCTTGTAGCGGGCGCGCGGCGAGGATTGCCAGCACTAACCAGACCAATGCCAGCCAACGCCCCCAGGTCTTGGGGCTTTTTAGGGATAAAATAAACGCCCAGCTCGCGAATGAGATAGCCAGTAACGCCCATAACCGTTCGCCCCAAACCTCGCCGATTACCCGCTCGAGTAGGAAAACGGGCAGGGCAAGAATCACAAAACCAAAGCCTTCTTTCACGGTTTGCATCCAAGGCCCACTGCGTGGCAGCAATTTATTACCAAACAATGTCACGATAATCAGGGGTAATCCCATTCCTAAGGCATACAGGTAAAGTGTGCCGGCACCTTGCATTACCTGCCCACTTTGGGCGATATACAATAAAATAGCGCTGAGTGGGGCGGTGGTACAGGGTGAACAAATTAGCCCGGCAAGAATTCCCATACAGAGTACGCCAACGATCGACCCACCTTGCTGTTTGTTACTCAGCAAGGCTAAACGCGTCTGTAGCGATGCAGGCAGCTGTAGACTAAAAGCGCCAAACATCGACAGCGCTAGCAGAATAAAAAGGCCGGATAGCAGCGTTAATAAAATCGGATTTTGTAGCGCGGCTTGAAACCTCAACCCGGCTGCAGCGACGACCACGCCGAGCAAGGTGTAAGTGATCGCCATCCCCTGCACATACACAATAGCGAGTAAGGCTGTACGCGAAAAGGAGAGTTGCTGTCTACGACCTAATATAATGCCTGAGATCAGCGGGTACATCGGTAACACACAGGGCGTAAAGGCCACACCAATACCGATTAACAGCGCCCAAAGAGGCGTATAGGGGAGATGATCGGACGAGCCCAGCTGTGACGATATAGACGGTGTTGTAGCGGATTTGGCAACGACGGTATTCAGCGGGACCGTTTTGGTCTCCGGTGGATAGCAAAAACCGGCGGCGGCACAGCCTTGGTAGGTGACTACCAGTGTAGGGTTGTGCTCAGTAGCAGTAAGGGGTAGAGATAGGGCGATATTTTGCGGATAAATTTCACTATCACCAAAAAACTCATCACGGTGGGGCTTACCTTGGGGGAGTTGCCACGAGCCGAGTGAAGCATTATGAGCCTCTACACTTATTTTCTGGCGATAAAGGTAATAACCCTGTTTGACTTGCCAGCGTAGAGTGACCGTATTGGCTTGCTGAGAAAAATCGAAGCCAAATGCCTGATCGACGGGAACAAACCCTTTCTGTTGACCAAAAAGATCGGCTTGCGCGCCTATCGGTAACAACGTTATGAGAAGTAAAAAAATGCGGATAAAGAGGCCTGAACTCATAGAACCATTCACTATTTTAGAGGCAAAGAGTACGTGAAAAGAGGGAATGAGCATAACATGAAAACAGCATTGCTGAAAAAGCCAGCAATGCTGTTTGCCAGAAGAGTGATTAAGCGTCTTCGTTAAATAATTTTGCTTTATAGGCAGGATACATTAGGTTTTCTACAGAGAAAATATCGTCGAGTTCTGACTCGGTCAGTAGTTCTCTTTCGAGTACGACTTCACGGACACTTTTCCCGGTTTCGGCACAGATTTTACCCACAATATCGCCATTATGGTGGCCAATATAAGGATTTAAATAGGTGACGATACCGATTGAATTAAATACATAGGACTCACAGATAGCTTGGTTAACAGTGATGCCGTTAACGCATTTCTCCAGCAGGTTGTAACAAGCATTGCTGAGGATGGAAATCGACTCGAACATCGCTTGGCCGATAACGGGTTCCATCACATTTAATTGCAGTTGCCCAGCTTCCGCCGCCATCGTCACGGTGGTGTCATTACCAATCACCTTAAAGCACACCTGGTTAACCACTTCAGGCACCACAGGGTTGACCTTGGCTGGCATGATGGATGAACCGGCCTGCAATTGCGGTAGATTGATCTCATTTAGTCCGGCACGCGGACCCGAAGAGAGTAGGCGTAAGTCATTACAGATTTTTGAAAGCTTAACCGCCAGACGTTTTAACGAAGAGTGGACCATGACATAGGCGCCACAGTCGGAAGTCGCTTCGATCAGGTCTTCAGCAGCCACTACCGGCAGTTGTGTGATTTGAGCAAGGTAGTTAACTGCGAGAGTTTGATAGCCTTCAGGAGTATTGAGGCGTGTACCGATAGCTGTCGCACCGAGGTTAACCTCTAATAACAACTGAGCGGTGTGCAGAATACTCTTTGTCTCTTCTTTGAGTAATACGCTGAATGCTTTGAACTCTTGGCCGACGGTCATCGGCACCGCATCTTGAAGCTGAGTACGACCCATTTTGAGGATATGGGAAAACTCTTTTGACTTACGATCAAAGCCTTCGCTTAACTGAGTAATTGCGTCGATCAGTTTTAATAGGGAGTGATAGACGGCGATACGAAAACCGGTCGGGTAGGCATCGTTGGTCGATTGGCACATATTGACGTGGTCATTGGGATTAAGGTGTTGATATTCACCTTTTTGATAGCCCATTAACTCTAACCCAATATTAGCCAGAACCTCATTGGTATTCATGTTGACCGAGGTTCCTGCTCCCCCTTGATAAACATCCACTGGAAATTGATCGATACAGGTTCCGTTATTTAGAACTTCGTCACAGGCCTTGATGATCGCCTCGGCAATACTGCGCGGGAGTGTTTTGAGGTCGCGGTTGGCTAATGCCGCGGCCTTTTTTACCATTACCATGCCGCGAACAAATTCAGGAATATCGCTGATTTTACTGCTGCTTATATAAAAATTTTCAATCGCACGTAACGTATGAATTCCAAAGTAAGCATCAGCGGGGACTTCACGCATGCCGAGGAGGTCTTCTTCGATACGAATATTTTTGGTCATGAGAGCCTTCTTATAATAGGTCGTCGTTTTCCATGTCGACGGTAATGTTGCCGTATTAATTGAACCGGTACTGCGCGACGCGTAGCAAACCGTGACGCGATCATAGGCTGTTTTATTTAAAATTCAGCCACACAGATCACTATATAGTAACTTTTTTTTTACATTTAATCCCTCGGTAACCGTGATTACCGAATCTTTGTGCTTAGTGTATGAATAGGACTTGAGATTTAACAATAGTAAAAATGAATTGTTTACGGCATCAATCCCATACTAAGCAAAGTGAGATGACATTAATTGACAAAAAAGTCCGTATTTAGTGCCCTTTTCGCGGTCAATCACCTTGAATTGCGCGAGAGAGATACCCATGATTAAGAATTAGGTCGAACAGCGATCCTTTTTACGAATTTAAGGAGCCCACCGTGCGTTGGTTACCATTTATAGCTTTATTTATCTTGGCATGGATCGAGATATCACTCTTTATCAAAGTGGCTCATCTCTTTGGAGTACTACTAACACTGCTGTTAGTGATTGCCACTTCAGCGATCGGGTTATCGTTAGTAAAAAATCAAGGGATTAAAAATTTCCGTCTCATGCAAGAGAAACTGGTTCGTAATGAGAACCCGGCCCCGGAAATGACACGTGGATTATCCCTGTTTCTGGCGGGATTTTTATTGATATTGCCCGGCTTCTTCACCGATTTCTTAGGTGCTTTACTGCTACTTCCGCCTGTGCAGCAACGACTGACCCATAAGCTGATGCCTTTTATCACTGTTTGGGGTGGCAGGGGCCAAACTACCCAAGACACGGGGTACACCATGGAAGGAGAGTTTGAGCGCCATGAAGAAAAACGCCTCGATCACCGGGGCAATAGCACGTCAACGCATAAAACAGAGTAATCCCCCTTCTGATATCACGCTAGCTGACCCTAGCGTGATATCGCTTTTCCTACCGCTACTCCGCTAGCCTAAAAACGTTTCTATGGGGAATTTTTTTAAAAAAAATTTCTTTCTTCCCCTTGAAAGTGAAGTCCGTCGTCCCTACCTCTGAAGTCACGAAGCCAGAATGGCATCAAATTTAAAATAATGCGTGATTAGCTATCTCATAGGAGAACGATCAAATGAACATTCGTCCATTACATGACCGTGTAATTGTTAAGCGTAAAGAAGTTGAAGCAAAATCAGCCGGTGGCATCGTATTAACGGGTTCTGCAGCGGGCAAATCAAGCCGTGCTGAAGTGTTAGCGGTGGGCAATGGTCGCATTCTTGAAAATGGTGAAGTAAAACCACTGGACGTAAAAGTCGGTGATGTAGTGATCTTTAACGAAGGTTACGGCGCTAAAACAGAAAAGATTGATAACGAAGAAGTTCTTATCATCTCCGAGAACGATATCCTCGCCGTCGTAACTGCGTAATTACACGAAATATTTCATTGTAAAATTTTGAAGGAATAGAAAATGGCTGCTAAAGACGTAAAAT
Source organism: Tatumella ptyseos (assembly GCF_030552895.1). Lineage (NCBI taxonomy): Bacteria > Pseudomonadati > Pseudomonadota > Gammaproteobacteria > Enterobacterales > Erwiniaceae > Tatumella > Tatumella ptyseos. Next base: position 2,656,499 of record NZ_CP130649.1, on the reverse strand, counting down.
TTGGTAACGACGCACGCGTTAAAATGCTACGTGGCGTAAACATTCTTGCTGATGCGGTAAAAGTGACCTTAGGTCCCAAAGGCCGTAATGTTGTTCTTGATAAATCATTTGGTTCTCCTACCATCACTAAAGATGGTGTTTCTGTTGCGCGCGAAATCGAATTAGAAGATAAGTTCGAAAACATGGGCGCTCAAATGGTTAAAGAAGTCGCCTCTAAAGCGAATGATGCGGCAGGTGACGGTACGACTACCGCAACTGTTCTTGCGCAATCTATCGTTAACGAAGGTCTTAAAGCCGTTGCAGCGGGTATGAACCCAATGGACCTCAAGCGCGGTATCGATAAAGCAGTTATCGCCGCAGTTGAACAACTGAAAACGTTATCCGTTCCGTGCTCTGATTCTAAAGCCGTTGCTCAGGTCGGTACCATCTCTGCAAACTCTGACACCAGCGTCGGAACCCTAATCGCTCAAGCGATGGAAAAAGTGGGTAAAGAAGGTGTGATCACCGTTGAAGAAGGGACTGGTCTACAAGACGAGTTAGACGTTGTAGAAGGGATGCAGTTTGACCGTGGATACTTATCTCCTTACTTCATCAACAAGCCAGAAACCGGTGCAGTTGAACTTGAACAACCTTTCATCCTGTTAGCAGACAAGAAAATCTCTAACATCCGTGAACTGTTACCTGTATTGGAAGCGGTGGCTAAAGCTGGTAAACCTCTGCTGATCATTGCCGAAGATGTTGAAGGCGAAGCACTGGCTACCCTGGTGGTTAACACCATGCGCGGCATCGTCAAAGTGGCTGCGGTAAAAGCACCTGGTTTTGGTGATCGCCGTAAAGCAATGCTGCAAGATATCGCAATCCTAACCGGTGGTTCTGTGATTTCTGAAGAGATTGGAATGGAGCTGGAAAAAACAGCTTTAGAAGATCTGGGTCAAGCGAAGCGTGTTGTGATCAACAAAGACACCACGACTATCATCGATGGTATCGGTGAAGAAGCCAATATCAAAGGTCGTGTGACACAAATTCGTCAACAAATCGAAGAAGCAACTTCTGATTACGACAAAGAAAAACTTCAAGAGCGTGTTGCTAAACTGGCGGGCGGCGTAGCTGTTCTGAAAGTTGGCGCAGCCACTGAAGTTGAGATGAAAGAGAAGAAAGCGCGCGTTGAAGATGCGTTACACGCAACGCGTGCAGCCGTTGAAGAAGGCGTTGTAGCAGGCGGTGGTGTTGCACTGGTTCGCGTTGCAGCGAAAATCACCGGTCTGACTGGCGATAACGAAGACCAAAACGTGGGTATCCGTGTTGCACTGCGTGCAATGGAAGCACCACTGCGTCAAATCGTTTCTAACGCAGGTGAAGAGCCATCTGTTGTTGCGGACAAAGTGAAGCAAGGCGAAGGTAACTTCGGTTATAACGCGGCAACTGAAGAGTACGGCAACATGATCGACTTCGGTATCCTAGACCCAACTAAAGTGACGCGTTCTGCACTGCAATACGCTTCTTCTGTTGCGGGTCTGATGATCACCACTGAATGCATGATCACTGAACTGCCTAAAGATGATAAAGCTGACTTAGGTGCTGCAGGTGGTATGGGCGGCATGGGTGGAATGGGCGGTATGATGTAAGGTGACTTTGGTCACTGGCAATCATTGCCTCTCTAACCAGACAGTGTGAACTGTCGAGTTAGCCAGACGAAACCCTAGCGAAAGCTAGGGTTTTTTTATGCTTAGCGGATAAGGCGGATGGGCTACGCTGTGACTTAACTAAAACTCAGCTATGCTTAACCTATGACCGAAGCGTGACACGCTATCGGTTAATATCCGAATGGAGACTTTTTACGGCATAGCTGGAATTTAATGGTATTTGCCGATATTCTAACGCCTCTCAAGTAAGCCAAAACGTTGTAAGCCTAAATAGGCACCAGGTGATACTTACTACGTATAATAACGAGGAATAAAATGCGTTTACTTTCAGTTATCCCGGTTTTATTTGCGGTACTTCTTGCGGCGGGTTGTAGCTCGTCCGGTAATCAATTAAATGCAGCGGGGCAGAATGTGCGTTTCGTTGACCAGCAACCTGGCGCTGAATGCCACTACATCGGTACTGCGAGCGGTGAGCAGAGTAATTGGTTCTCAGGCCAACAAATCGAAGGTGGGAATTCTCTGCGAGGTGCGGCAAATAACTTACGTAATCGTGCTGCAGAAATGGGCGGTAACGTAATCTATAACGCTAGTACACCGGGGCTTAGTTTAGTGTCGAGCTTCGTGCCTGTCGCGACGAAGATGTCTGGCCAAGTCTATAAGTGCCCATAATGATTTAACGACTAAGCGTATCAAACTGGGTTGATACGCTTATCGATAGCCCTAGTTGAGGGCGCGTAAACCTTGTTGCTTTTGGTGTAACTCAGTGGTGATTTTCTCAATATCGGCTTGTTTCTCGGCGATTTTGCCACGGTATTTAGCCATTTTCTCCGCGTTATTCTTCGCAGTCGCTTTTTGAAGGTCTTGTTGACTCTCCTGCAAATCTTGTTGTTTCTCTTTTAGCTTACGCTGCAATTTTTCAACATCTTGCTCTGCATCGTGACGAACGCTTGAGGCGGTACAATTCTCTTTCACTTCAGCCAACGCCTTCTTTAACCCTGCGACTTGATGGCTATTGTTATGTTGCTGGGCATAACTCAGTTGCTCATTAAGCGCGGCTTCTTTCTGGGCACAAGTTTGTACGGCAAAGGCTTGCTGTGCAGCCAGAAGCGTTGCTAGAGAAAGTAACGATACAGATAAACTCTTTTTCATAAATATTCCTTTGATAAATGATTAGTCGCCTGCAGCCTTTATCATGCCCCATTACACCTGACGTAATTGTAAGTCTAAGGGGGTTTTACTCGGTTCGCCGCCGATTTCTCGGGCAAGACGGGGAACCAGATAACCTGACACTTTACTCAATAAGCCATGCATTATGATACGAGCTTGTTCATCGGAGACGTAAAAGTGTGCGGCCCCCTGTACTTTATCCAAAACATGGAGGTAATACGGGAGAATTCCGACTTCGAACAGACGATTACTCAGAGTAGCAAGAACAGTGGCATCGTCGTTGATGTCGCGCAATAAAACACTTTGATTTAGTAAGGTGACATTCGCAGCCTTAAGGCGCGACATTGCTTGAGCGAACTCAGCGTCGATCTCTTGTGCGTGATTGACGTGGGTGACCATAATCACTTGTAAGCGTGAGACCGAAAGGCGCTGGCACAATGTTTCGGTGATCCGCGCGGGAATGACTACCGGTAAACGAGAGTGGATCCGTAAGCGTTGAATATGGGGGATGGCTTCCAGCTCACTGACTAAATAGTCCAATTCGTGGTCCTTAGCCATCAAAGGATCTCCCCCAGAGAAGATAATTTCGTTTAATTCTGGGTGTTGGCGGATATAATCAAGGGCGACCTGCCAATTGCGCTTATTACCTTGGTTATCTTGGTACGGGAAATGGCGGCGAAAACAGTACCGACAGTTTACTGCGCAGCCACCTTTGACTAATAACAGCGCACGGTTAACGTATTTATGGAGTAACCCAGGTACTGCCGCGGTTTGTTCATCAAGTGGATCCGTCGAATAGCCAGGTGTTAGGGTAAATTCGCTAGCTTGCGTGATAACTTGGCGCAATAGGGGATCGTTAGGATCGCCTAGCACCATTCGGCGAATGAATGCACGGGGTACACGCAGTGCAAATAGACGGCGTGCATCATGGCCTGCCTGCAGTTCAGGTAGGTGTTCGAGATTTAAAAGTCGTAGTAATTCAGCAGGTTCTGTCACAACGTCTGCAAGTTGCTGCAACCAATCTTCTCTAGCAGGGGTATTTAGGGTTACAATGTTTGCCATTTTTGGCTTCATACCAGTGATTATTTATAGAGGGCCTTCATGGCAACATATTCTAGCAACGATTTTCGTAACGGTCTTAAAATCATGTTCGACAACGAACCTTATGCTATCGAAGCAAGTGAGTTCGTAAAACCCGGTAAAGGCCAAGCTTTCGCACGTGTTAAAATGCGTCGTCTGTTAACCGGTAAACTGATCGAAAAAACCTTCAAATCAACCGATTCAGCGGAAGGTGCTGATGTTGTTGATGTGACCTTAACTTACCTCTACAACGACGGTGAGTTCTGGCATTTCATGAACAACAACACTTTCGAACAATTAGCTGCTGACGCTAAAGCAGTTGGTGAGAACGACATCTGGTTACAAGACCAAGCAGAATGTATCGTTACTTTATGGAATGGTAACCCGATTAGCATTCTTCCACCAAATTTCATTGAAGCTGAAATCGTTGAAACTGACCCAGGTCTAAAAGGCGATACCGCGGGAACCGGTGGTAAGCCTGCGAAACTGACAACCGGTGCGGTAGTGAAAGTACCTCTGTTTGTTCAAATCGGCGAAGTTATCCGTGTTGATACGCGTTCTGGCGAATACGTTTCACGCGTTAAGTAAGTCTAAGCGCGCCTTAATGGCGCGTTTCTTTGAAGGTTATGCGCGATGAAAACATTAATAATAAGAGTGGCTATTTTATTGCTTTTTAGCGCGTCGCTCACCGCTTGTAATACATTTCGTGGGATGGGCGAAGATATTTCTGGCCTAGGTCACGCCATTTCGCACGTAGCAAGCTGATAGCCTATCACCCCCTTTTCACCCTTTTAGCCAGTGAATACTACCTATACGGACCTACCGTCCCATACGACTTTTTTGAAGGACAATGTTGATGAACGAATCGGACTTATGGCAGCCGAGTGCGCCTATTGCCAATCTGCTTAAGCGTGCAAATTTGCTAGCCGATATTCGGCGTTTCTTTGCTGATCGTGGAGTGTTGGAAGTCGAAACCCCTGCAATGAGCCAAGCGACGGTGACAGATATTCATCTGGTACCTTTTACAACCCGCTTTGTCGGGCCTGGTGCGGCGCAAGGGCGCGATTTGTGGTTAATGACTAGCCCTGAATACCATATGAAACGCTTACTTACCGCAGGCAGTGGGCCGATCTATCAAATGAGCCGTTGTTTCCGTAATGAGGAAGCAGGGCGTCATCATAACCCTGAATTCACCATGCTTGAATGGTATCGCCCGCACTACGATATGTATCGGCTGATGAATGAAGTGGATGATTTACTGCAACAGATTATTGAGTGCGAACCCGCAGAAACGCTCTCCTACCAACAAGCTTTCCAACGCTATTTAGGGGTAGATCCGCTTACCGCCGATAAAGAGCAATTAGTGGCCTGCGCCGAAAAGCTAGGTGTCGGAGAGTTGGTTGAGCGAGAAGAAGATCGTGATACCGTGCTGCAATTACTCTTTATGCTCGGGGTCGAAACGCAGATAGGGCAAGAAAATAAACCCGCGTTCGTCTATCACTTTCCTGCCTCCCAGGCAGCCTTGGCCGAAATCAGTACCGAAGATCATCGTGTCGCCGAGCGCTTCGAGGTCTATTTCAAAGGTGTAGAATTGGCCAATGGCTTTCGTGAACTCACCAATAGTGAGGAGCAGCGTCAACGTTTTGTGGCAGACAACCGTCGTCGCCAGCTGATGGGTTTACCAGAACATCCGATCGATGAGCGTCTATTAGCGGCTTTGACGGCTGGAATGCCTGATTGCTCCGGCGTAGCATTGGGTATTGACCGTTTGGTGATGCTTGCACTGAAAGCAGATTCGTTAAAAGAGGTTATGGCCTTTACCGTCGAGAATAGTTAATGATTTCAGCCAGTCGTGATGACTGGCTGAATGCTTTATAGGCCGCCAGCTTGGTACTGTGTTGATTGCATAGTAGCGGCGGACTTACCGACTTGTTCCATTCTTACCTGAACCGGCGGGTAAGGCAGCTCTATATTGTGCTCACTGAAACTATTTAAGATCTGTTGATGTAGGTCGTGACGCAGTGGCATACGATGGCCAATCTCTGCGGCATAAATCCGCAATTCAAAGAGTTGAATACCTTGATGGATATCGACTAAGAACGCTTCAGCTGCAGGGGTTTTCAACACATAACTACAGCGATTTGCTGCCGCCAACAGTAAATCCGTTACCACCGCGCTACTCACATGCGGGGGGGCTGGAATATTCAAGACCACTCTAGTATGCGCATCCGATAAGGACCAGTTAATAAACTGTTCGGTAATAAAGGCCTTATTCGGCACAATAATTTCTTTCCTATCCCAATCGGTAATCGTCGTAGCACGGGTATTAATTCGCGAGATGGTACCCGTTAAGTCTCGCAGGGTAACGGTATCACCAATACGAATGGGCTTTTCGAATAAAATAATCAGGCCTGAGATAAAGTTTGCGAAGATCTCCTGCAAACCAAAGCCTAATCCCAGACCCATTGCCGCGACTAGCCACTGCAATTTAGACCAGTCAATACCGAGCATCGAAAAGCCCATCATGACGCCGACGATCATCAGTACATACTTGGTGAGCGTAGTGATGGCATAACCGGTGCCAGGCGCCAGATTGAGGTGCTGTAAAATAGCGAGTTCAAGCATAGCTGGCATATTTCTTACCAGTTGCAGCGTGATAATTAACACTAAGATCGCAATCAGTACCGCACCGAGCGTGACATCCTGTACGCTCTCTACCCCTTGAATTGATGAGGTCACTCCCCACAACGGGATATTTTCAAGGAAAGCGAAGGCGGAGTGGAGTTCAGACCAAAGTAGGATTAGCGCAAAAAGTGCCACTAACGCGAGTAGAGAACGAACCAAGCGTAGCGATTGCGCACTGATGGTATCTAAGTCGATGACGGGTTCTTCGATCGTCTCTTGGCTTTCACTATTCAGTGCGCCACTCTCATCTTCTTGATGGTTTCGTGCCCGATTAGCGAGAATCTCTGCCCGCCGTTGTCGTGCGCGATCAAACTCAATACGCCGACGCTGAATGAGCATCCAACGGCGAATAATGTGATAAACAATGAGTAACACAAACCAGATACCTACCGAGCTTTCTACCCTGGCTAGGAGCGCTTGCGCTGTCGCGAGATACCCGAGCAAGGACGCAATGATGGCAACAGGTGGAATAATGATCATCACATCCCAGAGTAAGCGGTTGACCATGTTGGTGCTGTTGCCTTGACGGTCAAAATAGAGCGGCAGGCCAGCACGCCGCAGTGCATTAGAGACAATAGTCAGTGCGATACAAATTAGAATAAAACTCAGTCGACCCAACGAGGCAGTAAAAGGACGCTCTTCGATATTATCGAAAGTGATCAATACCATCGTGAGGGGAACGATAAAGCCGATACTGAGGGAGTAATAGCGTACCGCTCGTGATACTGCCTGTTGCGGCCAACGAAAATGGGCGATAAACAACCCATTAGGGTGAGCGAAGGTTGCGCTAATCATAAAAGCCCAGAGTAAAGGCAGCGTCGCGGTTACACCATCCCCCACAGCCACCGCAATGGGATAAGGCCAAGCGCGTTGTAGCCCATAACCTAGCGTCGCCCAGAGAACGGGTAAGGGGAGGGCGACAAGAATTGACCAGAATACCGTGCGTAAAGTTAAGGAGAAACGATCCTGGGTCACTTTACCAATACGGCTAGCCGATCGTGCTAAAAAAGCATGATAGTGGCGGCGTGAACTCAAGCTGACAATCACCAATATTAGCGCGCCGATAACCGGTAAAATAGACTCGCGGCTGGTGGCGACCATGACTAAGGCTTTCCCCAACTGCCCCAAACTATCTAAAGATAATAATCTTGTCAGGTCTTGCACGACTTGAAGCGGATAATGCAGAGTGATCGGGTTAATATCCGCCGTCCAGAAGAGGTAACGGTGGGTAGCATCCGTGACATCGCCTAAGGCATCTTGTAACTGGGTATTCGCGACTTTTAATTTAGTAATTTCTAAAATTAAGGCGTCACAGCCTGAAATCAATGAATTAAGCAGCTCTCCCTGCGTATTAAGCTGCGCATCTAAAATACGGCGTTGTTCGCTAGTAATTGACTTACCGCTCGCTTGACGCGTTTCGCGCAGCGCATGTTGACGGGCGAGTAAATCCTCATAATGCAGGCGCTGAACGCGTAGCTCCCCCATTTCACTATCGATCTGTTGGGATTTTGGCGCATCAGGTAATCGCGCCACTTGCGCACGGAGTGCTTCACCCAGAAGCGTAGATTCGCCCAGCCATTGTGACTGTTCCCGTAACGTTGAGAGCGCTTGGCGCACTTGTTGAGTCTGGTTAGCGACGAGCCGTTGCTGTGAAGAGACCAGCTCCATATGTTGGGCTTGCTGGTTCAGTGCCGCCGATAACTCGCGGTTAACGGTGAATTGCTCATGAATAACAGGCGGTAAATCGCCACTATTTTCTGCTAGCTGTTCAGTACGCTCTAAGGCGCGTTGTGCTTCATCTTGGCGGAGGGCGCTTTGTCGAGCGCGTAGCGCTTGAAGATAGGCATCGAGTTGAGCAATGGTTTTTTGGTGAAATTCGGCGCGTAATTTGGCTAGTTCTTGCCGATTATTGGCAGATAGCTGCGCCAGCTCAAGCTCATTAACGCGAGCTTTATTCGCTGCGTTTTCTGCCTCATAGGCATTACCTCGGGCTTGGCCTAACGGTGTAGAGGAGACTTGGTAATTTTGTAAGCGGCGATCGCTTTCAGAAAGCGCCCGTCGAGCGTCTGTCTGGTCACTGGGCAATTGAGTGAGAGAATCACTGATCTCCCTGGCTTGATCCTGCTCCTGCTGGGCTAAACGGCCTTCTTCCAACAATTGACTGCTGACACGTAAGATCTCTTGTTCAATATCGCTACTCGATGAGGCTGGATTAACGCGTTTGCTGGTTTCGTTCAGAGTGGTAATTTGCTGACGTAGCGTTGCCGCAAGTTGCGGGTAATTATCGATGACTTGCTGATATTGTCGCGCATTTTCAATCGATTGATTACGCTGATTCGTATAATCCAGCGCACTCTTTAGGGCTTGAATAATGTCGGTCTGCGCGGCAGGATTTTTACTATTTTGAGCCTGTTCCAGCGCTTGCCGGATCTGCGGAGGCTCAGGCAGTGCATCACTAGCGAAAGTAGTACCAAGCCCTAAGCTCAGTAGAATAACGGGTAATATACGCACTGCCAGGCCCTCTGTATTAGGCTTCGGTCTGTTCTACCACGCCACTCTCATTTTGTAGTGGGGTTGATGTTGGCGCCTGAACAGCAATTTTTTCTGCTAAAGGCTGGCCCATTTTAGTTGGCGCTTGGGCTTCTAACGCTTCACTTAGACGGACTTGATCAGGGGCGAATAAGTTAATCACGGTGGAACCAAGTTTGAAACGGCCCATTTCTTGACCTTTCAATAAGACAATCGCACCCTTTTCATCGGCTTGTGGGTAATGCCAACGTTGAATAACGCCTTCACGCGGTGGCGTGATGGTACCGGCCCACACGGTTTCAATGCTTCCGACAATGGTTGCACCCACCAGAATTTGTACCATAGGTCCCATATCGGTATCGAAATAGCAGATAACGCGTTCGTTACGTGCGAAGAGGTTGGGAATATTTTGTGCAGTAAGGGGGTTAACTGAGTACAAATCTCCAGGTACATAGACCATTTCACGTAATATCCCATTACACGGCATATGTACGCGGTGATAGTCACGCGGAGCTAAATAGGTCGTCACAAATTGACCATTGTAAAAGTGCTGAGCACGCTCTTCGTTTCCGGCTAACAAAGCTTCCAGCGTGTAGTAGTGACCTTTAGCTTGGAAAATTTGGTTTTCGTCGATACGTCCACATTGGCTCACTGCGCCGTCTGCTGGCTGAACAAGGATATTCGCAGCATGATCAATCACACGGGCTTCATCTTTTAGCGGACGAACAAAAAACTCATTAAAACTACGATAACTTGCAGTATCAGGTTTAGCCGCTTCTTGCATATTCACTTTGTAATACCAAACAAAAATATCAATAACAGCCTTGGTTAGCCAACCCGCTTGGCGGCTTGCTCCCCAGCCAGCAAGTTCTGTGAGTTGTTTTTTAGGAAGAAGGGCGTTAATACCTAATTTCAACTTATCTAACACGGGCGCCTCCTGGCGTACTTAATTGTTCTTAAATGTGATTGTGGGCAACGCCACAACCCTATACATGTGTGCAGTAAAAGAGCGCCTAACTGGCGATTACTCTTTACTGTTGAAATTTTTTCTTATTTTTACCGAAGCCATGCTTTCAAGGATTCTATGATAATTCTCGAAACGCTGTTCATCAATCTCGCCTAACTCAACGGCGTGACGCAGCGCGCAACCTGGATCATCAAGGTGTTTACAGTCCCTAAACTTACAGAGTCCTAGATAGGGTTTAAATTCGACAAATCCTTGAGTGATTTGTTCCGGTTCTAAGTGCCACAGCCCGAACTCCCTTACCCCCGGAGAGTCGATAACATCGCCGCCTTGTGGGAAGTGGTAGAGCCGAGCAGCAGTAGTGGTATGTTGCCCCAAGCCTGAGTTATCGGAGACATCATTAGTTAAGATGGCATTATTATCGAGGGCATCAAAGCCTAATAATGCATTCAATAAGCTTGATTTACCCACCCCAGACTGTCCAGCAAAAATACTCACGCGATCGGTTAGTGCTTCTTCAAGCGGTTCAAGCCCCTCTCGTTGATGACTTGACACTTTCAACACTGGGTAACCAATATCCTGATAGATCGCCATTTGTTCATCTACAAATGCCATCGCGTCTTCGTCCAATAAATCAGTCTTATTAAGGACTAAGAGTGGGGCGATATTAAGGGTTTCACAGGCAACCAAGTAGCGGTCAATAATATTTAATGACAACTCGGGTAAAATTGCAGAAACGATAATAATTTGGTCGATATTTGCAGCAATAGGTTTGATGCCATCGTAGTAATCAGGACGGGTGAGTACCGATTTACGCTCGTGGACGGCTTCAACAATACCCTTACCCATCCCTTCTAAGGGCGCGCGCCATACTACCCGATCGCCAGTGACTAATGAGCGAATAGTTCTGCGTAGATTACAGCGCCAAATCTGCCCCTGGGGGTCTTCAATATCGGCGTGCATCCCAAAGCGGCTAATGACTCTCCCTTCTTGAGGTTCGGCAAATAGGCTATCATCAGGCTCCACTTTACCTTCACGCTGTTGTAACCGACGTTGGTGGTTGGCATTAACTCGCCGTTGTTGGCCCTTTGATAGTTTATTTTTACTCACGCAACCTCTCATCTAACAGATATTTCGCCCTGAGTGGGCAAAAGGTCTATGATACACCTTAATGAGAACAAATGGCGAATTTAGCGGGTAAGTGGGAGCGACAATGACGCAGCATAAAGATAACCTAATTTGGATTGATTTAGAGATGACGGGGTTAGACCCCTTACGAGATCGGATTATTGAGATCGCTACGATTGTCACTGATGCCAACTTAACGATACTTGCGGAAGGGCCGGTATTGGCCGTGCATCAAAGTGATGAACAGCTAGCCTTGATGGATGAGTGGAACGTTAAGACTCACACGCAAAGTGGTTTAGTGGCCCGAGTCAAGCAGAGTACGGTATCGGAAGCGGAAGCGGAGCAGTTAACCTTAGCATTCCTAAAACAGTGGGTACCGGAAAACAGCTCACCTATCTGTGGTAACTCTATCGGGCAAGATCGTCGTTTCTTAGTGAATTATATGCCGCAGCTTGAAAATTATTTTCATTATCGCGCGGTAGACGTCAGCACGTTGAAAGAACTCGCGCGTCGTTGGAAGCCAGAGATTTTGCAACAGTTCCACAAAAAAGGAACTCACCAAGCGTTAGATGATATTAAAGAGTCCATCGCTGAGTTAGCATTTTACCGCGAAAACTTTCTTAAATTGTGATTTTTAGGATAATAACTGTGCAAACTGCCGAGTAAATCGGCAGTTGATACGAAAAAATAAAAAAAGCGGTGTAGGGGGGTTGCGCAGGACGATTATTCTCGTATAATTCGCACCCCGTAACGGTAGTAAATATTTTACTGTTCAGGGCGCGGGAATAGCTCAGTTGGTAGAGCACGACCTTGCCAAGGTCGGGGTCGCGAGTTCGAATCTCGTTTCCCGCTCCAAGTTATAAAAGTTGTTGAAGTTGTTAATTAAAACCTCCTAATGCGGGAATAGCTCAGTTGGTAGAGCACGACCTTGCCAAGGTCGGGGTCGCGAGTTCGAATCTCGTTTCCCGCTCCAGGACGTCAAGCAGTAGTACCCACCATAATGCGGGAATAGCTCAGTTGGTAGAGCACGACCTTGCCAAGGTCGGGGTCGCGAGTTCGAATCTCGTTTCCCGCTCCAAATTTTCATATCTGTTTTTTATTTTACCCCTTCTGCTCTGTCGCGTAGATTTCATCGGTAATCATTAAGCTTTTCAACAGAGTTATCCACAGGGTATTCACTGTTGCGCTTTGATAACTAGAATCTATAATATATTCCTATCATCATGATTTATAAGTTTTTTATATTTTATGGTAATTATTCTTCTAGTGCGTTACCCCCGTTTCCCCCCCTCAACGTAAAAAGCTATTCACAGTAGAATTCCTGTTGTAATTCTGTCGCTTAGCCAGGTTTCGACCTATTCTTTTTATTTATTCGTCTATCGCTAGGTCAGCGAGAATTGAGTAGGAGTCGGAATGATGCAGAGTATTTCAGCAGTGAGTGACCAGCTTCCGAGCGGTTGTTGGCCTGTCGACCATATTGCAGAGCTTGAACAAAGGTTATGTCGGTTACACGATGGCTCATCTTATACTTTGATGTGGCAAGCTGGTGAGGCGTTAGCGACCTTAGTCGCCCAAAAATTTTCCAAGACGCAACACTGTTTAGTGTTATGTGGTACCGGTAATAATGGCGGTGATGGATTTGTACTGGCTTCGCTTCTTCACCAAGCCGGTATTCGTGTCACGGTGGTAGAAGCAACGCTCCACCACGACCGACCGAAGGAGGCAGCACGCGCTAAAGCGCTATGGGATGATATCTCACCGCAACCTTCCTTATCGGCAACCGACCCTTGGCCTAATGATGTCGATCTGATTGTCGACGCATTGTTAGGAATTGGCCTACGTCAGGCCCCTCGTGAGGAATGCCAAAGGCTGATTGATTTAGCTAATGACTACTCTGCACCGGTATTAGCCGTCGATATTCCATCGGGATTAGAGGCTCAAACAGGGCAGCCTTTAGGCTCTGTAATACAGGCTACCGAGACACTGACTTTTATCACATTGAAACCAGGCTTGTTAACCGGCAAAGGAAGATCCTATAGCGGTAAGCTGTGGGTGGCTGACTTGGGGCTCTCTCATCTACTGCCCCAGCTTTCGCCACCCATTGAATGTCTTACTGCTCGGCAGTTACCTCGATGGTTACCTCAACGTCAGGCCAGCGCCCACAAAGGGGATATGGGTAAAGTGGTGGTGATTGGCGGTGCGGAAGGGACCGCCGGCGCTATACGTCTAAGCGGTGAAGCAGCGTTACGCAGCGGCGCAGGCCTCGTTCGAGTATTAACCCATCACTCGAATCTTGTGCCACTATTAGCCACTCGGCCGGAGTTAATGGTTGCGGAATTAACCCCTCAATCGCTACATGATGCACTGGATTGGGCAGATGTCGTGGCGATTGGGCCTGGACTTGGCCAATCTTATTGGGCAAAAAACGCACTAAAAGACGTAAAATTAAGTAAAAAATTCATGGTATGGGATGCAGATGCGTTAAACCTCCTAGCAATCGAACCGGATAAACGTCAAAATCGGGTTCTAACTCCACATCCTGGAGAAGCAGCCCGATTATTGGGGATGAGTGTTGCAGAGGTCGAAGCCGACCGCTTAGCCGCGGCGAATCTATTGGTAGAACGTTATGGTGGCGTTGCCGTTTTAAAAGGTTCCGGTACTATCATTGCCGATAGCTCAGCAACCACCTCAATTGCCTACGTAGGTAACCCTGGCATGGCCAGTGGGGGAATGGGTGATGTGTTGACGGGCGTTGTCACGGCCTTCCTTGGTCAAGGACTTGAACCCTATGAAGCTGCCTGTGCCGCCGTTGTTGCTCATGGTCATGCGGCCGATCTTGTGGCGGCTGACCACGGAATGCGCGGCATGCTTGCTCTGGATGTGATTGAAAAATTAAGAATAAGTGTCAATCCACTTCAGGATCTTAAAGAGTAACATGACAACAAAAATATTTATGCTGGCTGACTTAGCGGATACCTTGGCGTTAGGTGCCCGCTTAGCAAAGGCCAGTGAGCAAGCGACAATTATCTATTTAGTCGGCGATTTAGGGGCAGGTAAGACCACTTTCAGCCGGGGTTTTCTCCAAGCGCTAGGTCACCAAGGGAACGTTAAAAGCCCGACCTATACATTGGTGGAACCTTATGAAATTAACGATCGCTTAGCCTACCATTTTGATCTTTATCGCCTTGCCGATCCTGAAGAGCTTGAATTCATGGGGGTACGTGACTATTTCACTGGTGATGCTATCTGTTTAGTCGAATGGCCTCAGCAGGGCGCGGGTATTTTACCCTCGCCGGATCTCACCATTACCTTAGCGTATCAAGGTGATGGAAGAGAGGCGCAGATTGTCGCTAGCTCACCGTGGGGTGAACATTTACTACAAGAAATTTCGGCTAACGAGGGAGAAGCATGACCTTACGGCGGCTGATTCTCGTCGTGCTATGTTGCCTCGTGAGTCGAGTGGTAGTGGCGGCATCGCTCTCGGATATTCAGGTCGATAATCGAGAGGCGCAATCAATAGTGACGTTAAGTTTTGCAGATAAGCCCACTTCATCGTGGTTTAGTTTGCATAATCCCGAACGGTTTGTGATAGATATCCATGAAAGCGGAACCATCAAAGGGCTTCCTCTTAATTTCAGTGGAACTAATCTTGTTAAGCGTATTAGAACCAGCCAGCCCCCGAACCAACATGCGATTCGACTGGTCTTTGAGTTGACCCAGGCTTCGGGCTCTTCGGTCACTACTCGTCAGGTGGGTAGCCAGTGGCAAGTGGTGGTCACGCTTAATGGTAAAGCTGCTCCTCCCACCGCTATTGCGGCAAACAAAACCGAAAAAAATCCGTTTACGCCGACAAAAACAGCAGTGTCTAACACTAACACCACCACTTACCCCGGTGGGCAAGTTACCCGAAATCAGGTAGTGATTGTCGCCATCGATGCGGGGCATGGTGGGCAAGATCCAGGTGCTATTGGTCAACATGGTTTAAAAGAAAAAAACGTCACTATCGCGATAGCCCGTAAACTTAAGAAGTTTCTAGACGCTGATCCGATGTTTAAGCCGGTATTAACTCGTAATGGTAACTACTTTATTTCCGTGATGGGGCGTTCAGAAGTGGCTCGAAAAGAGAATGCGAGCTTATTAGTGTCTATCCATGCTGACTCTGCGCCCGTACATTCTGCGAGTGGAGCTTCAGTGTGGGTACTCTCTAATCGTCGCGCTAACTCAGAAATGGCCAACTGGTTAGAGCAAACTGAGAAGCAATCTGAACTGCTCGGTGGTGCCGGAGACTTATTAGCGAATAGTCAGTCTGATCCCTACTTAAGCCAAGCGGTACTGGATCTGCAATTTGGTCACTCACAGCGTGTTGGCTACGACGTTGCAACCAAGGTGCTGCAAAACCTTCGTCAAGTCACGCCTTTACATAAACGGCTGCCTGAGCATGCGAGCTTGGGGGTCCTTCGTTCACCGGATATCCCCTCCTTGTTAGTTGAGACTGGGTTTATCAGTAATGCACAAGAAGAGAAATTATTAGGTAATTCGGCTTACCAGACCAAAATCGCGCATGCGATTTACCGGGGATTACGCGCTTATTTCCGTAGCCATCCTTACCAATATATTGCTGCCAGTGAAAACCGTCCGGCTGTCGCCAGTTCAGCGCAGGGTGTTGCATCCTCACAATCGTTATTGCATGTTGTCCAACGTGGAGAAACCTTATCGGGTATTGCCGCACGTTATGGGGTCAGCAGCCAGGCGATTATTAAGCAGAATAGTTTGAAAAAACCGGGAGTGTGGGTAGGCCAGCGGTTAAGAATTGGCGGTGCTAAGGCTACTGCTAACGTATCGCCATCTGTTATTCGCCATAAAGTCGTGCGAGGGGATTCGCTCAATGCGATAGCCTTGAAATACGGGGTAAGTGCCCAAACTATTATGACTAAGAATAAGCTTCGTTCCGCTAATGTGATGTTAGGTCAGACCTTAGTCATCCCGCAATCGTAGCTGGAAGAGGTCGCTGCAGAGGATCCTTTATGCCAATCCAGATATTACCCCCGCAGCTGGCTAACCAAATCGCGGCTGGGGAAGTGGTAGAGCGCCCAGCCTCTGTGGTGAAAGAGCTCATTGAAAATAGCCTCGATGCCGGGGCGACGCGTATCCATATTGACATCGATAAGGGTGGTACCAAGCGGATCGCGATCCGGGATAATGGTTGTGGAATCGATAAAGAACAACTTTCTCTGGCGCTCGCTCGCCATGCCACCAGTAAAATCGCATCGTTAGATGATCTTGAAGCCATTATAAGTCTTGGGTTTCGCGGTGAAGCCTTGGCCAGTATCAGTTCAGTCTCTCGCTTGACGCTAACCTCGCGTCCTGAGTCACAGCAAGAAGCCTGGCAGGCTTACGCTGAAGGGCGTGAGATGAATGTCAGTCTTAAGCCCGCGGCCCACCCATGCGGTTCGACCTTAGAGGTCTTGGATCTATTTTATAATACGCCCGCTCGACGTAAGTTTCTGCGTACCGAAAAGACAGAGTTTACCCATATTGATGAGGTTATTCGGCGTATCGCGTTAGCGCGTTTTGATGTCGAGTTTATGTTGACCCACAACGGTAAAGCTGCCCGACACTATCGAGTGGCAAATAATGAGAAACAGAAACAGCAGCGGTTGGCCGCAATCTGTGGGGCCAACTTTGTCTCACAAGCTGTACATATAGATTGGCAACATGACGGCTTAGGTATTGAAGGCTGGATTGTCTCTCCCGATTATGCGCAGCAGGTTAGCGAAATCCAATATTGCTATGTAAACGGCCGTATGATGCGTGATAAACTCATTAATCACGCTATCAGGCAAGCCTATCAAGAGCATATCGGCCCACAGCAAACACCGGCATATGTGCTTTTTCTGACGGTTGATCCTCACCAAGTTGATGTGAATGTGCATCCAGCAAAACACGAAGTGCGGTTTCATCAATCACGCTTAGTGCATGATTTTATATATCAGGGTATCACTAGCGCGTTGACGCCGGTTGAACAGGGATTATCGTTAGAGGTCAGTCAGCCTGCGCCATTATCTCAGCCCATCATTGCTGAGAACCGGGTATCGGCCGGTAAAAATAAATTCGCACAGCCGGCTCAACCGGTTACTGAGCGGCATAATTATTCACCAGAGCCTTATCGTAAAAAAGAGGCCGACGTTTACCAGCGTTTAGTGAGTTCGACGCCACGCGTCGAAGAGGCGGCCGTCGAGCCTCTCAAGGCTGACTATCTCGAACCTCTTGCCGGACATACACAAGGCTTTGGTCGAGTCCTCACTGTCTGTGAGCAGCGCTTTGCATTGTTGGAGCGTTCAACGGGGCTGGCTTTACTCTCATTAGCCAAAGCAGCGAGTTTGGTGTTGGCAAAGCAACTTAGTCCAGCGACCCAATCGTTGGTCTCGCAGCCTTTACTCATTCCTTTACGAGTGAAAAGCCGTGTGATTGATAAGCAAGTTATCAGTCAACACGCTGAGTTGCTGCAGCGCTTTGGTATAGATTTAGACAGTGACGGCCATTACAGTACTCTGCGCGCAGTGCCTTTACCTTTACGCGCACAGAACTTACAAAGGTTATTACCGGAATTGATTGAATGGTTATCTTCAGCATCTGAGGTGAACCCATCGACTTTTACGTTATGGTTAGCGGGGACGATTGACAGTACTGAACGTACTTGGAGCCACTCGCAAGCAATTAGTCTCTTAGCTGATTTAGAACGGCTAGATCCTGAACAAGTCGCTTCTCCCGCAGCGGGGCTTATTCAGCCGTTACATTTAGCTCCTTTTTTCGAAGCACTTTTAAATGAATGACATGACATCACCTTTACCAAAAGCTATTTTTATTATGGGGCCAACCGCTTCCGGTAAAACGGCATTAGCTATTGAGCTCGCAAAAACTTTACCGGTAGAGATTATTAGTGTCGATTCCGCTCTCGTTTATCGAGGTATGGATATTGGCACGGCGAAACCCACAGCAGCAGAACAGTCTGCAGCGCCTCACCACCTTTTAGACCTTATTGATCCGAGCCAACATTATTCCGCTGCTGATTTTCGTCGAGATGCGTTACAGAAAATGGCTGAAATTACCGAGCGTGGGGCGATTCCGATACTGGTTGGCGGGACAATGTTGTACTTTAAGGCGTTATTAGAAGGGCTATCACCTCTACCTTCTGCTAACCCAGAGATCCGTCAGCAAATTGAAAACCGGGCAAAATTGGAAGGTTGGGAAACTCTTCACCAAGAACTTTGTCTGATAGATCCGAGTGCTGGAGCGAGAATTCATCCTAATGATCCACAAAGACTGACACGAGCACTGGAAGTTTTTCTCATTTCAGGTAAAACTCTAACTGAGTTAACTGAAACGGCAGGGGAAGCGCTCCCTTACGACGTCTATCAGTTTGCTATTGCTCCGCAAGATCGTGATGTACTTCATCAACGGATTGAAATGCGTTTCCAGCAGATGCTGAATGAGGGATTTGAGGATGAAGTCAGGGCTCTCTACCAGCGTGGCGACCTTCATGTGGACATGCCTTCTGTACGCTGTGTCGGTTATCGACAAATGTGGTCATGGCTTGAAGGCGAAATAGATTATAATGAAATGGTTTTCCGTGGCATATGTGCCACTCGCCAATTGGCTAAGCGACAAATGACTTGGTTGCGAGGGTGGAAAGCGTTAGTTTGGCTTGATAGCCTGCAGCCTGAGTTGGCTCGTGAGAAAGTTTTAAACGTTATTCGTGCTATAACTGATTGATTATTTACAATCTTCAGGCATGGTATGCCATAGCGGTTTTCTAACTCTATAATAATTACACTACGAACGTATAAGGAAAAGATAGAATGGCTAAAGGGCAATCATTACAAGACCCGTTTTTAAACGCTTTGCGTCGCGAGCGTGTACCCGTCTCTATTTACTTGGTTAATGGTATTAAACTGCAAGGACAAATTGAATCTTTCGACCAATTCGTCATTCTACTGAAAAACACCGTCAGCCAAATGGTTTACAAGCACGCTATTTCAACTGTCGTGCCATCGCGCCCTGTGTCTCATCACACCAATGCACCAGGCAGCAGCAATTATCATAATAATGGCGCTACTGGTACTGGTTCACACCACGAAGGTGAGTCTGCAGAGTAAGTCCCTATCGACCGGAGAGTTTCGGCTCTCTGGTTGTCATCCTTTCAGTGAGGTTATCGCTTGTTTGAGCGTTATGATGCCGGCGAACAGGCCGTCTTAGTTCATATCTGGTTTTCACAAGATAAAGAAAGCGAAGATCTACAAGAGTTTGAAACCCTTGTCTCTTCCGCAGGAGTTGAAGCCCTGCAAGTTGTTACGGGAAGCCGTAAATCCCCCCACCCTAAATATTTCGTTGGTGAAGGCAAAGCTGAAGAGATTGCTGAGGCAGTCAAGGCTACCGGTGCCAGTGTCGTGATTTTCGACCATGCGTTAAGCCCTGCCCAAGAACGGAATTTAGAAAGACTGTGTGAGTGTCGAGTGATCGATCGCACAGGCCTTATTTTAGATATCTTCGCGCAGCGAGCGCGTACACACGAAGGTAAATTACAGGTCGAATTAGCCCAGTTACGTCATCTAGCAACTCGATTAGTGCGTGGTTGGACCCACTTGGAGCGCCAAAAAGGTGGAATAGGTTTACGTGGGCCTGGCGAAACACAGCTAGAAACCGATAGACGTTTATTACGTAACCGTATCACCCTTATCCTTTCTCGATTACAGCGAGTTGAAAAGCAACGAGAGCAGGGACGGCAGGCAAGGGCGAAAGCCGATATTCCAACCGTGTCATTGGTTGGCTATACCAATGCCGGGAAATCGACTTTGTTCAACAGTATCACCTCGGCAGAGGTCTATGCGGCTGACCAATTATTTGCGACACTAGATCCTACTTTGCGGCGCTTGTCGGTGACAGACGTTGGGGAAGTGGTATTGGCAGATACCGTAGGGTTTATCCGGCATTTACCCCATGATTTAGTCGCTGCGTTTAAAGCCACACTGCAAGAAACCCGTGAAGCGACGTTATTACTTCATGTCATTGATGCGGCCGATTTGCGTGTGAATGAAAATATCGAAGCGGTCGACGAAGTGTTGGCAGAAATCGAAGCAGACGAAATCCCGGCGTTGCATGTCATGAATAAAATCGACCAATTAGAAGGGTTTGAGCCACGTATCGATCGCAATGAGGAAGGTGTTCCGATACGAGTCTGGTTGTCTGCGCAAAGCGGGCTGGGACTACCTTTACTCTGGCAGGCGCTTTCAGAACGGCTTTCGGGCGAAATTGCTCAGCATACTCTGACACTTCCGCCGGAAGCAGGGCGCTTACGTAGTCGTTTTTATCAGCTTGATGCAATTACAGAAGAATGGAATCAGGACGATGGATCCATCGGTTTACAGGTCCGTTTACCGATCGTTGAGTGGCATCGTCTCAATAAGCAATATCCGGCTTTATCAGATTACGTTGTAAAATAAGTATTCGGCCCCTAGAGTGGGGCCTCCACAATGTCACTAAATGGAGATTAGTATGATGTGGAAACAAACGGGTAGCCAGGACACCCGATGCAGTGCATTCGCGCAAAATCGTTGCGCTAATTCCCAACACTCAAGCTTACAACATGGTCCCCCAGACCTTGAAAAGCTGTTTCGTCAGGCCCTAGCAAAATGGTTTACGCTATCTGGACGACGTCGACAGGGATCTTCCCCATCACCCTCAACCCCCACATTCTCGACACTACTCCCCATCGCGTTGATTTTGCCTGGCTTATGGGCGATCAGTGGTTTTTATACCATTGGCGAGGGGGAGCGTGGTGTGATTACGCGGTTAGGGAAATACAGTCACTTAGTCGATCCAGGACTGAACTGGCGCCCAGCACTGATTGATCGGCTTACCGCCGTTAATGTTGCTTCGGTTAAAGAACTCGCAGCGACGGGAAGTATGTTAACGGCGGATGAGAATGTGGTACGGGTTGAAATGAATGTTCAGTACCGGGTGGTTGATCCCGTGCGCTACCTTTATTCTGTCGTCAATGCTGAGGATAGCTTACGCCAAGCGACAGATAGCGCTCTACGCGGCGTGATAGGGCGTTCTACAATGGATCGGGTACTGACTGAGGGACGAACA
The DNA here is from genome assembly GCF_030552895.1 of Tatumella ptyseos. NCBI lineage: Bacteria > Pseudomonadati > Pseudomonadota > Gammaproteobacteria > Enterobacterales > Erwiniaceae > Tatumella > Tatumella ptyseos. The sequence goes on along the minus strand of NZ_CP130649.1, from coordinate 2,635,154 downwards.
ATTGTTCGGAGTGAAACCCAGCGGGAAATCGAACAGACGGTATTACCATATCAAATGGGGCTTGCCGTCCTTGATGTTAACTTTCAGGCTGCCCGTCCCCCTGAAGAAGTTAAAGCAGCCTTTGATGATGCTATTGCCGCACGTGAAAATCGCGAACAGTATGTGCGCGAAGCAGAAGCTTATGCGAATGAAGTGCAACCCCGAGCTAATGGCCAAGCTCAACGGATTCTTGAAGATGCACGAGCTTATAAAACACGAACGGTCTTAGAGGCTGAGGGCGAATCTGCCCGCTTCAATAAAATTTTGCCGGAGTACCGTGCTGCCCCGACAATAACTAAACAGCGGCTATATCTTGAGACGATGGAAAAAATCCTTGCCCATACGCCGAAAGTCCTGAGCGGACAACAAAATAATACGGTGAGCTTACTGCCACTAGAACAATTATTGAAACAGCGGGGGCATGCGCCTAATGAAGTGAAAAGTCTTCCAGGCAACCTGAGCAACGACCGTAAAGAATCGGCCTTAGGTCGTTATTCTCGCCAAGGAGGGCGTAATAATGGGTAAAGTGTTAATCACAACGGGTTTAACCTTAGTCATCATTTTATTCAATGCTTGGTTCATTATCCCTGAGGGGCAGCGTGGAATCGTTGTGCGCTTTGGCAAGGTGTTACGCGATGAGCATAACGTTCCTGTCGTTTATGAACCGGGGTTGTATGGTAAATGGCCTCTCGTTTCAACCGTAAAAGTACTAGATGCGCGTATCCAAACACTGGATAATCAGGCAGATAGATTTGTCACTAAAGAGAAAAAAGATCTGATAGTAGATTCTTATATCAAGTGGCGGATCAGCGATTTTAGTCGATATTATCTTGCCACAGGAGGTGGGGAAATCTCACGAGCTGAACTGTTACTCAAACGTAAGTTCAGCGATCGCTTGCGTTCAGAAATTGGCCGCCTTGATGTGAAAGACATTGTGACAGACTCTCGCGGACGATTAACCACTGACGTGCGAGATGCCTTAAATAAAGGGAGTGCGGGTATTGAGTCTGAAGATCTTGAGAAGTTACAACCGGAATCGATCGAAATAACCGATAGCCTGCACAACAACAGTATGGCGGCCTTGGGTATCGACGTGGTCGATGTACGGATCAAACAGATCAATTTACCGACTGAAGTCTCGGAGGCTATTTTTAATCGAATGCGTGCAGAGCGCGAGTCTGTGGCGAGAAGCCAACGCTCCCAAGGGCAAGAAGAGGCTGAAAAGTTACGCGCGCAGGCTGATTATGGGGTCACCAAAACATTATCTGAAGCACAAAAACAAGCGCTAACCATACGGGGGGAAGGGGATGCTGAGGCGGCTAATATCTTTGCCAGTACCTATTCGCAAGACCCGGAGTTTTTCGCTTTCTTACGGTCACTCTCTGCTTATGAGAAAAGTTTTGCATCCGATAACTCATTACTCTTTTTAGACAATAGCAGTGAATTTCTACGTTTTATGAAATCCCCTTAACACTGCATTTCTTCTCAATTACGAGTAGACTGCAGGGGCCGGTGATTTTACCGGCCCTTTTTATTGTAAGGAACCCCCATGCATTCAGCGATTTGGACAGCCGTTTCATTATTATTAATTGTGGAGGGGTTGGGCCCGATGTTATTGCCTAAAGTCTGGAAAAGAGGCTTGCTCACCCTAATCAGTTCGCCTGAAAAGTTACTGAGACGCTTTGGTGGTGCTTTTGTGGTTGCAGGGATAGTAATATTTTATATGATGAACCGATAATATTTAGAATATTAAACTGAAAAATCATTATTTTTTTATTTAATATTTCGCTTAAATAAAAAAGCGGTGTTCGCTTATTAAAAAAGCTGAAACCGATAAAAGCTGGTGGTAGAATCCATTTTTAAGCAATCAATGGTTTTAGAAAATGGGTAATAATGTTGTCGTACTTGGCACCCAATGGGGTGACGAAGGCAAAGGTAAAATTGTAGATTTGCTGACTGAGCGCGCAAAATATGTCGTCCGCTATCAAGGTGGACACAATGCTGGTCATACGCTTGTCATCAACGGTGAAAAAACCGTTCTTCACTTAATCCCTTCAGGTATCCTCCGTGATAATGTTACCAGCATCATCGGTAATGGTGTCGTGCTCTCTCCAGAAGCTCTGATGAAAGAGATGAAAGGCCTGGAAGATCGTGGTGTCCCAGTACGTGAACGTTTACTGATTTCTGAAGCTTGTCCGCTAATCCTGCAATACCATGTTGCTATGGATGTGGCGCGTGAGAAAGCGCGTGGTGCAAAAGCTATCGGTACTACAGGCCGCGGTATTGGCCCAGCATACGAAGATAAAGTCGCTCGTCGTGGCTTACGTGTCGGTGACCTTTTTGACAAAGACACCTTCGCTGCGAAGCTGAAAGAAATTGTCGAATATTATAACTTCCAGTTGGTACACTACTACAAAGAGCCAGCGGTTGATTACGACACTATCTTAAATGATACCCTGGCCATGGCAGATATCTTGACCTCAATGGTTGTCGATGTTTCTGATCTCCTTGATAAAGCGCGCTTACGTGGCGACTTTATGATGTTTGAAGGTGCGCAGGGTACATTACTTGATATCGATCACGGTACCTATCCTTATGTGACTTCCTCGAACACTACCGCTGGCGGCGTGGCAACAGGTTGTGGTTTAGGACCGCGTTATGTTGATTACGTTTTAGGTATTGTTAAAGCCTATTCTACCCGTGTGGGCGCAGGTCCATTCCCGACAGAACTGTTTGATGATATCGGCGAGTTCTTAGGTAAAAAAGGTAATGAATTCGGTGCAACCACTGGTCGTCGTCGTCGTACTGGATGGTTAGATATTGTTGCGGTACGCCGTGCAGTACAAATTAACTCCCTATCAGGTTTTTGCTTAACAAAATTAGACGTCCTTGATGGTTTGAAAGAAGTTAAGATCTGTGTGGGATATCGTTTACCTAACGGTAAAGAGGTCGATACCACGCCTCTGGCAGCAGAAAATTGGGAAGGTTTAACACCCATTTATGAAACACTGCCAGGTTGGGATGAGAACACCTTCGGTGTGAAAACCCGTGATGGTCTGCCACAAGCAGCCTTGGATTATATCCAACGCATTGAAGAATTGACGGGTATACCGGTAGATATTATATCTACAGGCCCAGACCGTAGCGAAACGATGATCTTACGAGATCCGTTTGATAGCTAATATGTTAAAAGTGGCCGGTGTGATACCGGCCATTGTTTTTCTTTCCTACCTGACTAAATCTTCCTTGCAGTGTTCTCTGTGTATTGACCTACAAACAAAAGGCCCGCACTATCGAGATTGGTTTATAATTCAGTAGAGCCATTTATCTTTTTGTCCTGAGCATTATTTGAGGCTGATGTGCAACTGACTAGTTTTACTGACTATGGGTTACGAGCATTGATCTTTATGGCGAGCCTGCCCGCTGACAAAATGACGACTATTACTGAAGTCAGCGAGCTTTATGCTGTTTCTCGCCACCACATGGTTAAAATTGTTCATAAGTTGAGTCAGGAAGCCTTGATTAAATCGAGTCGAGGAAAGCAAGGAGGTATACGCCTTGCAAGGCCTGCAGAATCAATCAATATCGGGGATGTTGTCCGTCGTTTGGAACCCCTACAACTGGTCGATTGTGACCATTGCTTAATTACACCGTCCTGTCATTTGAAAAGGATCCTCGCGCAAGCGATGAAAGAATTTCTCGCTGAGTTAGATAAATATACTTTAGCGGACATCGCAAATGACGGGAATTTGAAACGGATTTTCAACGCTGAAATTTCCGTAGAGAACTTATAGTAGAGACATTGGAGGACCCTGTGTCACAAGATCCCTTTTTACAACGGGAAACGGAAAAATATGAAAATCCGATCCCAAGTCGCGAGTTTATTCTCGCCCATTTAGAAAAACGTGAAACACCTGCTCGCCGCGATGAGATTGCCGCGGAGCTGAATATTACCAGTGAAGAGCAACTAGAAGCGTTACGTCGACGCTTAAGAGCTATGGAACGTGATGGTCAGTTAGTGTTTACCCGCCGTCAATGTTACGTCTTACCTGAGCGCTTAGACCTTATCCGTGGCAAAGTGATTGGTCATCGGGATGGTTATGGTTTCTTGCGTGTTGAAGGGCAGAAAGATGATTATTATCTTTCCGCTGAACAGATGAAGCTTTGTTTACATGGCGATATTATCTTAGCGCAAGTGATGGGGTCCGATCGTAAAGGTCGCCGTGAAGCGAGAATGGTGCGTGTGGTCGAGCCGCGTAATCCACAAATTGTTGGGCGCTACTTCACCGATGCCGGGGCGGGTTTTGTCGTACCGGATGACAGCCGCCTGAGCTTTGATATTTTAATTGAAGCCGACCCTACTATGCCGGCACGCATGGGGGCTGTGGTCGTGGTGACCTTAGAGAAACGGCCTACACGCAGAATGAAAGCCATCGGTAAGATCACTGAAATTTTGGGTGATGAGATGGGGACGAGCCTTGCGGTGGACATGGCCTTGCGTACCCATGAAATTCCTAATGAGTGGCCCGCTGACGTTGAGACTGAGATCAGCCATCTTAGCGAAGAAGTCCCCGAGAGTGCTAAACAAGGACGGATCGATTTACGCCAACTGCCGTTAGTGACCATTGACGGTGAAGATGCACGCGACTTTGATGATGCCGTGTATTGCGAGAAAAAGCGTGGCGGTGGCTGGCGGCTGTGGGTAGCGATTGCCGATGTGACCTACTACGTCCGACCTGGCACGGCACTGGACCACGAAGCTGAAAAACGCGGGACCTCAGTTTACTTCCCGACACAAGTCGTACCAATGCTTCCAGAGGTCTTGTCAAACGGGCTTTGCTCGTTGAATCCGCAGGTGGATCGTCTCTGCCTAGTCTGTGAAATGACGATTTCCGCACGCGGCAAATTAACCGGCTACAAACATTACGAAGCGGTAATGAATTCTCATGCACGTCTCACTTACAATAAGGTATGGTCGATCCTTGAAGGCGATGAAGCGTTGCGTGAGCAATATGCTCCTCGGGTAAAAGATCTTGAAGAGCTGTATGCCATGTATCAAGTGTTAGAAACTGCGCGTACACAACGTGGTGGTATCTCATTTGAGACTGAAGAGCCGAAGTTTATCTTTAATGCTGAACGTCGTATTGAACGTGTTGAGCGTCTACGCCGTAATCCAGCGCATAAGTTAATCGAAGAGTGCATGATCTTGGCGAACATTGCCTCGGCACGATTCGCTGAAAAGTATCAAGAGCCCGTTCTCTTCCGTGACCATGACCGCCCGACCGATGAAAGTATTAAAAGCTTCAGAAAAGTATTGGGTGAATTGGGGCTAACGCTGACCGGCGGCACCAAACCGACTCCGCTTGATTATGCCGAGTTACTGAACGCTGTGGCAGACAGGCCTGATGCCGAAATGCTGCAAACCATGCTGTTACGCTCAATGAAGCAGGCGATTTACGATCCTGAAAACCGCGGACATTTCGGTTTAGCCTTGACCTCCTATGCGCACTTCACATCGCCGATCCGCCGTTATCCTGATTTACTGTTACACCGCTCACTTAAGTATCTAATTGCTAAAGAGCAAGGACAACCCGTTGATACGATAACCCCTGGCGGTGGTTGCCATTACGATATGCAGCAAATGTTGCAATTAGGTCAACACTGCTCATTGACGGAACGTCGCGCTGATGAAGCGACACGTGATGTGGCTGACTGGCTTAAATGCGACTTTATGCAGGATCAGGTGGGAAATACCTTTACGGGGGTTATCTCCAGTGTCACCAACTTTGGATTCTTTGTCCGACTGGCCGACCTATTTATTGATGGGTTAGTGCATGTATCGACCTTAGATAACGACTACTATCGCTATGACCAAATTGGACAGCGCCTAACAGGGGAAGCGAGTGGTCAAGTATTCCGTTTAGGTGACACTGTAGAAGTAAGGGTCGATGCTGTCCATATGGACGAACGTAAGATCGATTTTGCATTGATCTCAAGTCAGCGTAAGCCGCGTGGTGAAGGCAAGACTGAGAAAGAGCGCGCGAAGAAAACTGCTTCTGGCGCAGTAAAGAAACGCCGTAACGCGGGTAAAAAAGTTAACTTCGAGCCGGATAGTGTATTTCGCGGGACTAAGAAAAAAGCGGGTTCTAGTACCGCCAAAGCGGCTAACAAAAAACCTAAAAAAGTCTCAGAAAAAACCCGTAAAATAGCGGAAGCTACGAAAGCAAAGCGTGCGGCGAAGAAAAATCGCGCAGAATAAGCGCAAGCAGAATCTGCTGGCAGCATTAAGTTGCCAGCCCTCTCAAGGCAATTGATAGAAAATTATGAGTGAAAAAATTTTTGGCATCCATGCGGTCGAAGCTTTATTAGAACGCCAACCGCAGCGCTTTCAACAAGTCTTTATTTTAAAAGGGCGTGATGATCGCCGCTTACAACCTCTGATTCAGGCGTTAGAGTCTCAGGGCATCACTATTCAAGTGGCGACCCGTCAGTGGTTAGATGAGGCTGCAGAAGGTGCCGTGCACCAGGGAATCTTGGCCTTAGTGAAACCGGGGCGTCAGTATCAAGAAGGCGATCTGCCTGATTTACTGGAAAAGCTGGATAAACCACTACTCCTGATATTAGATGGTGTCACGGATCCTCATAATCTTGGTGCATGTTTACGTAGCGCCGACGCCGCAGGGGTTGCGGCAGTCATCGTTCCTAAAGATCGCTCTGCAGCATTGAACGCGACGGCTAAGAAAGTGGCCTGTGGGGCAGCCGAAACCGTTCCGCTTATTCGTGTGACGAACCTTGCTAGAACGATGCGCCTGTTACAAGAGTACCATATCTGGATTGTCGGGACTGCTGGCGAAGCTGATCATACGTTATATCAGAGTAAAATGACCGGTGGAATGGCACTGGTGATGGGCGCTGAAGGCGAAGGTATGCGACGCTTAACGCGCGAACATTGTGATGAGTTAATCAGTATTCCGATGGCTGGCTCGGTCTCTTCACTTAACGTCTCCGTCGCCACGGGGATCTGTTTATTTGAAGCGGTACGCCAGCGTCAATAAATAACCGCTAAGCATCTTCTCCCGCGAGGAGATGCTTAGTTAGCTTAGTGGCACTCAGCAGGCGTAATCGTATGTGAATAGACGAGCTTATTATCAACAAAATAGTTATACGCCGAGCCTCCAGGGAAGAACTCCCTAAAAACTTTCATTTTGTCGTCGTCTTTACAGTATTGAACTTGTATCGTCTTCTTCATATTTTCCTGCCAATCATTCGTCTTTATTACTGAGACGGGAATTCCTTTGACCTCATAATGGTAAATAAAGGTATTACTTTTAGTCGAGACGTCGGTCAATAAGGTTGCCTGATCGATTAAGAGAGGTAATTTTTTCCTTGCGCCGTCAATAATCATGGCTTGCGTCGCCGATTTATCATTGACGTTTTGTTTTTGAAATTTCTCTACGTTTTCTGCCGACGTCTTCTGCGTGGCTTCCTTGGGGGGGAGCTGAGATTGTGGCGCTTTAGACGCATCGTCACAAGCCGCAAGTAAGCATAAAAATAATGTCATTATCGCGAGACGGTATCTAACCATATCTATTTCCATTAAGAAGTTACTGAGAGGTTTAATATTTTTAGCATATTCTAAAGTAGCCCCCCATTAATATTAAGAAAAATTCACTATCAGATGATTTAAGGATAAAAAATAAAAGGGTTTAGCTTGTGAGTAATATTGGATTTCAACAAAATAATCCATGAATTGTGTGAGCCGTATAAAATTATTCTGGAATGAAATATGCATCACTATAAGTGCACTCCGTGGTGCGACTTTCTAGGAGCCTATTTTGAACCGTACAAACCAACCTTTAACCCCGCTAGAGTCGACTCAGCAGGCATTAGATTTTATCCAAAGTGATACCCTTTCGTCAGACCAGCTCGCACGCCTTAATCAACTTACCGTCGACGGCTTTCGTCAGCATGTTAATCCTGGGTTCCTAGAATACCGAAAATCAGTCACGTCGGGCGGTGGTTATGCTGCAGTTGAGTGGCGTGCTACAAGCCTCAATACCTTGGCAGACACGCGTGGTAATGAGTACATAGATTGTCTAGGTGGCTATGGTATTTTTAGCGTAGGCCATTGTAATCCGACAGTGGTTGGTGCGGTGGAGCATCAACTTCATAAGCAACCCTTACATAGTCAGGAACTGCTCGATCCTTTGCGCGCTCTGTTGGCACAGGCTTTGGCCGGACTTGCCCCAGGGGAGTTGAATTATTGTTTCTTTGGTAATAGCGGTACCGAGTCTGTGGAAGCAGCACTGAAATTAGCCAAAGCATACCAGGCCCCTCATGGGAAATTCAGCTTCATTGCCGCCAATGGCGCTTTCCATGGCAAGTCATTGGGGTCACTCTCGGCGACCGCTAAACCTGTCTTCCGAGAGCCTTTCCAACCTCTCGTCCCAGGATTTCATCACGTTGATTTTGGTGATATTCAGGCGATGCGCGCGAAGGTGGCAGAGTGTGAGGCGCGGGGGGAGGGGATTGCTGCAGTGATTCTTGAACCTATCCAAGGTGAGGGCGGTGTTATTCTTCCGCCAGAAGAGTACTTGCCGGCAGTGCGTGCTTTGTGCGATGAAATAGGCGCTCTACTCATTCTCGATGAGGTGCAAACGGGAATGGGAAGAACGGGTAAAATGTTTGCTTGTGAGCACTATGGTGTGGAGCCAGACATTCTCTGTCTTGCAAAAGCGCTAGGCGGTGGTGTGATGCCTATTAGTGCAACCATAGCGAGCAAGCGTATCTTTTCAGTGCTTTTCGATAATCCTTTCCTGCATACAACAACTTTCGGCGGTAATCCTATGGCCTGTGCGGCAGCGTTGGCGACCATCAATGTACTGCTCCGCGATAACCTTGCTGCAGAGGCACAGCGTAAAGGAAGTTACTTACTGAATGGACTTAAAGCGTGCGCTAAGCGTTATCCTCGAGTGATCAGTGAAGCACGAGGGATGGGATTTTTACAGGCATTGGAGTTCTGTGACAATGAAACGGGTTATGCCTTTGCCAGTGAAATGTTCCGCCGAGGCATACTGGTGGCGGGAACGTTAAATAATGCTCGTACGGTCAGGATTGAGCCACCTTTAACCTTGACGCTTGCACAGTGCGATGAAGTGTTAGAACAAGTTGAAAAAGTTTTAGAGCACCTTTCCCCTTCCTCAGGAAAAGGTGCCGCGACTCAAGCGTCACCCTCCCTTATCCACTAATCTATCCCCGCTTACCCTAGGTAAGCGGGGTTATTGTTAATGGCTAAATACGAGCTCTTTCTTTGTCCACCAATACCAGATAATCCACCCTATCCCGATTGCTGTCCAAACTAAGCCCAATCGCATCGCATCTTGGTCTAAGTTCAGCCACATCACCCCGACACATAAAATACCGGCCACAGGAATCAATAAATGGGCAAGCCAATGCGCAGGCGTTTTTAGGTGTTTTTGCTGAATAGCATAATACGCAATGACCGATACATTGACTGAGGTGAAGGCGACTAATGCACCAAAGCTAATCAAAGAGACTGCGGTATCAAGATTAAAGAACACAGCGGTCATCGCTAACGCCCCGACAAACAGCACGCAGTAGAGCGGGCTACCTAAACGAGGGTGGATATAGCGAAACTTAGCGATAGGAAAAATACCATCTCGTCCCATGATATGCAGTAAGCGTGCGGCACTCGCATGAGAGGCCAGGCCGGAGGCAAAAGTGTTTACCAAAATCGCCACGAGGAAGACGGATTGGAAGAACTTACCTCCCACGTATAACACAATTTCTGGCATTGCTTCCGTTGGGTTTTTAAATTCAATATTGGTCGGGAAGTAAAGCTGGGTGAACCATGCTGCGATAAAGAAAATAATCCCACCGATCAAGGCTGTCAGCAGAACCGCTCGCGGAATCGTTCGGTCAGGTTGATGAGACTCATCGGATAATGTTGTCACCGCATCAAAGCCGAGAAATGAGAAACAGAGTACCGCGGCTCCTGCTACTAGCGGTAGAAACGTCTGTTCGCCATTCCAAAGAGGTTTTAAGGTCCAAACTGCCTCATGTCCATGTTGGTGCCCCACACCTTGGATGACGAGCCAAACAAAGACGGCCATCAAGAGTACTGGAGCTCCTACAAACAGGAAGTTGAGGTTGGCAAGCAAACGAATATTTCGGCTATTTACCCAAGTGACTAAACCGGTGAACAGTACTATCCACAGCCACGAAGGGGCTTGGGGAAAGAGGGAGCGTAGATAAATCCCTGCGAGCAACGCATTGATCATCGGTAACAGCATATAATCAAGTAGGGAAGCCCAACCTACTAAAAATCCGACTCTATTACCGCAAGTCTTGCGGGCATAAGTATAGGCGGAACCAGCCTTGGGGAATACCTTGACCATTTTGCCATAGCTGAATGCTGTTAATAAAACAGCAAAAAGCGCCAAGAGATAGGCTAAAGGGACGCGGCCTGACGTCATACCAGAAACAATACCGAAGGTATCAAACACCGTCATCGGTGTCATATAGGCAATACCGACGATCACAACCTGCCATAAACCTAAATTACGCTTATATGTTACTTCTTGAGTCATTCCACACCACCTAGGACAAGATCGGGTAATACTATCTAAGCAATTTCTATGCCCAACTACCGGTGAATGCAGCCTAGAAATGGTTCTAACCTGCTAAAATAGGCTTTTTTTCGAGAGAGTAAAGTAGGGAAGAATAATAAAGTTTTTTACAGTGATAAAAGGGCTACCACCAGCGGAAGAGAGGGAGGGAAGAGGACAGCGTAAACTGCCCTCATGTGTACGATTTTACTCTCTAATCACCATAATTAAAGGCTGTTGGATGATTCGATAAACTACCAGTGGTCGCCGCGTAGAGAATCGTTTTGCCATCGATGGATAACTCATCACTGATATTCAGCCATTGCAATGTCTCGCGATGCGACTTTTCGTTGGTTTGTAGGTAAAGCCCACTCATCTGTTTGAGTTTTGCGGAATAAAGGACTGCGAATTGTTGGTTACCGCAATTGTGTGGTTTACAGATGGTGTAGACCTGATAATCATTTCCTTTAACCGTTACAGTTTGTGCGGGGGACTCTACGCCACCGGTTTTTATCCAGTTGGGGAGGTGCTGGTGGCTGATTAAGGCAGTAAGGGCTTTCCCCCCTTCCGGCGTTTTAACCAGATCACTAAAGGTGGTCTCGGCGGCAAAAGCGCCTGGTGCGACCAGCAGCGCAGCAATAATACCAATGGGTTTTAACATAACTCCTCCTATGATAATCGTCACCAGTATAGACCTTGGTGGGCCGAGATGGGTAATAATCGAGATGTTTACTAAATAAGCGAGGTATTGTCTTGTGTTTAGCTACCAGTATCAGTATTATTACGCGTCAAATTTTTCAGCCGCATTTTAAAACGTTCCTTGCTTCCATGGGCCGCGGCTGACCCTGACAGGAGGCTGAATAATCCGTAAGGAGCAACCGATGCGTCATTACGAAATCGTATTTATGGTTCATCCTGACCAGAGCGAACAGGTTCCTGGCATGATCGAGCGTTACACTGGTGCTATCACTGGTGCAGAAGGCAAGATCCACCGTCTGGAAGACTGGGGCCGCCGTCAGCTGGCTTACCCAATCAACAAATTGCACAAAGCACACTACGTTCTTCTGAACGTTGAAGCTCCGCAAGAAGTGATTGACGAGCTGGAAACAAACTTCCGCTTCAACGACGCCGTTATCCGCAGCATGGTCATGCGCGTTAAGCATGCGGTAACTGAAGCATCACCAATGGTTAAAGCAAAAGAAGAACGTCGTGATCGTCGTGATGACTTTGCTAATGAAGCCGCTGATGACTCAGATGCTGAGGATTCTGAAGAGTAATTCTTGATGGTGGCTAATCGTCTACAACTGTCTGGACACGTGTGTACAGCCGTTGTAAGAAAAACTAGCCCGTCAGGAATCCCGCATTGCCAATTCGTGTTAGAGCATGAATCTATGCAGCGGGAAGCCGGGATAAACCGGCTGGCTGTATGCCGTATCCCTGTGATTATCAGTGGACACGAACATCAGTTTATTACTCAATATATAACGGTCGGCAAGCAGCTTTTACTTGAAGGTTTTGTCCATAGCCACAAGGCGAAAACAGGCCAAAGTAAACTTGTACTGCATGCCGAGCAGATTGAATTGATAGATTCTGGAGACTAGCCAAATGGCACGTTATTTCCGTCGTCGCAAGTTCTGCCGTTTCACCGCGGAAGGCGTTCAAGAGATCGATTATAAAGATATCGCAACGCTGAAAAACTACATCACTGAAAGCGGTAAGATTGTACCAAGCCGTATTACCGGTACCCGTGCAAAATACCAGCGTCAGCTGGCCCGTGCTATCAAGCGCGCGCGTTACCTGTCCCTGTTACCGTACACTGATCGTCATCAGTAATCGGTAGCTGTCCATTAACGACTTTAAGAGGATAAGGTAATGCAAGTTATTCTGCTTGATAAAGTAGCAAACCTGGGCAACCTAGGTGATCAGGTTAATGTTAAAGCGGGCTACGCTCGTAACTTCCTGGTACCACAAGGTAAAGCTGTCCCAGCAACTAAAAACAACATCGAGTTTTTCGAAACTCGCCGTGCTGAGTTAGAAGCTAAATTAGCGGAAACTCTGGCTGCTGCTAATGCTCGTGCTGAGAAAATCAATGCACTGGGCACTGTCACCCTCGCAACTAAAGCGGGTGAAGGCGGTAAACTGTTCGGTTCAATCGGTACTCGCGATATCGCGGATGCTGTGACCGCTGCAGGTGTTGCTGTTGCTAAAAGTGAAGTGCGTTTACCAAATGGTGTACTTCGCACCACTGGTGACCACGAAGTTGATTTCCAAGTTCACGGCGAAGTTTTCGCTAAACTGGTTATCAAAATCGCTGCTGAGTAATTTCAGTTGTGAGAAAAATGCCGGCGAAAGCCGGCATTTTTGCTTTTAACTATTGTACCCGTAGGAAGCGCCCATCTTCTTGGCGGACAAATAATACTTGCCCTCGCGTATTCTCCAGCGTTAACCCTGTTACCGTCTTATTGGCTGTCATCCGTATCTTCACGGCTTGTCCAGCACTCAATGTCCCCAACGGTTTATCACTTCCCTGAACGTTAGCCATTGCATAAAGCGCTTCTGTTGCCAGTCCCTGATCGCGAAAGAGTTGGGCTAAAGTTTCTCCTGCGGCAACATGGTAAGTGTGCCATGACCCCTGCGAATCGCTTTGCGCAGTGAGTGCCTCCGGCGGATCAATATGATGTAGGGTGACATCTGGGGGTGAGGGAGGACCTGGTAATATTAAGCCAATAACAATGAGTAGTGCTGAAATGGCCATCGCTCGTCGTTGCCAAGGCGAGAAGGGGGCGAGCAGTGGTTCAAGGCGTGGGCGAACCTTGTATCGATAAAATTGCCCGATTGCTTGAAAATAAATCGAAATCCTCTCCTTCATCGCTGCCTCCTTTAGCGTTGGGCTGAGGTTCAGCCGCTATTACAGCTATCATTGTTAATCTTTCTTAAGAAAAAGTCATTACTCAGCGGATCAATTTTACGAATAGCCCGGACGCTGCTATCCTTGCGGTTCAATTTATTTAGATGAAAGGAACAGAAATGACGACTCTTTCTTTTGACAGTGTCGAAACGCAAGCAAGCTACGGTATTGGCCTGCAAGTCGGACAGCAATTATTAGAATCAGGATTACAAGGTCTGGAACCTGATGCCCTATTAGCTGGTCTGCGTGATGCGCTGGAAGGAAACTCGCCGGCTGTGCCTATGGATGTTTTACATCGCGCACTACGTGAAATGCACGAACGTGCAGAAGCGGTACGTGATGAGCGCACTAAAGAAATGGCTGCTGAAGGGGCAAAATACCTGGAAGAAAATCGCCAACGTGAGGGTGTCAACAGTACCGAATCGGGCTTACAGTTCCGTGTCCTGACACAAGGTGAAGGCGCTATTCCTTCTCGCCAAGATCGCGTACGTGTGCATTACACCGGTAAACTCACTGACGGTACTGTGTTTGATAGCTCTGTAGCACGTGGGGAGCCTGCAGAGTTCCCAGTAAGTGGTGTGATCGCTGGATGGATCGAGGCATTGACCTTGATGCCAGTAGGCTCGAAGTGGGAACTCGTTATCCCTCAACATCTTGCGTATGGTGAGCGTGGCGCAGGCGCTTCAATTCCGCCATTCAGTACGCTCGTCTTCGAAGTTGAATTACTCGATATTTTGTAATTCACCTTTCGTAATCAACCGGCCTAGTGCCGGTTTTTTTTCGCCTACGTCATGAGGTTTACCCAGAGCCTATGACGGAGTATGGTAACCTCAATTATCATTATTTCTGATATTACTAACTGTCGTTGACAGGAGGCTGAGAATGTTAGACCAAATTAATCAAATCGCGCGCCGAGCCGGTGAGGAGATCCTAAAAATCTATCATCGCGAAGAGGGGCTTGATGTGCAGATTAAAACCGACGATTCACCCGTCACTGCCGCGGATATCGCTGCAAATAGCGTGATTATTGATGGCCTACAGGCTTTAACCCCTGACATTCCTATTTTATCTGAAGAGTCAGTCGTGGCGTGGTCGGAGCGTCAGACTTGGACCCGCTATTGGCTAGTAGACCCGCTGGATGGTACCAAGGAATTCATTAAGCGTAATGGTGAGTTTACCGTTAATATCGCGTTGATAGAGGAGGGTAAACCCGTCCTTGGTGTCGTGTACGCCCCGGTATTGGATGAACTGTATTGTGCGGCGGAGGGTAAAGCGTGGAAAGAAGAAGCGACAGGGCAGCGGCATCAAATCACTGTCACAAACGCGCAACCGCCTTTAGTCGTGGTGAGTCGCTCCCATGCCAATAATGACCAAGAGCTTAGCGATTATCTGCATCAGCTTGGCGAACATCAGACCGTAGCGATTGGCTCTTCACTCAAGTTTTGTTTAGTCGCAGAAGGGAAAGCGCAACTTTATCCCCGTTTTGGACCCACTAACATTTGGGATACAGGAGCTGGCCATGCAGTCGCCTTGGCCGCTGGCGCGCAAGTCACCGATTGGCATGGTCGTACACTTGATTATACCCCCCGAGAATCTTTCTTGAATCCAGGTTTTCGCGTGTCGCTGTTTTAATTCCTCTGCTTTTCTTTTGCTCCCTTATCTAAGGGGGCAAAATAATTCTCTTTTGCCATAAACTTGTCACAAAACCTGCCGATAATTCTGAGTAATTTCTTTAGCATAAGAAATAAAAGGCTTAGATATCATCATCAAAGACTGATTTATTAGTCAAAATCACTATTTTTGATATGTTAATCAAAGATTATTAGGCTGTAATTTTTGTGTTTTCTGGATAACAAACTACACTCTATCTCAGAACGCAGGAGCGAAAGAGAGAAAGACCCAGTGAAAATTTATAAACGATATAATCCGATTCAAATCGCCCGTTACGTTAAAACGTTATTTAAAGGGCAGATTTATATTGAAGATGTTGGTGAGTTTCATTTCGACCAAGGAAGGGTATTGAAACCTGTTAATGGCGATATTCAGCGTTTAAGTGTAATGTCTGAAATTAACCGCCAGGTCAATGAATTACACGTCAAATTCTAATCATCGGGCCACCAAAGCACTGCTTCTGTGGCCCGAACCATTATTGTTGCTTACCTGTAATCTCGTCGATCACTTGGCCCGCAGGGGTTAATGGAGTAGGGCGTTCGTCACTGACGCGCGTGACCAATAATTGGTCAATACGGTAGTTATCGATATCAACTACCTCAAACTTATAGCCAGAGAAGATAACAAAGTCAGTCCGTTTCGGGATTTTACGCAGCATATACATCATAAAACCACCAATGGTTTCATAGTTACCCGAGTGTGGGAACTCTTCGATATGCAGGACACGTACGACATCATCGATCGGTGTTCCGCCTTCGACTAACCACGAATTGGCATCGCGTGCCACGATTTGCTCTTCAAAACCTTGACCGACTAAATCGCCCATCAGTGTCGTCATCACATCATTAAGCGTGATAATCCCCACTACTAAAGCGTATTCGTTCATAATTACGGCGAAATCTTCTCCCGCTGTTTTAAAACTTTCTAAGGCTTCAGACAGGGTTAAGGTATCGGGGACGATCAAGGCTGAACGGATTTGTACACCGCTGCTCAAGGTCATGCTCTGATTACCCAGAACGCGTAGCAGTAACTCTTTAGAATCAACATAACCGACAATATGGTCGATATCGCCATTGCAGACCAAGAACTTAGAATGTGGGTGATCAGCAATTTTCGATTTTAATACTGCTTCTTCTTCATTTAGGTCAAACCAAACGATGTTTTCCCGAGAGGTCATAGAAGAGGGGACAGTACGAGATTCTAGCTCAAACACGTTTTCAATCAGTTCATGCTCTTGTTTACGTAATACACCTGCCAAGGCACCCGCTTCCACTACCGCATAAATATCATCCGGCGTGATATCGTCTTTACGATCCATAGGAATTTTAAATAGGCGGAAGACATTGTTAGCCATACCGTTAAAAAACCAGACCAATGGACGGAAAATCAATAAACAGATTCGCATCGGTCCAATAATTCTCAGGGCGATAGCCTCTGGAGCAATCATACCGATTCGTTTTGGGGTGAGGTCAGCAAAGAGAATAAAGAGGCTCGTCACGACGGTGAATGAACAGATGAAACTCAGCTTTTCTGATAACTCTGGGGATAAGAAGCGATGAAAGAAATCAGAGAATACCGGCATAAAGGCAGAATCCCCGACAATACCGCCGAGAATGGCCACAGCATTGACCCCGATCTGCACAACGGTAAAGAACATACCCGGTGATTCTTGAAGTTTGAGCACATGCTCTGCACGTATATCACCATCGTTGGCAAGAAGTCTAAGTTTGATTTTTCGCGCGGCGGCCAGAGAGATCTCTGACATGGCAAAGAAAAAACTAATTACTATTAATACTAGGATGACAAGTAAGCTATCTAACATAAGGAGTCCGAAGTTTATCAGCTTGTCATTTTTGGCCTGGGCAACTTCACAACAAAGCTTTATTCAGGCAGTTAGTGAGGAAGAACACGTTATCCGTGCCAAAAATGTCTGTCAGGGCATATTCACTATGAATAGTGCTCAGCAACAGAAATGGCAGTGATAACTGCCTAGGCAGAGTATAGCAGTAGCAAGGAATAAGTCGCTAGAGGGATCTGCGCAGAAATTCAGCATTATAGAACGCTTTTAGATCGCTGGTTGTAATTTGTGCAGGGTTTTTGGACAATAGCGCGATTGATAAGAAAAATTATTATTTGATTAAGACTTTATAAGGTTTGAGCAAGACTAAGCTGGCGACAGTGTGTATATTTTAATGCTATTACGCGATTTGCTGCTGCAAATGGATGTTCAACAGGAGAGTTCGTGACACGTTTAACCCATTATAGTATGGCAGCACTTTTGTTAGCCGCACCCTCACTCCAGGCCGCGACGGTCAGGCTGAACCTAGAAGGGCTTTCTGGCGAACTACAAAATAATGTCAGAGTTAGATTGGCAACTATTACTAGCGAAGAAATCAGCGCGGACAGCCGGTTTCAAGCCCGCCTTGATGCCGTTATCAAACAAAGCTTACGTGCGCTTGGCTATTACGAGCCGGTGATTACCTATAGTGTATCGCCTGAACAGGCTCTGCCAGCAGGAAAAGTCCTCACTGTGCATGTCGACCCCGGTGTCCCAGTCAAAATTGGTGGTAGTACCCTTGTGGTCGAAGGTGAAGGGCAGCACGATACTGAGTATGAACAATGGGTTGAGAAAGGTCGTCCTAAAGTGGGTACCGTTCTAAACCATGGCGACTACGATAAATTTAAAAATGGGTTTTCCAGTATTGCGTTACGCAAGGGATATTTCGACGGCGCTTACCGCAAAAGCCAATTAGGCGTATCGCTACCGTTACACCAAGCATTCTGGGATATTGACTACGACACAGGGCAACGTTACCGCTTTGGTAAAGTTACGTTCACTGGATCGCAAATCAGAGAAGAATACTTAGAAAAATTGGTACCTTTCCATGAAGGTGACTATTACGATTCAAAAACGCTAGCAGAAT
The DNA here is from genome assembly GCF_030552895.1 of Tatumella ptyseos. Lineage (NCBI taxonomy): Bacteria > Pseudomonadati > Pseudomonadota > Gammaproteobacteria > Enterobacterales > Erwiniaceae > Tatumella > Tatumella ptyseos. Next base: position 2,616,984 of record NZ_CP130649.1, on the reverse strand, counting down.
TAAACCGGCGTTTATCCGCTATGGGGTGGTTTGGTTCGGTCGTCGCTGCGCCTGAATTTAAGGGTGCACAAAAAACCAAGGTATTACCTATCAATGCTGCGGTGACCCCGGCGGTAAAAAATAGCCTAGAGGTCGGTGCCGGTTTCTCCACCGACGTCGGACCGCAACTCAAAGCGACATGGAATCGACCTTGGGTAAACGAATATGGTCATAGCATCACGGCTAACACCTATCTGTCACAACCTGAACAGCAGCTGGATTTTACCTATAAAATTCCGCTACTAAAAAATCCTATCGAACAGTATTACACCATTAAAGGTGGGCTTAAGCGCACGGACCTAAATGATACCAAAGCCGATTCAACCACAATCGTTGGATCACGTTATTGGGAAAATAGCAGTGGTTGGCAAAAAGCGCTCAACTTGACGTGGCGTTTGGACCACTATACTCAGGGTAACTATACCAATACCACCATGTTGCTTTATCCCGGTGCGAGTATTAACCGAACTCGTTCGCGCGGCGGATTGATGCCAACCTGGGGCGATTCACAACGCTATTCAGTTGATTTTTCCGATACGACGTGGGGTTCTGGTGCTGACTTCGTCATTTTACAGGCCTCAAATGTCTGGATCCGTACTTATGCAGAGAAACACCGTTTCGTGGTAAGAGGAACATTAGGTTGGATTGAAACTGACGACTTTGACAAAGTCCCACCTGATCTTCGTTTCTTTGCAGGGGGAGACCGCAGCATTCGTGGTTACAAATATAAAGATGTCTCTCCTCGTGATAGCGATAATAACCTCACCGGGGCCAGTAAAATGGCGACGGGATCGTTCGAATATCAATACAACGTTACAGGAAAATGGTGGGGAGCAGCGTTCCTAGATAGTGGCGAGGCAGTCAATAACTTCAAAGATAGCGACATCAAGACCGGTGCCGGGGTAGGGGTGCGTTGGGCATCGCCAGTTGGACCGATCAAATTTGATATTGCCACGCCTATTGGTGACAAAGATACCCACGGTGTTCAGTTTTATATTGGCTTAGGACCTGAATTATGAGTTGGTGGAAAAAAGGATTAATCGGCCTGCTCGTCATCGTCTTAGTGCTGCTGACGACTGTTGCCTTATTAATTGGTACAACGTCTGGTTTACATCTGTTGTTTAAAGGGGCAAATCGTTGGGTACCTGGCCTGCACATTAGCCAAGTAGAAGGTGGCTGGCGTGATCTGAACTTGCGAGATATTACTTATCAAATGCAAGGCGTAGAAGTCCGTGGCGGTCAGCTTCATTTGGCAGTCAATACTTCGTGTCTGTGGCACTCCTCGGTTTGTGTTGACGATCTCTCATTACGCGATGTCAGTGTCGTTGTTGATACGAGTAAGATGGCACCCGCTGCGCCGGTTGAAGAGACAAAAAGCGAACCGTTAACTGATATATCAACCCCGTATCCCCTCACGCTTAAGCATCTTGGCTTAAATAATATCAATGTGAAAGTGGATGATACGAGTATTGCACTGGGCGAGTTCAGTACTGGTCTTGCTTGGCAGAATCGTCAAATTACCTTAGCCCCTACTCAAATCAATAATTTCTTATTGGCTTTGCCGACGGTGGCGAAAGTAGCGGTGGATAACGCCGCCCAAGCAACCAAAACCGCGATCACTCAAACGCCAGAGCAGGCGGCAGAGCAGAAGAAAGCGGAAGATGAACAGGCTCGTCTCGCGGCACAACAACCGCCATTGGGTGATACCCTCCGCACGCTATTTGCTAAGCCCTTATTGGACCTGCCTTCGGTGACCTTACCGGTAGATGTCGATATTCAAGGCATTACTGGTAATACCTTAAGGGTAACCGGGGACACCGAGTTAACGATTAACCGACTTAATCTAAAAGCGCGCGCCCAGAACAACCATATTGCTTTGCAACAATTACAAGTTCAGGCGATACAGGGGCAGTTGCATGCTAGCGGCGACGCTGATTTAGCCGATAATTGGCCGGTAAACATGAACCTTAACAGTACGCTAAATATTGACCCGATTAAGGGACAAAAAGTGAAATTGGCGCTGAAAGGGAATATGAAACAACAAGTTGACTTGGCGATAAACCTTTCTGGTCCGGTGAAAGCCCAATTAAATGCCATGGCACAACCGGCGACAGTGGGATTACCTTTCTCTTTGAAAGTGAATAGCCCGCGCTTACGCTGGCCACTCACCGGCCCAGCTCAAGTTCAAGTCGATAATCTTAATCTCGATACCTCAGGTAAGGCTTCAGACTACCGAATTCAGCTCGCTGCTGCTTTAACAGGTCAGGGTATTCCCCCTGCACAAATCTCGTTAAACGGTAAGGGTGATCTGGGTCAGTTCAGTTTAGACCGGCTACGCGTGGCGGCTTTACAAGGAAATATCGATCTTAATGCATTAGTGGACTGGAATAAGGCGATCAGCTGGCGCAGTGAATTGACGCTTAATAACATCAATACCGCACGGCAATATCCAGATTGGCCAGCTAAAATTAACGGGCAAATTACAACTAAGGGCAGTGTATTCGGTGGCACTTGGCAGTTTAGCGTGCCGAAGGTCGATATCAAAGGTAACGTTAAACAGAATCCGGTCAACATTGAAGGGAGCTTGCAAGGCAATAGCTACATGCAGTGGAAAATTCCACAGCTGTTGGTCGCCTTAGGGCGTAATCACCTTAATGTCCACGGCGAATTGAATGATAAATTGATGCTTGATGCAGATGTTGACGCACCGGCGCTCGACAATGCGTTGCCTGGGCTAGGTGGAACGCTGAAAGGCATGATCAATGCACGGGGCACCCTTAAGCAGCCGGAGTTGAAGGTGGATCTGCAAGGGCGTGCCCTACGTTGGCAACAGATACGTCTACAGTCCTTAGCCTTGAAGGGTAATGTCAGCTCTGCAGAGCAGATATCGGGTAATTTGAACCTGAATCTGCAGCAGTTACATCAAGAAGGGGTCGATATTCAGCAAATTTTGTTGAATGCGGGGGGTAACGAGCAAGCTCATCAATTAACCCTGAAAGTTACCGGTAAGCCGGTGGCAGGCGAGTTAGCATTGAAAGGGCATTTCGACCGTCAGCAACAACGTTGGCAAGGTAGCTTAACCCGGAGCCAATTCTCGACGCCAGTGGGTAATGTGACCTTAAGCCGGGCGATGAGTCTCGACTATCAAAATCTTAAACAGACGATAACGGTCGGTAGCCATTGTTGGTTGAATCCTAACGCAGAGCTGTGTGTACCCGAACCTATCGTGGCCGGACCCGCGGGACATGCACATCTACAGATCCGCAAACTTGATCTGGCGATGTTAAAAGATTTTCTTCCCGCACAGACCCAATTATCCGGACGTTTTAGTGGCGATACGCGGGTAAGCTGGACGGCGAATGGTGGTCTACCAGACGCTAATCTCAGCTTGAACGGCCAAGGCGTTCAAGTTCGTCAAGATGTACAAGGCAAGATGCTACCTATTGCCTTTGACCGCTTAGATCTGAAAGCAGCCTTAGTAAAAGGAAAAGCGCAACTACAGTGGCTGATCAAGTTGGCTAACAATGGTCAACTCACCGGTAATGTACAGGTTGCGGATCCCGAAAACCGTCGGACATTAGGCGGAACGGTCGGGATTGATAATCTCTCCTTGGCAATACTTAACCCGGCCTTGTCAAAAGGAGAAAGTGTTCAAGGTGTATTGAATAGCCAGTTACGCTTGGGGGGTTCGCTCCAGAGCCCACAGGTGTTTGGTCAACTGGCGTTGAAAAATGCGAAAGCACAAACCAGCGCAATGCCGGTTGAACTGACTGATGCAAACCTTTCGATGGTCTTTAATGGCATGTCATCGACGCTAGAAGGATTGATCCAAACGGCACATGGGAATTTGAATCTATCGGGTAATGCCGACTGGCGCCAACTTGATAACTGGCGTGCGCACATTGCCGCGAAGGGTGAAAAAATCCGGGTGACTGTGCCCCCAATGGTGAGAATGGATGTTTCACCGGACCTCACTTTTGATGCCACGCCTGCGGCCTTTAATCTCGATGGGCGAGTCGATATCCCTTGGGCTAGAATTGTGGTGCAAGATGTGCCAGAGAGCGCAGTCGGCGTATCGTCGGATGAAGTGATGCTCGATGAACATTTACAGCCAATTAAACCGGCCACGACTAGCATGGCGATCAATAGTAACTTGATTATTCATGTAGGCGATGATGTAAGGTTATCGGCATTTGGTCTCAATGCGCGATTGAATGGCGATCTTAAAGTAGGACAAGGGAAAAATGGCTTGGGCTTAAATGGACAAATCAATATCCCTTCAGGTCGCTTCCATGCTTATGGACAAGACTTGATCGTACGTAAAGGGCAACTACAGTTCTCCGGACCGCCTGATCAACCTTATGTGAACTTAGAAGCTATCCGTAACCCTGATGCTACTGAGGACAACGTTACCGCAGGTATCCGTGTTACCGGTTTAGCCGATGAGCCAAAAGTTGAGGTCTTCTCCGACCCGACGATGTCTCAACAAGCGGCACTCTCCTATTTATTAAGAGGCCAAGGTCTTGGAAGCAGTGATGATAGTAATGCATTAACTTCTGCTTTAGTCGGTTTAGGGGTTGCACAAAGTGGCCAAGTTATGGGTAAAATCGGCGAGACTTTTGGTGTCAGCAATTTAGCGTTAGATACCGCGGGCGTTGGCGATAGCCAACAAGTCCAAGTCAGTGGCTATGTACTACCAGGCCTACAAGTAAAATACGGAGTGGGACTCTTCGATTCGTTAGCAACGCTTACGCTACGATATCGGTTGATGCCTAAACTCTACCTGGAAGCAGTGTCTGGCGTCGATCAGGCATTGGATGTGCTTTATAAGTTTGAGTTTTAGCTATGCGAATCATTGTCTATGGCAGTTTAAGACGTAAGCAGGGAAATAGTCATTGGATGACGAATGCTCAGTGGCTGGGTGACTATCAAGTCGAAGGCTACGAGCTCTATAATCTTGGTCATTATCCGGGGGTGATCCCCGGTAAAGGGACGATCGAGGGGGAAGTATATCGTATTGATGCGATGACATTAGGTGAGCTGGATGCTTTGAGAACGAAAGGGGGCGAATATAAGCGTCAACTCGTCTCGACGCCTTACGGCAGTGCGTGGATGTATATTTATCAGCGCTCTGTGGCAGGCCGCCAGCAAATACCGAGTGGGAATTGGCTAGATAGGATTGAGAACCCTTAAAAAAAAGCCGTCGTGAAAGACGGCTTTTTTACAATTACTTCTGTTGAGCGCGCTCGAAAGAAGAAACGATTTCCGCTTTCGCCGCAGCAGCGTCGCCCCAACCTTCCACTTTCACCCACTTACCTTTTTCCAGCGCTTTATATTGCTCGAAGAAGTGTGCAATTTGGCCGCGCAGTAGCTCAGGCAGATCATTCACATCGTTGATGTGATCGTACTCTTTAGACAGTTTGCTGTGTGGTACAGCAATGACTTTAGCGTCTTCGCCTGACTCGTCGGTCATTTTCAGTACGCCGACTGGACGACAACGGATAACTGAACCCGGCTGTAAGGGGTATGGAGTAGGAACTAAAACGTCAACCGGGTCACCATCTAAAGAAAGCGTGTGGTTGATATAACCGTAGTTACATGGGTAGAACATTGCAGTTGCCATGAAACGGTCAACAAACAGAGCTCCTGATTCTTTATCAACTTCATATTTGATCGGCGCAGCGTTTGCCGGGATTTCAATAACAACGTTGATATCTTCAGGTAAGTCTTTACCCGCTTCGACGAGGTTCAAGCTCATGGTTGATTCCTATTTATCAATGAAATTTGTGGTGCGCATTATAGCGAATTACGCACCAGTATGTGTCCGATTTTTTAATCGCTTATTGATTTTCACTGATAAAACGTTCGACATCTTCAACCATGTATTGGTTTCCGACATAAAATGGGCAACGTTCATGAATGGTTTGCGGTTTCAAATCGAGAATACGGTTAACGCCATCACTGGCTTTACCTCCCGCTTGCTCGGCTAAGAAGGCCATTGGGTTACACTCGTATAATAACCGTAGTTTTCCTTTTGGATGACTCGCCGTTTGTGGATAGAGGTAAATTCCACCTTTTAGCAAATTACGGTGGAAGTCAGCCACTAATGAGCCGATGTAGCGTGAGGTATAAGGGCGGTGAGTCGCCTCATCTTCTGCTTGGCAGAATTTTAGATACTTTTTCACGCCGACCGGGAAGTGAACATAATACCCTTCGTTAATCGAGTACATTTTCCCAGTGGGTGGATAGGTCAGACGCTCTTGGTTTAAGCAGAATACCCCTAAAGATGGATCGTAAGTGAAGGCGTTGACACCATTACCGGTGGTATACACCAACATGGTTGAAGACCCGTAGACGACATAACCTGCAGCCACTTGTTGGTGACCCGGTTGCATAAAGTCTTCTTCGGTAATCGGTGTACCGACCGGTGTGACACGATGATAGATAGAGAAAATGGTTCCCACTGAAACGTTAACATCGATATTTGATGAACCGTCTAAAGGATCCATTAACACCACATAGCGACCATCTTCGAAGCCTTCGAAAATAACGAATTCGTCTTCTTCTTCAGAGGCGATTCCAGCCACAATACCTCGGGCTTTTAATGCCGATTTTAGTTTTTCGTTCGCGTATAAATCGAGCTTCATTTGTTGCTCGCCTTGTACGTTCTCGATACCGTTCGCGCCGAGAATATCTAACAAGCCCGCTTTATTGATATCGCGATGAATAATTTTCGCGCCAAGTTTGATTGCTGAAAGAAGGGCGGTGAGCTCACCGGTGGCATGGGGAAAGTCTGCTTGTTTTTCAACAATAAATTCGCCTAAGGTCTTCATTGCGTATCCTGATCGTAAATTGGTTTACTTTTCATTAACAGTATAGTCAAGCTACACTGCGGATCGGATCAAATCAATCCTCTGAGTTGCTCCTAAATGCGATATAGGTAAACTGTACAAAAAACTTAGTGGTAGATCTCTTAATGCGAATTCATATTCTTGGTATCTGTGGAACATTCATGGGTGGTTTAGCCATTCTCGCGAGGGCCTTGGGGCATGAAGTAACAGGGTCCGATGCGAACGTCTATCCACCGATGAGTACCTTGTTGGCACAACAAGGCATTAGTTTGACTCAAGGCTACGATCCACAGCAGCTGGATCCGGCACCTGATTTAGTGATTATCGGTAACGCCATGTCGCGGGGAAATCCTTGCGTCGAAGCCGTTCTGGAAAATAATATTCCTTATGTTTCGGGTCCACAGTGGCTACACGATTTTATTTTGCGTGATCGCTGGGTAATCGCCGTTGCCGGGACCCATGGTAAGACCACTACCTCAGGTATGGTCGCGTGGATCCTCGAGTCGTGTGGCATGGCTCCGGGTTTTGTTATTGGGGGCGTACCCGGTAACTTTGATGTCTCAGCACGTTTAGGCGATAGTCCGTTTTTCGTTATCGAGGCAGATGAATATGACAGTGCCTTCTTCGATAAGCGGTCAAAATTCGTTCATTACTGCCCACGTACGCTGGTGTTGAATAATCTCGAATTTGACCATGCGGACATCTTTGATGACTTGAATGCAGTGAAAAAGCAGTTCCACCATTTACTGCGTATCGTTCCAGGTAAAGGAAAAGTGATCTGGCCAGAGCAGGATCATAATTTGCGTCACGTTATCGGGATGGGCTGCTGGAGTGAGCAAGAGACAACGGGTCCACACGGCCAGTGGCTGGCACAGAAAAGCTGCCCCGATGCCTCCCGCTGGTCAGTAAAACTCAACAATGAAGTGGTCGCAGAGGTTGAGTGGGGATTAGTCGGTGAACATAATATGAACAATGGCTTGATGGCAATCGCTGCGGCTAGGCATATTGGGATCACTCCACAGGATGCAGCGAAAGCGCTAAATGAGTTCGTCAATGCAAGACGGCGTCTCGAACTCCGCGGAACGGTGAATGGCATTGAAGTTTATGATGACTTTGCTCACCACCCCACGGCTATTTTAGCAACGCTCTCTGCGCTGCGGAGTAAAATTGGCGGGACTCGTCGCATTTTGGCAGTTTTAGAGCCTCGTTCGAATACGATGAAGTTAGGGGTCAGTAAGAATGAACTTGCTCCTTCCTTGGCTCGTGCCGACGAAGTGTTTCTATTCCAGCCGAGCCATATCCCTTGGCAAGTTGCTGAGGTTGCAGAGGCTTGCGTCCAGCCGGTGCAATGGAGCGCTGACATCACGCAGTTAGTCGCAATGATCACTAAGTCTGTGAAACCAGGCGATGTTATTTTGGTGATGAGTAACGGCGGTTTCGAAGGGATACACCAGAAGCTGTTGGATAGCCTTTCGGCCTCAACACTAGCGTAATAAAAAATGCCGCTCAGTGTAGACGCTGGGCGGCAGTAAAGGATTAGGCTTCGGCGAGCTCACGCAGATATTGGAAAATCTGGCGGGATGACTTTGGCGGCTTATTCGTTGCTTTCTCTTTTTGTGCATTACGAATCAAGCTGCGAAGTTGTTGACGATCTGCCATTGGGTATAGCTCAATCACTTCATCCATCGCGCTATCCCCTTGTTCAATTAGACGATCACGCAAAACTTCTAATTTGTGGAATAAGGCGACTTGTTGGTTATGTCTATTTTTCAGCTTGTCGAGTGCTAAGCGGATAGGCTGCTCATCGCGTGAGCGTAGCATTTTTCCAATTAACTGGATTTGGCGACGACGGCCTTCTTTCTTGATGCGTTGTGCAAGTTCAATGGCTTGACGTAATTCTTCATCAAGCGGAATTCGATCGAGTTCGTTCTTGCTTAACTCCATCATTTCCATTCCAAGACGTTTTAGCTCTTCGGCATCACGTTTAATTTCGCTTTTACTGACCCAAATTATCTCTTCGTCTTCTTCTTCTTGTGGATCAGGCTGGTGGTCGAGCCACTCATCGGGCGGGTTAATCATGGTAGGGCTCCTAAAAAAAGTGGCTTATGCTATCAGGTTACAGCCAGACTGCGAAATTGTTCTCTGACTCTGTTAAACTCATTCTACCTTCAGATAACAGCAGATGGCAGAGCAATGAGTGAATCTCTTCAAGTTTTAGAACAACAACAGGTTCTTGAACACGCGGTCGAACATGCCTTAACCTTCGCAAAAAGCCGCACAGATGGCGCAGAAGTCGCCGTTAATAAAACGACTGGACTGAGCGTAAGCACTCGCTACGGTGAAGTAGAGAATGTTGAATTTAATAGCGATGGTGCCCTTGGTATCACCGTTTATCTCGGGCAGCGTAAAGGCAGTGCCTCCTCTACCGATTTAAGCCCTGTAGCCATTGAACGTGCGGTGCAGGCGGCAATCGATATTGCTCGCTATACCTCAGAGGATCCTTTCTCCGATGTGGCTGATGCCTCTTTACTGGCATGGGATGCCCCAGATTTGGATCTTTACCACCCTTTAGCCATCACGCCCGATCGTGCCATCGAGTATGCAGCGGCGGCTGAGCAAGCGGCATTGGAGTGTGACTCACGCATCGTGAATAGCGAAGGCGGAAGTTTTAGTAGCCATGCGGGGATTCGCGTCTTTGGAAACAGCCACGGATTTTTGAAAAGTTACTGTTCAACGCGTCACTCCATGTTCAGTTCGGTGATTGCTGAGCAGAATGGTCAGATGGAACGAGATTACGCTTATACATCAGGGCGTGATTTTGCCGACCTACAAAGTGCTGAATGGGTAGGGAAGGAGTGTGCACGCCGTACCTTGTCGCGCTTGTCTCCACAAAAACTCTCAACCCGAAAAGCACCCGTTTTATTTGCCCCCGAAGTCGCGAGTGGGCTGATTGGACACCTAGTAGGTGCTATTAGCGGTAGCAGTGTCTATCGTAAGTCGACTTTTTTACTCGATAGCTTGGGTAAACAAATCTTCCCAGAGTGGTTATCGATTACCGAACAACCACATCTACTAAAAGGGACGGCATCCTCGCCTTTCGATAGCGAAGGCGTACGCACCCAGCAACGTACGATTGTCGATCAAGGGGTATTACAAACTTGGCTGATGACCAGTTACTCTGCTCGGAAATTGGGGTTACAAAGTACCGGTCACGCAGGTGGGATCCATAACTGGCGTTTAGCCGGTCAGGGGCAAAGCTTCGAGCAGTTACTGAAAAGAATGGGAACGGGGCTGGTGGTCACTGAATTGATGGGGCAGGGCGTTAGCGCAATGACCGGTGACTACTCACGCGGAGCCGCAGGTTTTTGGGTAGAGAACGGTGAAATTCAATATCCTGTCAGCGAGATTACTATTGCCAGTAACCTACAGGATATGTGGCGTACGATGGTAACGGTCGGCGATGATATTGATGAGCGAGGCAATATCCAATGTGGTTCGATTCTGTTAGAACAGATGAGTATCGCTGGTCAATAAAGGGAAGACGCTATGCGACAAATAGGTTTGGCCGTACTCAGTACCGCGTTAGTTTGTTCCTCGTTAACTTTTTCTGTTCGAGCCGCAGACTTAGAAGGAGATATGCTCAGTCTATCCTCGGGCCTGAGTACCGTATTGAGCAGCAATCAGCCGAGTGAAATGCAACAGGCGTTAACGCAAATGCGCGATGCAGCAAAAGACGCTAAAACGGCGACTCCCCCTTCATTAGCAGGGAGCGCGCCGCAAAGCCCGGCCATGCAGGATTGGCGCAATGCGTTCGATCAGCTCATCACCAAAGTTAACCAAGCCGAACAACAGGTTAAGCTCGGTAAGTTGGCTGAGGCTAAACAGACCGCGCAACAAATCTCAGCGCTACGTAACGAAAATCATCGTAAATATCGCTGAATACTCAGCATGCTAGGCATTAATTCCTTGTCGATATTGGCCAGGGGTTATGCCTAGCGCCTTCTTGAACATAGTAATAAAGGCTGTTACCGACTCATAACCTAATTCATGGGCGATAATTTCTACGCGCTCGCCGTCAACCAATCGATTGATGGCAATAATGAGCTGTAACTGTTGTCGCCATGGACGAAAGCTCAATCCTGTTTCGTTAATCATTAGCCGCGCTAAGCTTCTCTCACACAATGCCAACTTTTTTGCCCAATAGGCTGCAGGGTGCTTCGCTTGGCCGGGCTGCTGGATTGCCTCAACCAACAAACGGATTTTAGGATGATTCGACATCGGTAGCTGTAACTTACCTATTGGCTGTTCAACCAGCAGGTCGAGCAGAACCGCAATCACACGCTGCGTCTTCGAGGAGTGATACTGGCTTAGAGGAAGAGACGCTAAGCGAAAAATAAGTTCTCTGACGAGAGCGGAAATACGTAACGTGCAGCATTCCTTGGGCATCTCGGCACTGTGCGGTTCAATAAAGACGAAACAAAACTCCGCGTGTTGTGAGACTTTATTGCTATGGATAACATGGCTCGGAATCCAGATAGCTTGCCCAGTCGGCGCCATCCAGATGCCATCTTCAACTTGGCAGGTAATCGTACCTTGCAAGGGCAGAATTAATTGGCCTTTACGATGCTGATGAAAGGCAAGTTCATGGAAAGATTCACTGGCTTTAACCCGAAAAACTCCCACCTTATCGAGATGACGATCCGGATCGAAGCCCTGTGGAATAGTGGGAATATGCATATTGTCCATTTTTAGCGATAAATTGTCATTATAGCTTGATTTAACCCTGCTGAAGAGGGGGTATGCTACGGGCTTATCAACAAAAGAGATTCTCCTATGGCGTCGCCTGCAATGACTCATCACTCAAAAAAATCGTTAATTATTGGCATTTTATTGGTTGCGACAACGCTTAGAGCGCCTTTTACCGGACTCGCCCCACTATTAGCGACGCTTGGCCAAACATTAGATTTAGATACGATGCAGGTAGGGCTGCTTACTACCTTACCGTTACTGGCTTTTGCTTTACTCTCGCCGCTGGTGCCTTATTTGACCCGTTACCTTGGATTAGAACGCAGTGTTGCCGTGGCCTTAGTCGCCATTTGTCTCGGGGTCGTGCTGCGTGCGCTGGGGACGGTCACCTTCCTGTATCTTGGTACGGTGATCATCGGTGCGGGTATAGCGGTAGGCAATGTGATCCTACCAAGTTTATTAAAGCGCGATTTCGTCAGTATCCTGCCCAAAATGACTGGGGCTTATTCGTTAACGATGGGCATCAGCGCCGCGTTAGCCTCTGTGCTGGTGGTACCGCTTGCCACGCATCTTGGTTGGGCGCAGGCCTCCTTAAGCTTACTGATTTTTCCCTTGATTGCCCTGATAGCCTGGGCACAACAGCTTAAGGGGAGGGCGGTTACCGGATTATCGCGCCCGGCGATGAGCAGTAATGCACGGATCTGGCGCTCTTCATTAGCTTGGCAAATTACGCTCTATCTAGGGTTGAACTCGCTAATTTATTACGTATTAGTCAGTTGGTTACCCGCACTTCTGGTGGACAGTGGCTTTTCGGCCACCGAGGCGGGTAGCTTACATGGACTGCTACAACTCGCGACGGCACTTCCTGGCTTAGTTATTGGTACCGTGATTGCGCGTTATCGCGATCAACGTTGGTTAGCCATGGCGATGGCAAGCCTGTGGGGAGTGAGTCTTATGGGATTATGGGGGATGCCAAGCTGGGCAATAGTGTGGGTAAGCTTTGCTGGAATAGGCTCGGGTGCAGCGATGATTCTCGGCCTATCGCTGATTGGCCTTCGTAGCCGTTCGGCTCATCAAGCGGTGGCGCTTTCGGGGATGGCACAGGCCGTGGGCTATTTACTCGCGGCAGTCGGACCCGCTGCGATGGGGACATTGCATCAACAGAGCGGAAGCTGGCATTTACCGTTACTTTTCTGTTTGATATTAGCTGTTGTGATGATGGTAATGGGCTTACTTGCCGGTAAAAATCGGCTGATGGAAGAATAAAAAAAGAGGTTACTGCATGCAGTAACCTCTTCTTTAAAAAGGTGAAGCTGACCGGTAAGCCGGGTTCTGTCGTGGACAGTCATTCCTCTAGGCCAGCAATCGCTCACTGGCTCAAGCAGCCTACCCGGGTTCAGTACGGGCCGTACCATGTGAACCCCTATTTGGCCTTGCTCCGGGTGGAGTTTACCGTGCCACGGACTGTTGCCAGCCGCGCGGTGCGCTCTTACCGCACCCTTTCACCCTTACCTGATCCCTTACGGGCCATCGGCGGTTTGCTCTCTGTTGCACTGGTCGTAGGCTTGCGCCCCCCAGGCGTTACCTGGCACCCTGCCCTATGGAGCCCGGACTTTCCTCCCCTCCGCCCGTCTCCCTTTCGGGACGACGACGAAGCGGCGACTGTCTGGTCAGCTTCGGCGGCGGATGATAGGGGAAATTACCGCCATTGTCACGTTTTTCTATCGTTTAATTGGCCTGCTGCTGCGCTAATCCATGCTTATATAACGCATTTTTCTTCACGCCATGGATTTCAGCCGCCAAGGCTGCGGCTTTCTTGAGGGGCAATTCGGCCTGCAATAATGCTAGGGTACGTAAGGCTTCTGCAGGGAGTTCTTCCTCTTGCCTTTCAAAGCCTGCAACAATCAACACCATTTCGCCTTTACGACGATTTTCATCGGCCTGCACCCACGCCAATAGCTCACCGACTGGCGCGCCGTGGATAGACTCCCAGGTCTTGGTAATTTCCCGGGCAAGCACTACATGACGATGTTCGCCAAGTTCGCTGACCATGTCTGTCAAGCAATCAAGCAAGCGGTGGGTCGATTCGTAAAATATTAAGGTGCGAGGTTCCTCCAGTAAGGCCCTTAGCGCATCGCGGCGACCTTTACTTTTGGCAGGAAGAAATCCTTCGTAACAAAAACGATCAGAGGGCAGTCCAGACGCACTTAAGGCGGTAATGGCAGCACAGGCACCTGGAAGGGGGACAACTTTTAGCCCCGCTTGACGGCAACGGGTGACGAGGTGGTAGCCGGGATCATTGATTAAAGGGGTTCCTGCATCGGAAACCAAGGCTATACTTTCCCCTTGTTGTAATTTACTTATTAAAACATCTGCTTTTTGCTGTTCATTGTGATCATGTAATGAGAATAAGCGCGCATTGATGGCGAAATGTTGTAGGAGTAGGCCGGTATGACGTGTATCTTCTGCTGCAACCAGATCGACCTTTTCTAAGACGGTCAGCGCGCGTTGGGTAATGTCGGCTAAGTTACCAATAGGGGTGGGAACGATATATAATGTTCCTACAGAAATCTCTGACTGATCGTGTTGTTTCATTGTTTCATCCGAATTGCCGCTTTACTATAGGGCGTTCTGAGAAAAACATAATGGGTACTCTATGCTTTCTTCATTTGTGAATCGTCGTAACGCAGGGCGTTTTGTTCCTGTTGTGTTGGCCGGATTTATTTTGGCCGCCTGTGGTGTCAATCAAGAAAATCAGACGCCATCGGCTACTCTCCAACCCACTGCGAATCAAGGTTCTGCTTATTATCTGCAACAGATGCAGCAAAGCCAAGATGATAGCAGGAGTCACTGGCAATTACTCGCAATACGCGCGTTACTTGACGAGGGTAAGGTGGCACAAGCGGGGCAGCAACTGCAACAACTGCCGAGCCAGCTCACCGCGGACCAACAGGTTGAGCGCCATTTTTTAGCCGCGCAATATGCGATAAAACAGAAACAATTCCGTGAAGCGGCTCAGCAACTGAGTGCCTTATCAGTACCAGGGTTAAACGATACGCAGCGTCAGCGTTATTATCAGCTAATGATTGATAGCGCGCAGGGTGAAGCCCCTATCGACGTCCTACGGGCCTATATCGCTTTACAACCTCATCTCGCTGGCAGCGCTCAGCAAAAAAACCTCGATGCCACCTGGCAGACCTTGGTGACTATCCCTCAAGATCAAGTGGGTAATATCACCATTAATGCGAATGAAAATATTCTGCAGGGTTGGTTAGATCTATTAGGGGTTTATTATCAAAATCGCGGTGATCAGGATAATCTGAAACATGCAGTACAAGACTGGCAGACGCGTTATCCCGATAATCCAGCCTCTAAAACATTACCTGCTGGCTTGGCACAGGTGATGAATCTTTCTGTTGCCTCCACCAATACGATAGCGCTCCTATTGCCGTTATCGGGGCCCGGTGCAGTCTTCTCGAAAGCGATAGAACAAGGTTTTGAAGATGCCCGTAATGGTCATTTAGCGTCGAGCTCACCCGCAACCCCTGACGCGAATACCGTGATCCGCGCGCCACAAACCACAGCGTCGGCGACCAGTGATGCAGCGGTTAGCCCTTCAGCCGTAGCCACGCCAGCAGCGGATACCTCTAGCACGACAGCTGATGCGTCGAACCAAACGGCAGCTGTTCCAGGCACGGCGTCAGCTAATACTGCTGCACAGATAAAAGTTTACGACACCAATGGACATCCCATTGATCAACTTTTGCAGCAAGCCCAGCAAGAGGGAGCGACCTTAGTTGTCGGGCCATTATTAAAAGAGGATGTTGCGAAAGCCGTGACGACTCAAACATCCCTGAACATTCTGGCCTTAAACGAACCGACTGATTTACAAAACCATCCTAACGTTTGTTACTTCGCATTGTCGCCAGAGAACGAAGCGCGCGACGCTGCAGAACACATGTGGGCTCAAGGAAAACGCTCCCCAGTGCTATTATTGCCAAGCAATTCTTTGGGCGATCGTGTCGCGACAGCCTTTACTCGCCAGTGGCAAGCTTTAGGGGGAACTACCGTTTTACGTCAAACCATCGGTTCTGAAAGTGACTTAAGAAGCCAAATTAATAGTAATGCTGGTATTTCCTTATCTGGAACACCGGTGACGGCTGCGCCAAGTTCAGATAGCGGTGCCGTGACTGTCGCAGGTATGACCTTTGATGCGCCAAGCGCTCAGCCTGTGGCCGATAGCGGAGGCGTCGATTCTGTCTATATCGTAGCGAACCAAGCGTCATTAGATTTAATCAAGCCGCTTATCACCATGAAAATTGGTTCACAGAGCCATGTGGCGTTTTACGCGAATTCACTGAGCTCTCAAGCGGGTGCTGGACCGGATTTCCGCTTTGAAATGGAAGGGCTACAGTTTAGTGATATCCCGCTGCTGTCGGGGGCCAACCCTGGCTTAAAACAGCAGGTCACTGGTCAGTTCAATCAGGACTATACCCTGACTCGTCTTTACGCGATGGGTGTTGATGCTTGGACGTTGGCCAATCATTTTACTCCGTTGCGTCAGCAACCCGGTTACCAACTTCAAGGGAATACTGGTCTGCTGAAAGCCACACAAAATTGCGTGATTAACAGGACGTTATCATGGAACCAATATACTCACGGGGAGATTGTTCCCGTCAATTAACTCGACGTCAGCGAGGCGAGCAAATGGAAAAACTCGCCTGCCGCTACTTACGCCAAGCAGGATTACGCTGGATTTCCAGTAATATCTTATATCGACAAGGCGAGCTTGATCTGATTATGTTAGACGAGCAAACTTATGTTTTTGTTGAAGTCCGTTATCGTAAAAATGACCTTTACGGTGATGCGGTCGCGACGATAACGTGGCGTAAACAACAGAAAATTAAGACAGCGGCGGCTTATTGGTTAGCTAACCATAATATGTGTTTATCGACCGCAAATTGCCGGTTTGATGTCGTTGCGGTGACAGGCTCTCGCGTAAACTGGATCAAAAACGCGTTTTACTAAGATCAACAAAGTTAGGTGATGCAGTGCAGGATAGAATCAAAGCGTGTTTTACTGAAAGTATACAAACACAAATTGCCGCGGCCGAGGCGCTACCCGACGCTATTTCACGTGCAACTATGGTGATTGTTCAGTGTCTACTCAATGGCAATAAAGTATTGAGTTGCGGTAATGGCGCTTCCGCCGCCAATGCTCAGCACTTTACCGCTACGATGATCAATCAATTTGAGAATGAACGACCAAGCCTACCTGCATTTTGTTTAAGTGCAGACAATATTATGTTGACGGCGATTGGGAATGAGCGGCAGCACGATGAAATTTATGCTAAGCAAGTGCGTGCACTGGGTCAAACAGGAGATATCTTATTAGCTATCTCTACGCGCGGAAATAGTCCTGATATTGTGAAAGCTGTAGAAGCTGCGGTCACGCGTGATATGACTATCGTGGCATTAACGGGCTTTGATGGTGGGGTATTAGCGGGATTGCTAGGACCTCAAGATGTTGAAATTAGGATACCGTCGCACCGCAATGCCCGTATCCAAGAAATGCATATGCTAACTGTTAATTGTTTAAGTGAGTTAATTGATAACTCACTATTTCCTCATCAGGAAGGTTAAGGAGAAGTTGAATGAGATTCCCCTTTTTGGCTGTCGTACTGTGCAGTACATTCGCGCTACAAGGCTGTGCTGCAGTACTCATTGGCTCAGCAGGCGTTGCTACCAAGTCAGCCACTGATGCGCGCACCGTAGGTACTCAGGTCGACGATGGAACTTTAGAGCTACGTGTAGCCAATGCCCTTGCGACTAATAAAGAAATTAAAACCACGACCCATATTAATGAGACGGCGTATCAAGGAAAAGTCCTATTAACTGGTCAAGCCCCAACACAAGCCTTAGCGGATACGGCCCGAGATATTGCGGCAAAAACTGATGGCACGGTAGAGGTCTATAATGAAATTCGTATCGGCAATAACGTTAGCTTAGGAACCTCTTCTTCCGATACGTGGATCACGACTAAAATTCGTTCGCAGTTGCTGGCAAGTGACCAAGTGAAATCTTCAAGCATCAAAGTGACGACAGAGAATGGTGAAGTCTTTCTAATGGGCTTAGTCACTACAGCGGAAGGTCAAGCCGCAGCTGATCTGGCTAGCCGCGTGAATGGTGTTAAACACGTCACTACCGTCTACACGTTCTTAAAGTGATCTTATGCCTAAAGAGCGCGCATTAACCTTAGATGCTTTACGCGTGATGGATGCGATAGAGCGCCGCGGGAGCTTTGCCGCGGCGGCCGAGGAACTAGGCAAAGTTCCCTCGGCACTAAGCTATACCATGCAAAAACTGGAAGACGAGCTTGATGTCGTGCTGTTTGACCGCTCAGGGCACCGAACGAAATTTACTAATGTAGGTCGCTTGCTCCTTGAAAGAGGGCGATTTCTACTGGATGCTGCAGATAAATTGGCAGGGGATGCTGAAGCACTGGCCAGAGGCTGGGAGCCGCAACTTACTATCGTTTGTGAAGCGCTCGTGAGCTGTGAATATCTTTATCCTCTAGTGAATAAGCTTGAGGAAAAGAGTCACACTCAACTGAATTTGCTGACCGAGGTATTAGCGGGGGCGTGGGAAAGCTTGGAAGAGGGTCGGGCTGATATTGTAATCGCCCCAACACTCCATTTTCGTACCTCAACCGAAATTAATAGCCGTAAACTTTACAGTATGAAAAGTCTGTATGTAGCGAGTGCTGATCATCCTATTCTTAACGAGCCTGATCCTGATGCAGAGTCAGTGCGCCTCAAGTACCGAGGTATTGCTGTAGCGGATTCGGCACGTAAACGCCCGACAATAACTGTGCAGGTACTCGATCGTCAGAGCCGGTTAACAGTGAGTAACCTCGAGAATAAATATCGCGCTATCGTAGCAGGCTTAGGTGTAGGAACTTTACCTTATCCGATGATTGAAGAAGATCTACGAGAAGGGCGTTTAAAAGTGATTTCCGATACCTATCAGCGAGATATCGATGTGATTATGGCTTGGCGGCGAGATAGCATGGGCGAGGCAAAATCATGGGCTTTGCGCGAAATTCCCAAACTGTTCGCAAAAAAATTCCCGCTAAGTTAGCGGGAATTTTAACGAGGCGATTAGCGTGGGATCATCTTCTTAATCATCCGCCAACTGCTCCACAATCCGAACCCTCTCTTGACGAGACGGCCTAGCGTTTTAGGCTTTCTCGCTACCCATAGGGCCAAGACTCCCCCGCCAATGGCGAAGTACCGGCGTGCAGCGTATGCGGCAGACCAAAGCTGGTCGTAACGTGAAGTGGCGACGAGCCATTGTTGCTGACAAGAGATGAGATCCATACGTTGAGTCTGAATAGTCGTTAATAATTCTTGTTTGCGTGCTTCACGTTCTCTACGACTCATGCCTGTCTCTCCTCAAGTTGTTTACGGTCCGTATCCAACTCCTTGCGAGTATGTTTTAGCAGAGTAGAGCGGCGAGATTTCACCAGTGCCCAGACGCCAAAGATAATCGCTAAACCGAATAAAACGGCTGTTGTAATGACGATGGCGTAGAGTCTTGCACTGGGTGGTACCGCAAGGATAACAAGGATCATCAGACTCATCAGTCCAAATGCGGTGAAGATCATCGTCAACCCAACCATCAGTAACATCTGCAACAGGTTGGCTTTTTCTTCCTCTAATTCGACGATAACAAGTCGGATGCGTGTTTCAGCTATGCTAACTAGGCTGGTCAAAATTCGTTGACCTACACCTAGAATGCCTTCTCCTGGTGCTGATCCAGGTCTTGAGTTACTCATCTTAACGCCGTGAAATGAGAATGCCGACGACTAAGCCGATCGCCGCGCCCAGACCGACACCGTGCCAAGGTTTATCATGCACGTAAGAATCTGCTTTTAGGGCCGCGTCACGAGTAGATTGTGCAATACGCTCGCCGGAATCACCGAGGCGGTCACGAGAATTTTGTAAAGCGTCCTGTGCTTTCTGATGCAAACGTGAAAGTTCGGTACGAGATTTGCTGCTACCTTGATTCAACACTTCTTCGAGAGTGTCCGCTAATGAAGCTAATTCTGCGCGTAAATCGTTAGAGGCATTATTCTTCGACATCAGAGACTCCTTTTGGGGGAATTAAGTCCAGTTTAAATAAGTGATGAGCGCCTACTTATGGTAGGGATCATTAGGTAAATGCTTAGTTAAGTATAGATGGGGTTTGGGAAAGTTCAAAGAGAGGGGGGCAATAATTTTACTAATCTATTCAACGTGATAACCTTTATCCAGAATTTTCTTAAGCACCTTCTCAGCGGCATGGCTATCTTCAACAGAATTGAAACTGATGATCAGGGAATCGCTTCCAGAGGTAATGGATTTAATGGTAATTCCCTCTGTACTGAGATGCTGATAAAGGAAAAAACCATCAGGCAGGGATAGACCGTGATCCGTGACGTTGATCTTTACCATTGCATCGGGCGATTGCCAAGTATACTGAGAAGCTATGATACTGATAG
Organism: Tatumella ptyseos; assembly: GCF_030552895.1. NCBI lineage: Bacteria > Pseudomonadati > Pseudomonadota > Gammaproteobacteria > Enterobacterales > Erwiniaceae > Tatumella > Tatumella ptyseos. Next base: position 2,596,807 of record NZ_CP130649.1, on the reverse strand, counting down.
ACAGAGCAATGCCAAATAACATTGCAGCGGCTATCAACTGTCGTCGGTACATTACAAAGACTGAACGCATTAATGTTGTGGCCTTGAGACAGATTTACGTTTGCGCCACAGTAAGACTAGTGATCCGATCAATCCCCCCACCAGTAACACAGCCGGCAGTAGCATCAAGCAGAACATTAACTTATCTTCGTACTTTTGGAAGAGTGCTGTTTTACCCAAGGCATAGCCCGCACAGGTCAAGATCATTACCCATAGGAAACCGCTGAGCCAGTTAAAGACTTGAAAGCGCGCACTGCGCAGTCCAGAAACGCCTGCTAAAGTGGGCAATAAGGTCCGGACAAATGCAATAAATCGAGCAATCAATAATGCCGCCAAGCCATGACGCTCAAACAACATATGGGTACGTTCGTGGTATTTTTGAGGAATATGCGATAACCACTTTTTCACTAAAGGGGTATTGCCAAGCCACCTGCCTTGAATGTAACTAAACCAGCAGCCTAAACTTGCTGCCGTAGTAAGAATAAATATTGTTAGGGGAAAGCTCATGGTTCCCTTCGCAATCAACACACCAACGAGGATTAGTAAGCTGTCACCCGGTAGGAAGGCCGCAGGCAAAAGTCCGTTTTCAAGACTGATAATGATGAATAAGATACCGTAAAGCATCCAAACCAAAGATGGGTTGGCGAGAGTATTGAAATCCTGATGCCAAAGTGCGGTGAGCAGGGCCTGCAAAGTATCCATTTAACATTCCTAATGAATAAGGTAACTGGCAGCAGTGCCAAGGTATGACACCTTTGTACCAATAGTACTATTATTATGCGCTGTGAAAACGATATGAAAAGTAAACGCTTATCAACTTCCCTGCTAGCATAACGCCATTAAGTGTAACAAAATTCTAGGGTGATAAACATTTTAATTATCCTACTTGCGGGAGTTTTACGCAGGTCAGCCTAGAATCCCAACCTTTTTACATAGGCTGACATTTTTCGCTTATTAAGGGCGGAACGAGAAAGTGGGGAGAGGAGCCTCGTCAAATGGAGGCTCTTCTGCTTGATTAAGATTGGTGTTTAGTTGAGGGTGGCGTTTGGCAGACCGCAGCAGTGAATAATAAATCGGTCGATGAGTTTAAGGCAGTTTCCGCTGAGTCTTGCAGGACGCTTATTAAAAAACCAATAGCAACGACCTGCATTGCCACTTCATTCGGGATCCCAAACATATTACAGGCCACTGGGATAAGCAGTAACGACCCCCCCGCTACGCCTGAGGCACCGCAGGCACAGAGTGAAGCAACGAGGCTCAACATGATGGCTGTAGGCAAATCAATGCTGATGTTTAAGGTATTGACCGCCGCTAACGTTAGCACTGTGATGGTGATTGAGGCTCCGGCCATACTGATATTCGCCCCTAACGGGATAGAGACAGAATAGGTATCTTCATCAAGCCCTAAACGCTCGGCAATTGCCATGTTAACCGGGATATTTGCCGCAGAACTACGGGTAAAAAATGCGGTGATACCGCTCTCTTTCAAGCAGAGAAATACGAGCGGGTAGGGGTTTCGTCTTATTTTCCAAAACACCAGTATCGGATTAACGACCAATGCCATGATCAGCATACAGCCGATAAGCAGTAACAGTAGGTGGAGGTAGCTGGCCAGTGCACTAAAACCATTGGTCCCTAATACTGAAGCGACCAATCCGAAAATACCAATAGGGGCACAGCGGATAACTTTAGATACTAACCAGGTGATGGCCGAGGAAAAATCATTCAACACGTTCCGCGTTGCCGCAGAGCTATGTCTAAAGGCCATCCCTAATGCAATTGCCCACACTAAAATACCAATATAATTAGCATGCATTACGGCGTCGACAGGGTTGACGACCATACTCAGTAAGATGCCTTGTGCAATAGCTAAAATGCCTTTAGGGGCTTCACTTGCTGAGTGAGCATCATTGAGAATCAGAGTTTGTGGAAAATGATAGCTAGCGACTACGGCAACGACAGCTGCAAAGAAAGTACTCAGTAAATAGAGCGTTACAATAGGACGGATGTTTACTTTATGGCCTTGCTGATGGTTAGCGATTGACGCCGTAACCAGTAGAAGAACCAGTATGGGGGCAACGGCTTTCAGTGCGTGAACAAATAGTTCGCCGAGTAATGAAACACTTTGCGCAGCCGGTTTGGAGACTAGCGCTAGGACTATCCCTGCAATCAGTGCAAAAATAATTTGAGTAATTAAATTTCCCGAACGTATCCAGTTTAGTAACCCTGTGGATTTTGAAGTCATCATTCTTTCTTATTCATTGTTTTCTTAAAAGGGCTTCACGCGAGAACGCGGTATTGAAGCGTGTTTGCTGCGGCAGTATAAGAAAACGAGAGTTAAGTTAAAGCGAATCTTGTCGGAAAGGTGATTTTTAATAGGAGTAAAGTATCGTGATAGATTTGTTTTTAGAAATAATATCCGCTTAATTATGTATTCATTGGTATCACTGCAAAGGCTACGTGGACCTTTGCAGTGTTTTATTATGTTATGATTTTTTTCTAATGTTTAACCAATGATTTAACCCTAAGGTTACCACCAAGATTGTGGCGATCACACTTAACGAAATTCCAGTGGGAATATGCCACACATCGATTAGCAACATCTTTACGCCGATAAAAGTTAAAATTACGGCTAATCCGTACTGTAGTAAGCTGAATTTTTCAGCCACACCTGACAACAAGAAGTACATCGCGCGCAGACCGAGTATCGCGAATAGGTTTGAGGTCAATACGATGAAGGGGTCTGTGGTCACGGCAAAGATAGCAGGGATAGAATCCACTGCGAAAATAACATCGCTCAACTCAACCATGATCAGTACTAATAGTAAGGGCGTGGCATAACGTACACCTTGGCGGATAACGAAGAATTTTTCACCTTCTAATTGATCCGTCACCCGCATGCGTTTTTTTAGCCACCGTAGTATGCGTCCTTCTTCCTGATGCTCTTCATCGGACTTCGAGAAAAACATCTTAATTCCAGTGATAATTAAGAACGCGCCAAAGATATAAAGGATCCAGCTAAATTCGTTAACTAGCCAACTGCCGGCAAAAATCATTAGGGTTCGTAATACGATGGCACCTAAAACGCCATAAACCAGAACACGCTGCTGTAGTACGGGAGGAACAGCGAAAGCACTGAATAGCATTAGCCAAACGAAAACATTATCGACCGCTAAGGCTTTTTCTAACAAATAGCCGGTCAAGAAGTTTAGGGTTTGTGCTGAAGCCACAGTACTGTCCATTGTATGCTGCAGGTAAAACCAAAGACCCGCGGCGAAGCCGAGCGATACGCCTACCCAGACCAGTGACCACAAGGCAGCATGTTTTACGCTCATGCTACCGGAACGCCCTGAACTTTGTAGCCGCAAATCGATAATTATCATGATGATGACAATAACGGAGAAGATACCCCACATGAGTGGCGTGCCGACAGTCTGCATAAGACAATTCCTTAATCGCTAAAATAAAAAAAGGGTGGTGTCGGCAGTCAAAGCGGACTCATTGCAAACCTCACCTAGTGGCAAGGTCTCACTTACAATACTTTGCGTACTGCCTGACGACCGGTGTTTGCACACGTAATGACGATCTGTCAGCGTTGAAGTTACTCCCCTTTGCTGACTTCAGAATAGGTAATTTAAGGTGGATAAACAATCATTGTTTGTAATATTTTTAAATACTTTACTTTATTTAAAGTAATTGTGGGCTTGAGCATAAACGATTGTTGTATTGCACAACAGCCTTTACACTGCCGGTATATGTGGGGAGGAATCGGTGAAAATACAGAATAGCGTGCTAAGTTGGCAGGGGTTATTTATCGCCATTCCCGTGGGAATTGTCGGTGCCTGCGTGACACTCCTGTTTCGTATGCTGATTGCGCTGTTCAACCTGGCGGTTTTTGGACGTAGCGATGATATTACTCAAGCGATGCAAGTATGGCCCTGGTATTGCTGGCCGCTAATTGTTGGGTGTGGCGGGGCGATTGCAGGAGGGTTACTGCATTATGCGGTTAAGCTTGAAAGACAGACTGCGATTAAATCCGATTACCTCGATGTGATTAATGCACGGCTCAATGCCGTTCCCACGGGCTCCTCTGTGCTTCGTGCGTGCTCCTCAATAATGAGTATTAGCAGTGGGGCATCTATCGGTAAAGAGGGACCCATGGTACAGCTGGCCGCACTTTGTGGCAGCTGGTTAGCTCGTTTTGTCCCTAAGCGATTCGCTTTAGCCAATACTGATATAGTCGCTATGGCGGCGGCGGCGGGGCTAGCCTCTGTTTACCATGCCCCTTTAGCATCGACTATTTTTGTGGCGGAGATTGCCTTTGGTATTTCTGCCTTACAACGAACTATCCCCATTATGTTGTCGGCAGTCACAGCAGTCCTTACTATGTGGGGCTTAGGCTTTCGTTCGCCGCTCTATCCCTTAATGGACGTACACTTCTCGATACAGATCGCACCGCTAATGATTACCGTTATTTTGGCCGTGATCAGCGGATTAGTTGGATTTGGTTTTATTACCCTCACGCAGAAAAGTCGTCAACTTTTCAACCATATTCCTTTACTCCCGGTTCGTTTAGCCTGTGGTGGGATTGCGGTAGGGGGGCTGGCGATTATCTCTCCAGCAATATTAGGTAACGGCTATGAGGTTATTGTTAATCTCTTTGCTGGCCACTATTTACTGCCGACGCTGCTAATTTTACTGGTGCTTAAAGTTATTGCGACAAGCTGTTCCGTCGGCTCTGGGGCTGTAGGGGGAATGTTCACTCCTGCCTTAATGATTGGGGCAACCTTAGGTGGAATTTTCGGTATTGTTAGCCAGCATCTTGGGATTACGCAAGCGAGTCCATGGCTGTTTGGAGCCATTGGGATGGCGGCAGTCCTTGCGGCCATTTCACAAGCACCGCTGATGGCGATATTAATGGTTATGGAAATGACTCTTAACAGCAGCTTATTATTCCCCTTAATGATTGCCTGTGTCGTGGCGACGATGGTGACTTATCAATGTCACTCTCCTACGACTTATCCTCTCATCGGTACGCACTTTTCTCGAGCCAATGCGAAATTCACATTCGACCAGACGCGTATTAGCGAAGTGATTATTCCAGGGGCTTGTCTTTCGCCTCAAGACTCAGTGCAGCAAGCACTCACTGCCAGTGGACATAAGCGGGAACGCTATGTCTATATCATCGATGAACAACAGCGGTTCTTGGGGGTAGTCTCTATCCACCAGATTGTTGAGAAAGTATTAGCTGAAGACATTACGCTAAACACGCCTGTCGCACAGGTGATGGAGACGAACTTTCCTCATGTTTTCCAAGATCAAACCTTAAAGCAAGGGTGGGAAGCCTTCAGCCATGTTACCCTCGAAAGGTTACCGGTGTTAAATAACCCTCAGCAACGTCAATTTGTAGGGGCTTTAACGAAAACAAGCTTGATCCAACAGGCAGAAACCTTCTTATAGGACGAAGCAGTGAGGATGGTTGGGTTTAGCGTAGAAACTGCGTATACTTCGCCGCGTTAATGATTATCCGAATAGACAGAGAAAACCTTGATGAATGAACTGCAAGTAAGTGGGCAATCGCTTACCCTCAATCGATTCCCAGCCAATGCGGCAGATCCCAACTTACAAGCATGGGATTCCGCAGATGAATATTTACTCCAGCAGTCATTACCAGAAGGACCTATTCTCGTAATGAATGATAATTTCGGTGCATTGACTTGTGGGCTTCAGCCTCGCCAAGTGTGGCAAGTCAGTGATTCGTTCATTAGCCAACAAGCCACATTGCATAATCTGGCGACCAATGAATTCCCTGCCAGTAATGTAAGATTTCTTGATAGCCTCGCTGAGTTACCTCAAGGCATGGCGGCGGTGGTCATCAAAATACCGAAGACTTTAGCCCTACTTGAACATCAACTACAAGCATTACGTCAAGTCGTCACGGTAGAGACTATTATTATCGCTGCAGCGAAAGCAAAAGATATCCATAAGTCGACCCTTGAGCTTTTTGAAAAGTGGTTGGGTGAGACACATACTTCGCTTGCTTGGAAAAAATCGCGTCTTGTTTTCGCGAAACTGACCGCTGAACAGCCCGCTGCAAATAATGGAATATTAAGTTGGCCGTTAGAGAATACGCCATATACCGTGCATAATCATGCTAACGTTTTTGCACGTCAATCTCTCGATATTGGTGCTCGCCTATTCTTACAACACCTCCCTTCGCAACTTGAAGGTACTATTGTCGATTTAGGCTGTGGTAATGGCGTGGTTGGATTATTAGCACTGGAACAAAACCCAGAAGCCAAAGTTCATTTTGTCGATGAATCATGGATGGCAGTGGCTTCGAGTCAGCTCAATGTCGAGAAAAACTTACCGGATGATCGCTCTCGCTGTGAGTTCACGGTCAATAACAGTTTAAGCGGTTTTACCGGTGGAAGTTTGCAAGCGGTACTCTGTAATCCTCCGTTCCACCAACAAAGTGTTATTACCGATCACATAGCTTGGCAAATGTTTAGAGACGCAAAGCGGTGCTTGGGGTATGGCGGAGAGTTACGTGTGATAGGTAACCGTCATCTTGATTATCACCGGAAATTAAAAAAATTATTTGGTAACTGCCAATTAATTGCTTCCGATGCACGCTTTGTTGTTTTACGCTCAGTAAAACTCTAATACTGACTAAGATAATCGGATAATTGCCATGACGACTACGATGAAATCTATGTTTTGCGTTACGTTGATCAGCCTACTTTGCGCATGTTCCTCACAGCAGAAACTAGCCGACCAACGTTTGGCCGACCAATCCACCATGGCAGTTAACTGGATGCAGCAGTCAGGAGAATACCAGGCAATCGCATTACAAACCTTTAGATTTGCGACGTCTGCTTTTCAACAAGCTGCCGCTAAGGGCACACATTCTCCGGCAGTTATTGTCGATCTGGATGAAACCATGATTGATAACAGCGCTTATCAAGCGTGGGCAGCAAAACAGGAAGTTCCTTTTACTGATGCTACATGGTCACAGTGGACGCATGCCGAACAAGCGTTAGCGATTCCTGGCGCTGTTGAGTTTGCACGCTATATCGATAGCCATGGTGGGATTATCTTTTATGTCTCAAACCGCGCAGAGCAAGATCGTCAAGCAACCGTTGATAATCTTCGCGCACTCGGTTTCCCAGGCGTCTCCCCAGAAACATTATTACTCAATACTTCCACCAGTAATAAGCAAGCACGATTCGATAGCATCAAGGCTAAAGGTTATCAGGTGGTCGTGTATGTCGGGGACAACTTAAATGATTTCGGCCAAGCCACTTGGCACAAAGATAATAGTCAGCGCCGTGAATTTGTGGCACAAAATCGGGAGAAATTTGGTACCGAGTTTTTCGTTTTACCGAATCCGAGCTATGGCGATTGGGAGTCTGGGTTAAGCCAGCATTACTCTTCTATGAGGCCGACAGACAAGCTTGAGGTGAGAAAACAATCGCTGCGTGTTTGGAAGGATACGCCTTAAGCGCATTCTGAGAGGCACAGTTTGCTATTATCCATTCATAAAATTTATGGTTAAATGGTTAGCTATTGGGCTAATGGATGATTGTAGCCCGGTCTTATCCGCTCGAAAAGGACATGCGCTGCGCATTAACTCATATGGAAAAGATAGCCTCTATAAATAGATTTCGCGGTATTCTTGATACTATCGCACTGTTTTTTCTGACATTTCTTCTTTGTTATGTAAGCAGCCATTTACGTTTACCCCTGCTACTTTCGATGTTCTGGATAGTTAACGCGGTGATAGCTGGCATTTTTGTGCGCTATCCCTCAACCCATCGGCTGATCAATTATCTGGCTTGTGGGTTAGCGATGTTTCTTAATGATTATCTTTTTTCGGGATGGCTCTCCTCAGCAATTTTACTCAATCTGGCAAATATCATCTTTATTGCTGTGGTGGCAATAGGCTTAAGAGGCTTTTGGAATAGCCATAGTGATCAGCTAACGCCTAAACAAGTACTCATTTTATTTCCAGTCTGTCTTGCTGCCGCCTCACTTTCAGGAATATGGGGGGGGATTTTTAGTGCTGAGCAAAAAAACCTCACCGATATTCTGTTAAATATTGCATTATGGGTCAGTGAACAATTTTCTACCGGATTGATGATTCTCCCGCTCATCCTTAGTTTTAAACGTTCTCAAAAGTTTGTCTGGCAGCGAACCTCGGTATTAGCGGTACTTTCGGTACCTCTTCTTTTTCTAGGTTCCGCGCTAATTAGTGGGCCAGGTAGTATCGCTTTCCCATTACCCGTGCTTATCTGGTGCGCACTAGTGCTACCGGTTTTCGTTTCTGCGCTTGTAACCTTTCTGGTCGGTATTTTAGAGATCATGATGGTTTACGAGAATTTAATCGGTGAGCACTCGGCACAGAGTCCGCCAGAGATAATGACGCTCGTTTCGATTAGATTAGGTGTCGCGGCAATGGTACTCACACCCTTTATGGTTTCCGTTACTATTGATGCGGTGAAGACACTGAATCGCCGTTTAGAGATCCGAGCCAATACCGATTTTCTGACGCAGGTTCTGTCGCGGGCCGGTCTTTTTGAAAAGTTGAGTGATGTTCCGGTTCAGCCGGGACGTAGAGTCGGAATGATTTTGTTCGATATCGATTATTTCAAAGCAATAAACGACAATTTTGGTCATCAGGCGGGTGATTCCGTACTCAGTGAATTAGGCTACATTCTGAAACGTGACTATAGTCAGCGGTTTTATGTGTCACGATTTGGTGGGGAAGAATTTGCGCTAATTGGGTTAGATATTTCGGCTGATCAACTTTACCAACATGCTGAAGCTTTACGTCTATGGATCGCGCGCCATGATTTTTCTTTGACAGACCGTACACTCTCTATCACGGTCAGTTTAGGACTTGAAGTAGCGAATACGAAGAATGGTGAAGAGTGGTCGCACTTGATTACTCGCTTAGTGAGTAAAGCTGATTCACGGCTCTATATTTCCAAGGCAGAAGGACGAAATTTGACTACCCCCGATTGGTCCGAGGGTAGTCCGGCACTTAGTGATCAAATGCCGACATAATTTTGTTTTGTTGTTGATGGCGTTCGACTGCCAATTCTAGCAATTTAGTAATGAGATCTTGGTAGCTTAAGCCACTCGCCTGCCATAACTTTGGATACATACTGATATTAGTAAAGCCAGGTAATGTATTAATCTCGTTAATAATCACTTCACCACTCGGGGTAAGGAATACATCGACTCTTGCTAGGCCAAAACACTCAACGGCTTGGTAAGCTTTGAGCGCAATGTCTCTAATTTTATTCTCCGTCGTTTCATCGATATCAGCAGGGACCTTCACTTGCGCGCCTTGTTCGTTGATATATTTGGTTTCGTAAGAATAGAATTGATCAGAAAGGACTATCTCTCCGCAGCGACTGGCTTGCGGATGTTCATTCCCCAACACGGCGCATTCTACTTCGCGCCCGTTAATGGCTGTTTCGACCAACACTTTACGGTCGAAGCGGAAGGCTTCCTGAATCGCTGGAGCTAGCTGAGCAAGTGTCTCAACTTTGCTCACACCCACTGATGAGCCTTGATTAGCAGGTTTGACGAATAAAGGTAAGCCGAGTTCCGATACCACCTCCTTAAGGTCGATCGTTTCACTATTACTTGGCGTTAACGTGATAAACGGTGCGATATTTAATCCAGCATCTCGTAATAGACGCTTGGTGACATCTTTATCCATACTGATTGCCGAGCCTAACACGTCAGATCCGACGAAAGGTAAATTCAAGATACGTAATAAACCTTGCAGCGTACCATCTTCGCCTAAGGTACCGTGAACGATAGGGAAAATAATATCAAGCTGTGAAAGGTCGATCGCAGATGAAGAGCTGATTGCTTGTTGCTGGCCTGGTTGTAGTTGTAGCGTTCCGTCGGCCTTAGCGAGCTCAATGCGTTTAGGATCGGTCGGATTAGTCAGGAAGTTATCGACATGATAGCTACACCATTGTCCTTGTTTTGTTATTCCCAACAGAACGACATCGAATTTCGTTTTATCAATCGCTTCTAATATGTTTCGCGCTGATTGTAATGAAACTTGATGTTCTGCTGATTTCCCGCCAAAAATGATACCGACCCGCTGTTTCATAAACTCTTTATCCGTAACTTAACTGTATGAAGACAACATAACAGTTCGCGATGGGAGAGACAATGATCGGTTTTAGTGATAAGTAGGCTTAATGGTTAGTGCCTAGATTTCACTCCATTCGCGCAATAAGTTGTGGTAAAGATTTAATAAATTCATTCGTGTTTCATCGCTCCCCTCAATCACGGCAAGCTGTTGAATATCACTATCGAGTTGCCCCAACATTGCGCGCTTTTTTTCGTCACGTACCATCGATTGTATCCACATAAAGGATGCAACACGTTGACCACTCTCGACGGGAGTCACGCAGTGCAAGCTACTGGATGGATAAATCACCATATCGCCAGCGGGGAGTTTAACGTTATGTTGTCCAAAGGTATCTTGAATAACCAGTTCACCACCTTGATAACTTTCAGGGTCATTAAGAAACAATGTGGCGGAGATATCGGTACGTAACCAGTGGTTTTCTTCACGCCTTACTGCACCGTCAACATGAAAGCCATAGTTCCCACCACCTTGATAGCGGTTAAATAGAGGCGCTGAGATATTGACCGGGAGTGTGGTACTAAAAAATTGGGGATGTTGATTAATTGCTTGGAGAACGAACTGCTGAAGCTGATCGTACAGTTCTGAGTGGGTATTTACCTGCTCATTACTTTTAACTGCCGCACCTTGTTGGCCAGTCGTCACCCTGCCGTCGATCCATTCAGCTTGGGCAAGATGCTGAGTGAGGGTGGCGAGTTGATCGTCAGTCAGTACGCCTTTTATATGATGCATCATAGTCTACGGACTCAATAACAAGAATGCTGTGGCACTATGCCACAGCATTGGATGAAAATTAAAAGTGTACGTTAGCCGTTAACATCCAGCTGCGTTCTGCACCGGGGTGATAACGATAGCCACTTTTGTTGATCGATTGCACATAGTGCTTATCAAACAAATTATATACATTTAACTGGAGGTCGAGGTTGCGATTCACTTGGTAACTTGTCATCGCGTCGGCTACCCAATAGTTATCGATAGTATCCGGCGTACCGACTGCACCATCTGTCCCACGATGCATGCTACCCACATAACGGGCTCCTGCACCGGCGACCCAGTCAGAGGTGATTTGGTAGGTCGTCCAAGCAGTGAATGCGTGACGAGGTGTATAACTCAGGTATTTAGACCCATCGTTATTCACCGCTTTTCCTTCGGACACTTTCGCGTTTTGCAACGTATAGCCCGCTAATGCATGCCAGTTATCCGTGATATCGCCACTAATTGTCAACTCGTAGCCTTCAACACGTTTGCGCCCGACTTGTGAATAGTCTTTCGTGCTGGCATCTTGCTCAACTTCATTTTTGATATCCGTACGGAAGAGAGCAGCTGTTAGCAGTAAGCGGCTATCCATAAGGTTCCACTTAGTTCCGATCTCGGCTGTCGCCGCTTTTTGCGGCTGAAAGTCAGTACTATTCGCATTTTTAGAGGTGGTGGAGCTTGCGGTCAGCTGGAAGTTATTCCCACCCGGCGGTTGCTGTGAAATCCCGTAGTTAGCGTAAACGTTACCTTGCTCGGTCAGATGATACAAGGCTCCCGCTTTCCAGTTAAACAAGTTTCCGCTTTTACTGGTATCGACGGTTCTGACTGGAGTACCTTTTGCCACTCCAGCGCTACAGGCTACAGCTCCTCGGCCGGTGCCACCACAAGCGGTTGCAGACTTGTAATCGGTTTGATAGCTATCGAGACGAGCGCCGCCGTTAATCTCGAACTTATCGGTAAGTTGAAGTGTGTCGAACGCGTAAATCCCGAAGGTATCGGTAGTACCATGTGCATCTGCACCATTGCGAGACAGTCCACCCACAGAAATAGAACTATCGGGATGATAGATATTCACAGCAGGTGGCGAGATGGCATTTAGCCCACGAATAGTTTGGCTTTCATGAGTAAATTCGACCCCAGTGCTCACATCGTGCTTAACACTCCCCGTACTGAACTTAGTGGTTAAGTTCGTCTGGTTAGTTAAGATTTTATTCACGGAGTCACGGGTATTCGCTAAACGGCTCCACGTCCAATCATCAACATTACTGGAACCATGAGTTTGAATATTTGATGCACCACCCATTACGGCAGTCATTAGGTATTTTTGGCTAGTTTGCGCCCAGCGAGTAGTATTTCTTATTGTCGTCACGTCGGAGAAATCATGCTCAAAACGCATTGTCGCGCTATCAGTGCTCGATTTATCGTAGTCTGAGTCGGTGCCATAGAAGTTATGACGGTTCACTTTACTTGCGCTGTTGAGTGCTGAGTAGCCAGCTGGTGCACTATAACCCGGCAACCCTATCGTCGGAATACCGCCATCTGGCGTATTGTTCTGGTGAACATGAACATAATCGAGATAAAGGCGAGTGTCAGTCTCTAATCCAAAAGCGATCGAAGGGGCAAAACCATATTTTTCATGGCTGACTTTATCGCGGGTATTATCGTGACCATTGTCACCCATCATATTGATTCTAAATGCAGCGTTATCGTTGATCATTTGATTGTAGTCGACGGTTGCACGGCGATTCGATGCACTACCATAACTTAATGATCCATCGACACTGGTCGATAACTCAGGCTTTTTAGTGATCATGTTGATCGAGCCAGAGGGCGCGCTACGGCCATAGTCGGAACCTGAAGGTCCTTTAAGGACTTCGACGCTGCTGATATTAAATGTATCACGGCTTACCGCAGCAATATCGCGAATACCATCTACGTAGATGCTATTTGAGGTATCGACGCCACGCATATAAATCGCGTCGCCTGTAGTTGAACTGCCATTTTCCCCCGCAAAAAATGCGCCAGCGCCGGCAACGTTTTTCATTGCATCGGTAAGCGTGGTTGCATGTTGCTCTTGGATCACTTTTTCAGGAACCACTGTCACGGTACGAGTGGTGTCAGCGAGAGGGCGTGTAAATTTAGGATCTGTAAGTGATTTCGGCACATAGAGTGATGGAAGAGCCGCTTTAATGATAAGGGTATTATCACTCTTCTTACTATCGCTCGTATCACTGATTTGTTTAGAGGTGTTACTTGCTGTGTCAGCGATGGCCGGCGTAGTTAATCCGACACATAATCCTGCAAAGACGCCTAATTTTGTTAATTCCATGAATGAAGGCGCGATATTTTTATTTTTTTCACGAGGTTACCTTGTAAATACCAATGAGAATGGTTATCAGGAGCGTTCGCATTATTCATATTTTTTAACAAAAGGTAAAGAGTTGTAAGCATTGATTAAGGGTATTTTTAGATTTTCATAAATAAATATTTCTAATTATGAATTTATCCGAATGTGTAGGAGGGGGAGGTGACAATATTTCAGGAAAAAAAAGGGCGATACGTTGAGTATCGCCCTTAAGCAGAAGTCAGATAATTATGCTGGTTTTCTCATCGGCTCTTTTCGAGCAGGCGCATCACCGGCTACATAGTAGCTTACAGTACTGCGCGGTAGCGCACCCTTACCACGGATCAGGTCGGCAATTTTTTCACCAATCATGATGGTAGTGGCGTTTAAGTTACCAGTAATGATTTCAGGCATAATCGAGGCATCGACTACGCGAAGCCCCTGCATACCGTGTACACGCCCTTCGTTATCGACCACTGCCATAGGGTCAGTACCCATTTTACAGGTTCCGCATGGGTGGTAAGCGGTCTCACCATGGTTACGCACGAACTCATCTAGCTGCTCATCGGTTTGGCAGTCTAAACCAGGACTGATCTCGCGACCACGGTACTTATCTAACGCAGGTTGGTTGATAATTTCACGCGTGAGTCGAATACAGTCACGGAACTCTTGCCAGTCTTGATCATGAGACATGTAGTTAAAGAGTATCGCCGGATGCTCGTAAGGGTCATTAGACTTGATACGAACATGACCACGGCTTGGTGAACGCATTGAGCCTACGTGGCATTGGAAGCCATGCTCGTCGACAGCGTTGGTGCCATTATAGTTAATCGCAACCGGTAAGAAGTGGTACTGAATGTTTGGCCACTCGAACTCTTCGCGGCTACGGATAAATCCGCCCGCTTCGAATTGGTTGCTTGCACCAATGCCTTTACCTTGGAACAGCCACTGGGCACCGATCTTAGGCTGATTATGCATTTGTAGTGCTGGGTACAGGGATACTGGCTCTTTACATTCATACTGTAAATACAGCTCTAAGTGATCCATCAGGTTCTCGCCGACCCCTGGCAGGTCGTGTACTACTGGAATATTGAATTTATTCAATAATTCAGCAGAGCCTACGCCAGAGCGTTGTAGGATCTGAGGAGAAGCAATAGCGCCAGCGCAGAGTAAAACTTCACGACGCGCCTCGGCGTGTTGTGGCGTCTTACTGCCGCCAGTAAGGTAATCGACACCGCTTGCACGCTTACCGTTAAAGACAATTTTGTCGGTCGTTGCATGAGTCACAATCGTTAAGTTACTGCGGCTTTTCGCTTGGTCAAGATAGCCTCGACCTGTACTTGCACGACGTCCATTAGGCGTGACGGTACGGTCCATAGGGCCAAAGCCTTCCTGCTGGTAACCATTTAGGTCATCCGTTCGAGGGTAGCCTGCTTGGACACCGGCTTCAATCATGGCAGCAAAGAGTGGATTGTTACCGGTTTTCGGCGTTGCAACACTCACCGGACCTTCGCCACCATGATAGTCGTTAGGGCCGATATCACGAGTTTCCGCTTTACGATAGTAGGGCAGGCAGTCTAAATAGCTCCAGTTTTCTAAACCGGGGCGTTTCGCCCAACCATCGAGATCCATCGCATTACCACGGATGTAGCACATACCATTGATGAGGGATGATCCCCCTAGGCCTTTACCTCGACCACATTCCATGCGGCGGTTGTTCATATAAGGCTCTGGTTCAGTTTCATAGGCCCAGTTGTAACGGCGGCCTTGCAGAGGGAAGGCTAATGCCGCAGGCATTTGGGTACGGAAATCTAAACGGTAATCGGGGCCTCCTGCTTCGAGCAGGAGAACCGTCGTGTCTTTATCTTCAGTCAGGCGCGTTGCCAGTACGTTACCGGCAGAACCGGCACCAATAATGATATAATCGTATTCCATTATTTATTCCTCAATTCTGTGGATTAAAATACTGACTGGAAGCGTTCCAGTTCAACTTGCACCGATTTGATTTGAGTATAGTGTTCTAAGGTCACTAGACCATTCTCACGGCCAACGCCTGAGTGTTTGTAACCGCCAACAGGCATTTCTGCTGCTGACTCACCCCAAGTATTAATCCAGCAAATCCCGGCTTCCAGTTGGTGAATAATGCGGTGAGCACGATTCAATTCTTGGGTAACAACCCCTGCAGCGAGGCCGAAATTCGTGTCATTGGCGCGACGAACCACTTCTGCTTCGTCGTTGTAGCTTAGGATGGACATTACCGGTCCGAAAATCTCTTCTTGCACGATTTCCATATCATCCCGGCAATCGGTAAAGACTGTCGGCTCGACCCAGGCACCATTATCGAAAGCTTCGCCTGTCATACGCTTACCGCCTGCCAGAAGCGTTGCTCCGCCTTTGATACCTGATTCGATAAAACGCATCACGTTATCGCGGTGAGCAAAGCTGACGAGAGGACCGAAGTTGGTTTCTGCGTCATTAAGGTCGCCAGCGCGGATATTTTTCACTCGGGCTAAGATTTTTTGTTCAAACTCAGCTTTATGCTGTGCCGGAATAAACACACGGGTACCGTTGGTACATACTTGGCCTGAACTGTAGAAGTTGGCCATCATGGCGATATCGGCAGCCAGGTCGAGGTCGGCATCGTCACAGATAATCAGCGGTGATTTACCACCTAGTTCCATGGTGACGTCTTTTAACGTTGATCCTGCTGCATTTGCCATGACTTTACGACCGCTGACCACACCACCGGTGAAGGAGACTTTATCAATACCTGGGTGTTCAGTCAGGGCTTGTCCGGTTTCAGCACCAAGGCCCGGTAATACGTTGAAGACACCGTTTGGCACGCCAGCTTCAGTGTAGATTTCTGCCAGTTTTAGCGCGGTAAGTGGTGTCACTTCGCTGGGTTTGAAAATCATCGCATTACCTGCGGCGAGCGCCGGCGCGGATTTCCATAGTGCGATTTGAATTGGATAGTTCCATGCCCCAATTCCTGCAACGACGCCTAGCGGTTCGCGACGTGTATAGACGAAGGAGGTATCACGCAGGGGAATTTGTTGACCTTCGATGGCCGGGATTAAGCCTGCGTAATATTCCAAGACATCGGCACCTGTGACGATATCCACTGCGGAAGTCTCACTAAAAGGTTTACCTGTATCGAGGGTTTCCAGCGCGGCCAGTTCATCGTTACGTTCACGTAAAATGTCGACAGCCTTACGTAAAATACGAGAGCGTTCCATTGCCGTCATAGCAGCCCAAATTTTTTGGCCTTTCTGCGCAGCCGCTACCGCGTTATCAACATCGGCTTTACCTGCGGCGTGGACATTGGCTAACACTTGACCATTTGCAGGGTTAACCGTCTCAAACGTGGAACCGCTCTGTGCAGGGACGTAGGCACCATCGATATACAGTAACTGTTCAGCGAATTGGGACATCGTTGTTCTCCGTCGTTAAGATTGAGTATTCGCCAATTGTTGGCGAATAAATTGTCGAGTAATAGTTTTAATCATTTGCGGATCGAAAGGGTCTCCGCTGAGCGCCGCACGTAACCAAAGTCCATCAATGAGTGCGGCTAACCCATATCCCGCAACACGCGCGGAGGCTTTATCTAATTCTTTATGGAACTCAGCCGTGAGCGTCGAAAATAACCGGCGGCTGCTAATCTTTTGCAATCGGTGTAACCCAGGTTGGTGCAGGCTGCTGGCCCAAAAATCTAACCAAGCTTTCGCAACGGCAGGATGAACCTGTGTTTCATCGAAGTTCGCATCGACGATAGCGCTCAGCCGCTCTTCCGCCGAGGCGCCCGCTAGCGTTTTCAACCTTCCCAAAATGGCTAGTTGTAGTTTAGACGTAATATCGCGCATCGTGGCTTCAAGTAGCCCATTTTTATCACCGAAGTAGTGACTGATGATGCCTGTTGAGACGCCCGCCCGTTTAGCAATCTGTGAAATGGTGGCGTAATGCAGTCCCACTTCGTTAATGGTTGCAAGGGTGGCATCAATCAATTGTCGCTGCCGAATGGGTTGCATACCTACTTTAGGCATCACCGTTACTCCTGAATTATCAAATCCCCTTTATTAAAACTTTTTTTGATTGATTGTTCAATATAAAAAAATAAATTGTTATGCTGGGGGAGATAAAGAAGGAGTGGGCCTTTCAAAAATACTAATCGATGCAATACTTAATCGGTTAAGCATCGGCCTGATGATTTTACTTACCCTTGGAAAGAGGATTGAGGTAAAGAATGACAACACCACCTGCTACCGGAAATAATAAAATTAATCCGGTTGTTTTTTATACTTCAGCCGGACTGATTTTATTATTTGCGCTGACCACTATTCTCTATAGTGACCTCTCCGCGGCTTGGATTTTGAAAACCGTGAACTGGGTATCGGCCACTTTTGGCTGGTATTACATGCTAGCGGCTGTGATCTACATGGTCTTTGTTGTGTATATCGCTGCCTCTCGTTATGGGTCAATTAAACTTGGTCCTGAACAATCGAAACCTGAATTTAGTCTCTCGAGTTGGGCAGCGATGCTCTTTGCAGCCGGAATCGGCATCGACTTGATGTTCTTCTCGGTGGCTGAGCCTGTGACACAATACATGCAACCACCGCAAGGTGCGGGGGAGACTATTGAAGCTGCGCGTCAATCAATGGTCTGGACGCTGTTCCACTATGGTATTACTGGTTGGTCGATGTATGCCTTAATGGGGATTGCATTAGGGTACTTTAGCTATCGCTATAATTTACCCCTCACCATCCGTTCTGCGTTATATCCGATTTTTGGTAAGCGGGTGAATGGTGCGATTGGCCACACCGTTGATATTGCAGCGGTTATCGGGACCATTTTTGGTATCGCCACCACGCTTGGCATTGGGGTGGTACAGTTAAACTATGGTTTGAGCGTCCTCTTCCATATCCCTGACAGCTTGGCCGCTAAAGCCGCATTGATCGTGCTATCGGTTGTCATTGCAACCATCTCTGTAACGTCAGGGGTGGATAAAGGTATTCGATTGCTGTCCGAGCTTAATGTATTGCTCGCGTTAGGATTGATTATTTTTGTCTTGTGTGTCGGTGATACCAGTTTCCTACTTAACGCTATTGTGCTGAATATTGGTGACTACGTTAACCGCTTTATGGGGATGGCACTTGATACCTTTGCCTTCGACCGTCCGACACAATGGATGAATAACTGGACGCTGTTTTTCTGGGCATGGTGGGTGGCTTGGTCACCGTTTGTGGGGCTGTTCTTAGCGCGTATCAGCCGTGGACGGACAATTCGTGAGTTCGTATTGGGTACGTTAATCATTCCATTTACCTTTACTTTGTTATGGTTATCGGTATTTGGTAATGCCTCCCTCTATGAAATCATTCATGGTGACCATGCCTTCGCTCAAGAGGTGCTTGCTCACCCAGAGCGTGGTTTTTATAGCCTATTAGCGCACTATCCAGGATTTACTTTCAGTGCCTCAGTGGCGACCATTACCGGGTTACTGTTTTATGTTACCTCTGCGGATTCAGGTTCATTAGTATTGGGTAACTTCACCACTCGCTTAAAGGATATCAACTCAGATTCTCCTAATTGGGTGCGTATTTTCTGGTCAGTCACCATTGGTGTATTAACCTTAGGGATGTTGATGGCTAATGGTATTTCTGCTCTACAGAATACCACGGTGATCATGGGGCTACCTTTTAGCTTCGTTATATTCTTCGTGATGGCCGGATTATTTAAATCCTTACGGGTTGAAGATTTCCGCCGCGCCAGTGCGAGTAGGGATACCGCGCCGTATCTAGCGAATGCGAACGATCGTCTCTCTTGGAAGAAACGTCTAACCCGTCTGATGACCTATCCAGGCAGTCGTTATACTGAGCAGATGATGGATACGATCTGTTATCCGGCGATGCAAGATGTTGCGAAAGAGCTTGAGGTGAGAGGAGCAAATGTTGAACTGCAACGTTTACCTCCTGAAGAAGAAGGTGGCTTGGGCCATCTATCACTAATGGTGAACCTTGGAGAAGAACAGAACTTCTTATACGAAATTTGGCCACAGAAATATGCGATACCGGGCTTCACTTACCGTGCGCGAAGCGGTAAATCAACCTACTATCGTTTAGAAACTTTCTTGGTCGAAGGTAGCCAAGGTAATGATTTGATTGGCTATAGTAAAGAGCAGGTGATTATCGATATGCTGGATCAGTATGAGAGACACCTTAACTTTATCCACCTTCATCGTGAAGCACCGGGGAATCATATTAACTTCCCGAATTTGTAACGCTATCATTTGGGCTGGAGTCTCTCCAGCCCTATATTGTTCTGTACCGTGTCAGCACCATCGTAATCACTCTTTGGAATACTGCTATGCACAAAATTGTTAATACCTTTCTGCCTCTCTATTTTGCCACGCTTCTTTTACTGCTGGGTTCCGGCTTATTGACCACTTGGGTCTCGTTACGCTTGAGTTTGCAACACGTTTCAGGTGCGATGATTGGTGCCATCACAGCGGCTAACTATATCGGGTTAGTGATTGGCGGCAAAGTTGGCCATAACCTCATAGCGAGAGTCGGTCATATCCGAGCATACGTTGCTTGTGCCGGTATTATTACTGCCTCGGTTATCGGCCATGGGATGACCGATTGGGTACCGGTTTGGATCGCCTTACGCTTTATCATCGGTTTAGCGATGATGTGCCAATACATGGTGTTGGAGAGTTGGTTAAACGATCAAGCTGAACCTCAGCAACGTGGTGTGATTTTCGGTCTATATATGGTTGCCACCTATTTAGGACTCTCTGCAGGGCAGGTGATATTAACGTTACACTTTAGTAATCAACTCATTCCTTTATTGATTGTTGGCCTTTGCTTCTCACTCTGCTTGGTCCCGATTGCTTTGACGACGCGTACTAAGGTTCAACCTATGTCTCCCGCACCGTTGGAGCTGGGCTATTTTTTTAAAAATATTCCTCGGATATTAGTGATTACCTTAGTAACAGGGATGATCATCGGCGCTTTTTATGGGATGGCGCCAGTCTATGCCAGCACTTTATCGTTTGATACGTCACAGGTCGGTCTATTTATGGCCTTAACGATTTTTGCCGGATTGGTCACCCAGTTTCCGCTGAGTTGGCTCTCTGACCGTTATGAACGACAAAGGCTGTTATTAGCGACCTCATCGCTTTATGTCTTAGCATCGTTACCGCTGGTTTTTCTCGTACACATCTCTTTTATTGTACTCATGTCGATCGCTTTTATCGCCAGTATGGTGCAGTTCGCTCTTTATCCATTGGCGGTGGCCATTGCCAATGACCGAATCACCCCAGAGCGCCGTGTATCGTTAACCGCTTGTCTATTAATGTCTTACGGGATTGGTGCCAGTATTGGCCCCCTCGTTACCGGGGCGTTAATGGAGTCCTTTGGGGGAAATATGCTCTATCTATTTTTTGTCGTCTGCGGCGGAACAATTTTCGCACTTAGCTGGAAAACTCTCCCCGTGCCTAAGCGTCTACAAGAAGAGGCCGTTGCGCACGTGCCGCTTACCGATGGCCTGGTGAGCTCGCCATTAACTGCTGCGTTAAATCCAGTCATTGATGAGGCGGATATTATTAATACGATGGTGAATACCAGCGAAGATGAACCTGTCGAGTCGAATCCTAACCCGGCCAAGCCATCGTAATTAGTTATTCTTTTTTAGAGAATAACTTTGTTTTAATTATTCATTTTTATTAGACATTAAAAACACGTAATGTTGTTGTCATTGTTAATTCATTCGTCATTCATTCGTTATGAGGTTGCTATGTCACATCCCCATTCTCGTAATCCGGCCACTGGCCAGCTGATCAAAGAGTATCCATTCATTAATCAAAATGAGTGCGAGGCAATTGTCCGCCGTACTGCAGAAGCACAGAAAGCTTGGCGTGAGGTTTCGTTAGAGGATCGTCGTAAGGTCCTGTTACAGCTTGCTGCGGCACTGCGGGAGCGTAATGAAGAGTTAGCAGCAATGGCTACGCGTGAAATGGGTAAACCTATCACCCAATCTCGTGCCGAAGTGAACAAATGCGCGCAAGTCTGTGAATGGTATGCCGAGCACGGCCCGGCAGTTTTAGCTCCCCAGCCAACGCAAGTGGAGAATAAAAAAGCCTGGCAGGAATTCCGGCCTCTGGGGACAATCCTTGCCGTCATGCCGTGGAATTTCCCGTACTGGCAGATTCTTCGTGGTGCAGCGGGGATGTTACTCGCTGGGAATACTTATTTGCTGAAACATGCCCCAAACGTCATGGGCTGTGCCTATTTAATGAAGGATATTTTCGATAAACTCGATGCCCCTGCAGGAATTTTCGATATCGTAAATGTGGATAATGATGGCGTTTCTGCATTAATTGCCGATTCACGCGTTGCAGCGGTTGCTGTAACCGGAAGCGTGCGTGCAGGCTCAGCGATTGCGGCGCAAGCGGGTGCGGCCTTGAAGAAAACCGTCCTAGAATTAGGCGGTTCTGACCCGTTTATTGTGTTAGCCGATGCCGATCTTGATGAAGCGGTAAAAGCGGCGGTGATTGGTCGTTACCAAAATACCGGGCAAGTCTGTATGGCGGCGAAGCGCTTTATTATTGAAGAGAGCATAGCTCAACAATTTGAGCAAAAATTTACTCAAGCAGTTGCTGATTTATCAATGGGTGATCCAACGCTCGATGCCACCTATTTAGGGCCAATGGCGCGTTACGACCTGCGTGACGAGTTACACCATCAAGTCGAGAAAACACTAGCTGAAGGCGCTCGTTTAGTCTGTGGTGGCGAGAAAGTAGAGGGCGATGGTAACTATTATGCGCCGACTATTTTAGCGGAGGTGACTGAAACCATGACGGCTTTCCGTGAAGAAGTATTTGGTCCGGTAGCGACGTTAACGGTAGCGCGCGATGCAGAGCATGCCTTGGAACTCGCGAATAATAGTGAGTTTGGTTTAGCGGCAACGGTATGGACGGCAGACGATACGCTGGCCGATAAGATTACTCGTCAATTAGAGACTGGAGCCGTCTTTGTTAATGGCTATGGTGCTTCGGACCCAAGAGTCACGATTGGCGGAGTGAAGAAAAGCGGCTATGGGCGTGAGCTGAACCATTTTGGTTTACATGAGTTCTGTAATATTCAAACCGTGTGGGTAGACCGCCGTTGATTTAAAAGCAGAACCGCTAAGTTAATAGCGGTTCTGCTTTGCGCATTATGACGCAATCACCCCTTCCTGGCATAAGCACTGGCGTAGCGCAGTAAACGCTGCAAAAAGTGTCGGCTCATCGACACAGGCATAGCCAAGTAAAAGCCCTCTCTCCTGTTGTGGCGTAAGATAATATTGCGATAACGCTCGAACCACTACTCCCTTATGTAATGCGCGACTGGCGATAGCTACGTCATCACAGCCATCAGGTAACGATAAGACGAGATGCAGACCGGCATCATGACTATATCGTGGTAAAAAATTGTCACCTAAGTAGCGAGAGATCAATCCTAGCAGAAACTGTCGGCGCTGATGATAGAGTAGCCGCATACGACGTATATGCGCGGCAAAGTGTCCTTCTCGAATAAATTCAGCAATGGCACGCTGCTTAATTAAGTGACCGCCACGGTATAGTTCTGCCGCGGCGGTTCGTAGTGGGTGGCTTAAACTTTTCGGAACCACCAGATAGCCCATTCGTAACGCGGGGTAAAGGGTTTTACTGAAGGTTCCCATATAGAGTACAGGTGCATTATCTTCAAGCCCTTGCAGCGCAGGGTGAGGTGGGTTCGAGAAACGGAATTCACTGTCGTAATCATCCTCAATTATCCAAAAACGCTGACGACGGGCCATCTCCAGTAATTGTTGTCGTCTCGATAATGACATTAACCCGCCAAGGGGATATTGGTGTGAGGGCGTGACAAAAACCATTTTTGGCGTGGGCGCATTACGCGTATCAGGGATCAACCCCTCTGCATCAACGGGTAGAGCATGCAGTTGTAGGCCATTGCATCTTAGGATATTCCGGGTACCCCAGTAGCCAGGATCTTCAACCCAAACTGGATCGTTAACATCCGCGAGAACTCTAGAAATAAGATCAACCGTTTGATGAATCCCCTCAGTAATGATGATCTGGTCTGCTTCGGCTTTTACCGATCGCGTCACTCGCAAATATTCACTCAATGCTTGGCGAAGATGGGGGCAGCCTCCACCATTACTATAAATAAGCTGGTCGATTTGTGGCGCTTTTTGCAGTCGGTTCTCAATCTTACGCAATAGTGAGTGAGGGAAGGCGGTAACGTCCGGCGCACCCGGTACGAAAGCGCCCCATTGGTAGGGTGAAGCATTCGCGTAACCGAGAAGTTCTGAACCGCGAGTAGAAAGACTATGAGCGGGTAGCGCTCGCTGATTTTCTAATGAGTCGGGTTGCACCGGTTCAGGCGAGAATTCCGGTAGCATTTTTGCCACCCAGGTTCCACTGCCCGTTCGGGCGGTAACATAGCCTTCAGCCAACAGTGATTCGTAAGCATTAAGCACGGTATTTCTTGAGACATTGAGCTCTTTGGCGAGATCTCGGCTGGCAGGTAACCGCGTTTCCGGCGGAAAAATACCTTCCGTGATGGCTAGTTGCAACACCTGTAGAAGACGCTGGTGCAATCTTCCATTGGGTATTTTTTGTAACCTTGCCAGTAAGTGATCGGCGTATAGGGATCGCAATTGGTACCTTCTTTTTAATAGCAAATGGCTCTCGCTATCGATCTGTATCAAGGATAAATAATTAAGTCTACTAATTTGAAGGCGAGTGGAAGGAACAGATGAGCGGAATTAATGAAAGTCTCAATCAACGTAAAGCGCAGGCTTTGCCCCGTGGTAGTGCAGTTATGTGCGAATGGTACGTTGATAGTGCAGAGAATGCCACAATTTGGAGCACCGACGGCCGCGAGTTTATCGACTTCGCTGGCGGTATCGCTGTATTAAATACTGGGCATCGACATCCTAAAATTACGCAGGCCGTCACGGAACAACTTCAGAAATTTACGCATACTGCGTTTCAGATCGTTCCTTACGAGAGTTATATCACTTTAGCCGAACGTATCAATCAGCGTGTTCCTGTAGAGGGTCCCGCAAAAACGGCGTTCTTCTCAACGGGTGCAGAGGCCTTAGAAAACGCAGTGAAAATTGCGCGAAGTGCAACCGGGCGTCATGGGGTGATCACTTTTACAGGTTCTTTCCATGGCCGGACAATGATGACGATGGCAATGACTGGGAAGGTTGCACCTTACAAACAAGATTTTGGTCCTATGGTGCCCTCTGTGTTCCATGCACGCTTCCCTGACGGGAAAAAAGTGAGCACTGAGCAAGCACTTGAAAGTTTGCACGATATTTTTAGCTGCGACATCGCGCCTCATAACGTTGCCGCGCTGGTTATCGAGCCAATCCAAGGTGAGGGCGGCTTTCGCGTCGTGCCGCAAGCGTTTATGCAAGCGTTACGTGATATCGCAGACCAACACGGTATTTTGTTGATAGCCGATGAAGTGCAAAGCGGTTTTGCGCGAACTGGCAAGCTTTTTGCAATGGAACATTTCACCGCTAAAGCTGACATCATCACCATGGCGAAGAGTTTAGCAGGGGGATATCCCCTTTCAGCGGTGAGCGGTCGCGCGGAGATCATGGATGCACCTAATCCCGGTGGATTGGGCGGAACCTATGCAGGAAACCCTTTAGCGATCGCTGCGGCCATTACGGTACTTGAGATCATCGAAGAAGAAGATCTCTGCGCAAAAGCAAACAATTTGGGCAATGAACTGGTCGACACTCTGACTCAATTATCCCAGCACTGTTCGGCGATTGAGCAAGTCAGAGGGTTAGGCTCGATGATTGCGGTAGAACTTAAGGATGCACACACAGCCAAGGCTATTCAGGACACCGCGATGTCACAAGGCTTACTGTTGTTAACCTGTGGTCAGAAAGGGAATGTGATACGTTTTCTCTATCCGTTGACTATCCCAACTGATCAATTCCGCAAAGGCGTTAAGATCTTAAGCGAAGCGTTAACGCAGCATGCCACTTAATTCACCGGGCACTCGACAGGGTAGCCTTGAACATTAGACAGTATGCAACGGGATAGTTTACGGCTATCCCGTTTCGGGGAATAAGTATGAATGAATTACCAGCTAGTAGCGACACCCTCTCTCAAGGACTCAAGTCCCGTCACATTCGTATGCTATCCATCGGCGGTGTTATCGGTGCTGGATTATTTGTAGGTTCTGGACATGCCATTGCGGCGGCAGGACCAGCCGTACTTTTCGCTTATATAGTGGCTGGCGCCTTAGTCGTTTTTATTATGCGCATGTTGGCAGAAATGGCGGTGAACACTCCTGATTCAGGATCGTTCTCAACCTATGCTTCACAAGCTCTAGGACGTTGGGCAGGTTTTACTATAGGTTGGCTTTATTGGTGGTTCTGGGTATTGGTTATCCCTCTTGAAGCTAATGCCGCCGCCACCATTCTTAATGCTTGGATCCCAAGCGTCGCAATTTGGCAATTCACCTTATTTATTACTTTGATCCTTACTGTCACCAATCTATTCAGCGTTAAAAACTACGGTGAATTCGAGTTCTGGTTAGCATTAATTAAAGTCTGTGCCATCGTGGCTTTCCTTGTTTTAGGCGCAGCGGCTATCTTTGGTCTGTTACCGAATAGTCAAGTCAGTGGTGTAAGTCATCTTTATGATCGTGGTGGCTTTATGCCTCATGGAATTGGTGCGGTACTCTCGGCGATACTGACTACTATGTTCTCTTTTATGGGCACGGAAATTGTCACCATTGCCGCGGCAGAGTCACGTAACCCAGGTAAAGAGATCTCTCGTGCTACAAACTCGGTGATTTGGCGTATAGCATTATTCTATCTGTTGTCGATATTCTTCATCGTCGCGCTAGTACCGTGGAACTCACCAGACTTAGCGGCTAAAGGGTCATATCAAACCGTTCTAGAGATGATGGGTATCCCTCATGCACGTTTAATTGTTGATGTGATCGTTTTAACGGCGGTGTGTAGCTGTCTTAACTCGGCGCTTTATACTTCTTCACGGATGTTGTTCTCATTGGCTAAGCGTAAAGATGCGCCGGCGGCGATTGCGAAAACTAATGCTAAAGGTACCCCTTATATGGCAGTTATCTTTTCAACGGCCGTAGCCTTCCTCGCTGTTATTGCTAACTACCTTGCCCCTGCGGCGGTATTCGATTTCTTACTGGCAAGTTCTGGTGCGATAGCTTTATTGGTCTATCTCGTCATCGCTTTTTCACAGCTAGTTATGCGTAAGCGCTGTGAGCAAAAAGGCAAAGTATTGGACTACAAAATGTGGCTCTTCCCTGGTTTGACCTATGCCATAATTGCTGTGATCATCGGTATTCTCGGTAGCATGTTGTTTATCCCAGGCCATCAATCGGAAGTTATCTCAACGGGTATCTTAACGCTGGTGGTGGTGGCTGCGGGCTGTATTGTCCATCGCCGTCAAACGCGTAAGATGTCGTCGTCGGTACTTGCACGTAATAATTAGTCCTGAGACTGTTGATAAATAAGAGCACGCAGGTCGTGCTCTTTTTTTTATGTGGAAGTTAAGGGGGGCAAGGTCACCGACGATATCTTAAGTTTCCTCTCGTCGAGCACGAACTTTCAGCAATAACTGATCGTGAAATTCTTAACTAATGCTATGATATAAGCCTTAACCATCACGTCCGTTGTTGTACGGTTTTCAGGTCATCAGGAGTCAGTATGTTTAATTCATTATCTTCCACTGCTAAGGCATTAGTAGTGGGGCTAACCGTTTCATTTTTAACTGTGAGTTGTGCTGATCATCATGATGCGGACGACAGTGACACTACCGTTAATCAGCCCGCTACCGTACCTGAAGTACAACAACCCGCAGTAGAGCAACCTGCTCCAGCAACCCCGAGCGAACCGGAAGCAAAAAAATTCAATGATCCTTTAGAATTAGCGAGCTTCACGGGAGATTTTAAACAATATCAAGCGGGTGACACGGTTCCAGCTATGTACCGTACTGCACAGTACAGCATCAGTAAATGGCAGTTACGCAAACTCCCCGCGCCGAGTGCTGGCAGCCACTGGACTTACTTCGGCGGTAGCTATGTGTTAATCACCGACGCGGAAGGTAAAATCCTTCGTATGTTCTCAGGCGAGATTATTTACCGCTAAGGTAACGAGGGGCATCTATGGTGATGTCCCTTATCTAACTTCCCTTCCCAACTCCCATCATCTATCCCCCTTTTTTCAGCTTTCTTTCGCTGAAATATAAGATTACTACACTAAGTAGCCAATGATATCGCTGATATAAGGGGCGCTTATCATGTCATTATGCTAATGATACGGATGCCGACAGTGACAAGTTCCAGTGTGCTGAAAGGGGCTAGTTTATTGTTACATTTAGTTTTTTGTGAAGTGCTAGGCGCTTTTTCGGCAAGTAAAAGATGCTATAAAGGGAAAACAAAATTATAAGGTTTTCCCACCGTATCGCATGTAGCGGTGGGGGTATTTTTCTTTTACTGGCTAGGATAGAACTATGTTTGGTTGGACATCAACGCAGCGTAATGTTGCGACGGCAAGTTTTCTCAGTTGGATGCTCGATGCATTCGACTTTTTTATTTTAGTATTTGTATTGAGTGATCTAGCAGGATATTTCAACACCTCAGTCACTGATATTTCAGTCGCTATTATGTTAACCCTAGCCGTTCGTCCTATTGGCGCACTGATTTTTGGTCGATTAGCAGAGAAATATGGCCGACGTCCTATCTTGATGTTCAATGTAGCGCTATTTTCAGTGTTTGAGTTGTTATCCGCTTGGTCTCCTACCTTCACCATTTTCCTCGCACTACGTGTCGTGTATGGGGTAGCAATGGGTGGAATTTGGGGCGTCGCCTCATCATTGGCGATGGAGACTATTCCTGATCGTTCACGCGGACTCATGTCAGGGATCTTTCAAGCGGGATATCCTTGCGGCTACTTACTAGCCTCAATTATCTTCGGCCTGTTTTATGAGCATGTCGGTTGGCGAGGTATGTTTTTGATTGGGGCCTTACCCGTACTTTTACTGCCATTTATCTATTTCAAAGTTCCAGAATCGCCCGTTTGGCTTGCCTCGAAAGCACGCAAAGAGAGCCATGCACTATTGCCGATTATCAAAAGTAATCTTCGGGTATGTGGCTATTTAGTTTTACTCATGGCTTGCTTCAATTTCTTCAGTCACGGCACCCAAGATCTTTATCCAACCTTCTTAAAGGTTCAGCACCAATTCGATGCCCATACAGTGAGTATTATTGCGATTTGCTACAATATTGCCGCGATGTTGGGAGGGGTGTTTTTCGGGGTGTTGTCAGAAAAAATTGGCCGTAAAAAAGCGATTATGATTGCCGCATTTCTTGCCTTACCGGTTTTACCGTTATGGGCCTTCGCGAGTGGCTCGATCATGATTGGTATCGGGGCGTTTCTGATGCAATTTATGGTACAAGGTGCGTGGGGGGTAATCCCGAGCTGGCTAACTGAACTGGTTCCCGCTAATGCTCGTGCGGTACTTCCAGGCTTTGTTTACCAGTTAGGTAATTTAATAGCCTCGGTCAACGCCACACTACAGTCGAAGATTGCAGCAGTGAATGGTGGGAATTATGGGGTAGGGATGGCCATTGTTGCCGGAACCGTTGCGGTACTTATTTTCATTTTAGCAGCATTCGGACGTGAAACCCGAGGAATGAAAATTTCTGGCGCAGAAGAAGTAAAGCGCCAGTAAACTTATTGGCAGACGTCAATCCATTTGGCGTCTGTTAATTCTGCCATCCGTTGTGGAGAAAGACGGACAGCACTGTGTATGGCTCCAGCTGCCGGGAGTACTTCTTCGAAATCTTCTAAGCTACGATCACAGTATATCTGTAAAGGATTTTCTAAGCCAAAGGGGCAGACACCGCCAACAGGATGACCAGTAGCAATGATGACTTCGTCAACCGTCAACATGCGGGCCTTTGCGCCAAACGTCTCTTTTAACTTTTTGTTATCTAATCGAGCATCACCACGCATTACGATTAATACGATATTATTTTTTATCTTAAGTGATAAGGTCTTAGCGATTTGCCCTGGTGCAACACCATGCGCACGAGCCGCCATATCAACGGTCGCGGTACTTTCGTTCATCTCAATCACTTCAATGTCGGGGGCATGCTCCGCAAAAAACTCTCGAACGGATTGCAGGCTCATCAGTTATCTCCCTTATCATGCAGATGCCTAACTTCATTATTAGGTGACAAAGTATAAACGAATTTCGTTAAATGTATCGAAGAAATAAAGCGGGTGACTGAAGGGTTAATGTCAGAAGAGAAGTCTGTCTTGCACCTATCGAAAAGAGACTCCTCTTCGCTTGCGCAAAGAGAAGTCTAAAGAAACTAGCGTTTGTTTCTTCCCCAAATGCTGCGGTATACACGGAACTTGCCGGTTTGCGCTAATACTTCGAAATGTCCAAAAGCCTCTTCTAAGACCTGTGGGTAAGGTAAAAAGGCATTGGCGACAATCCGTAGTTCGCCACCACTGTTCAAGTGATTTGTTGCGCCACGAATTAGCGCATGGGCCGCGTCTAAACTGGTTTGTAAGCCTTCATGGAATGGCGGGTTAGACAAGATCATATCAAAACGGCCTTGTACTTCAGAGAATACATTACTGGCGAAGACTTCCCCTTCGATATCGTTAGCCGCTAAGGTAGCTTGGCTCGCCGCAACGGCTGCAGCATTAACATCGGTCAACCATAAACGCACCTTAGGTGAATGCTGCTTCAAACTTGCTGCCAGCACGCCCGCGCCACAGCCCATATCGAGCACTTTTCCTTTAGTATGAGGCGTCAATGTTGAAAGTAACAGTGCACTACCATTATCCAACCCATCACGGCTAAAGACGCCTGGCAGCGTTTTGATGGTGAGTTGATCGAGCTGATAAGCATCGTAGTAACTATCGAGGTCGAATGTGGCTTGCTGGTCAAGGCGGCCATGGTAAAGGCCACAACGTCGCGCGCTATCGATCTTCTCAAGCGCACCAAACGGCTCAATGATATTTTCTGCGCTACGAACACCGCTGCGGTTCTCACCCACTACAAAAAGATCACTTCCAACGGGTAATAAAGCGAGTAAGTTGGCAAGCTGGAAAGCGGCTTCAGGCTTGTTTTTAGGCCAATAATAAACGAGGGTATCGCAGCCTGCTACGTGTTCAGCCGTCGCATAAAGTCCATATTGCGCGCGTTCACCTAATGGCTGACTTAGCGCTTGCCAGTGGTGAAATTGCTGTGTAAAAACACGGGTAGAGGCCGTGGTTAAGTGTGCTGGCAACATATCCTGCAGGTCACCCGCAAAAATAATATGGCGATGTTCGAACTCTTCCTCGTGGCGCAACAAGACTTCGCTGGCCGGCATATAAGCAGACATGGTAACTCCTCTTTCATAAGTGGGGCGATTATAGAGGTTTATTGGCGTGGGTTCGATGGTTTTGCTAGCATAGCAGCGTAAGCATTTGTTGAGTGGATGAAAATGACTGAGAGACGAGACTGGTTATTAGCAGAAATGGGGATCGACCAGTACCGTTTACGGCGGCCCGAGGTCTTACATGGCGAGGTTGCGCTGGCTATTAAACCGACGACCCGATTAGTGATTGTCGGGTTACAGCGTGATGAGATCCACCATCCTTTTATTAATGATGTATTGCGTAGTGTCGCGATTGAAACGGCTTACGTGCTGTTTATCGGGATAGAGCAGGTCTCTTTGCTTCCTCAGACATTATCCTGTTTACTCTGGTTTGTGGGCCATGAACCGCAACGTCGTTATGCTGACCAGCAACTTCACTCTCCGTCCTTTACTACCTTAGTTAATACCGCTGAGGCCAAACGCACTTTATGGCAGCAATTTTGTGACTATGACGATAATCTCTGAGCTTCTTCCCGACGATTGGCAGCCTGCTTTCGCTATCGAAACGCAATGCCACTCACACCCTTGGAGTGCGGCAACCTTCCAAGCAAATCAAGGTGAGCGTTTCCTCAATCTACGTGCTGATTACGAAGGCGAACTTGCCGGTTTCGCAATTTGCCAAGTTGTCCTCGATGAAGCCTCATTATTTAATGTGGCGGTTGCACCTGCCTTCCAACGTCGCGGCATCGCACGCCAACTTATCACCGCATTAAGCGATAAACTGGTGGAACGCGATGTGATGATGCTATGGCTCGAAGTTCGCGCCTCAAACCTAGCTGCTATTGGCCTGTATGAGTCTCTAGACTTTAATGAAGTATCAAGACGGCCTAACTATTATCCCAGCGCTACCGGGCGTGAGGATGCGCTGATCATGGCGTTGACCCTGTAATCAACTTTCTGAGGCACTATGCTGATAAAACAATTCGACTGCATCCTTTTTGATGCTGATGAGACACTGTTTGAATTTGATGCCTACAAAGGGCTAAACAAGATGTTTGCGCAGCACGGTGTTACCTTCAGTCCTGAAGATTACCAGCAATATCAGTCACTGAATAAGCCGTTATGGACTGCCTACCAACAACATGAAATTGATGCGGAACAACTTAAGACCCGTCGCTTCGATTCGTGGGCAAAACGGTTGAATATTCCAGCAACTACGCTGAATCAGCAGTTTTTAACCTCAATGGCGGATATTTGCCAGCCTCTTCCCGGGGCTAAAGCGTTATTAGACGCCATTGCTCCCCACGTGCGTATTGGTATCATTACCAATGGTTTTACAGATTTACTGCATGCTCGTTTAGCCAGTACCGGTTTTGGTGATTATTTCCAAGTCCTGACTATTTCAGAGCAATTTGGCCTGGCTAAGCCAGCCCCTGAAATTTTCCAGCATACCTTAGCACAACTGGATGGGTGCCAGCCTGCGCGCACACTCATGGTCGGCGATACCCCAGAGTCGGATATCGCGGGGGGGATTAATGCTGGAATGAAAACCTGCTGGTTAGATCATGGTGATAAAACTCTTCCAGAAACCATTAAGCCTGACTGGCAAGTGCCTAGCCTTAGCGCATTACAGGCATTACTAGTGTAGGGCAGGGTTACGAGTGCTTTTTCTCCTCGTCACGCTTTGGGGGGATAGGGCGATGTGCAGTCAGTAAATAGGGTGACTGTTGCCAATGCGTCCGTTGATCCTGTAATAGCGTCCTTGCCAAAATAATACCAATCGCAAGTGACAATAAGAGCATTAGGCGAAGTAAGTTTGTGGTGTTATCCACATGGCGAGCTTCGCTGGCTAAGGTATGAGTATCTAACGTTAACCTTAAGTAGCCTTGCGGGCCGTCACGGGTTTGGAGAGGTACGACGATTTGACGGGTAGAATAACTGCCTGCGCGGTCGCCGGTTAAGCCTAACCTATCGCGGACACTCATCGATTGACCGCTGTGGGCTAACGGAGAGCCATCGACATCATAGAGCGAGACATCGATCACCCGAGGTTGTTGCGCCAAATGGTGAAGTATCCCGTTAACAGCGGGGAGATCAATCTCAGTTTGAGTGAAATAGGGCAGCAAACTATAGGCGACTTGATTTGCTAAGCCCTGAGATAGCTCTGCAGCTTGTGACGTTTCGACTTTCTGTCGACTCGAACTAAACCAGGATGCCCCCTGCATCAATATCACCATTAAGGCCAAGCAAGCTAAAACAATTACCGTTCTATGAAGTTGAATTTTAATTTTTGGCTTCTGCATGTGAATAGCTTCTCATTTTTTTTCATAAATCATCGGCTCAGATGAGGGTTTATGTTGCCATGGCTGGGCCGATCGGGGTAGCCTTTTGCCGGGTTTTAATGTTTGTTCAGGAGCACCAATGCCAAACCGATTAAGTTGGTCAGATTTACCTACGGATGTTACAGCATGGCCAGGATTGCCGCTTTCGTTGAATGGGGATGAAGTCATGCCCCTCGATTACCGTGCAGGCCGTAGCGGCTGGTTACTCTTTGGTCGCTCTCTGGATAAACAGTGTCTGACCGATTTCCAGCAGCAGCTAGACGGCGCTTTAGTGCTAGTCAGCGCATGGCGCGTAGGCGACTATACCGTACTCAGGTTAGCGGGGTCACTTACCTCTGAAGCCCGCAAGTTGGCTTATCAATTTGAGCTAGACGTTGCGGCCCTTGGCCAACTTCCCGAATTACAGCAGCCTGGCCTGCTGGTGATGGATATGGATTCTACGGCAATTGAGATTGAGTGTATTGATGAAATCGCAGCGTTAGCCGGTTGTGGTGAGCAAGTGGCGGAAGTCACGGAAAAAGCGATGCGTGGTGAGCTTGATTTTCAACAGAGCTTACGGGAGCGCGTGGCTCAGCTGGCCGGGGCTGATGAGACTATTTTACAACAAGTCTTGGACCGCTTACCCCTAATGCCCGGCCTTGAATTAATGGTGGACACCTTACAGCAACGAGGATGGCAGGTTGCTATTGCCTCGGGTGGTTTTACTTTCTTCGCTGATCATTTACAACAAAAATTAAAATTGAGTGCCGTGGCGGCAAATCAGCTGGAGATTGTTAACGGTAAACTGACGGGTCAAGTCTTGGGTGACATTGTTGATGCGAAATACAAAGCCACGTTCCTTGAGAAGTTAGCGGCCAGCTATGAGCTCCCTCGGTCTCAAACGGTGGCGATTGGCGATGGCGCTAATGATCTAGTGATGATTCAAGCCGCGGGGTTAGGTATTGCCTACCATGCGAAGCCGAAAGTGAATGAGAAGAGTGAAGTTGCGATCCGTTTTGCTGACTTGACGGGAGTCTTATGTATTCTGACGGGTAGCCTGAACCACGAGTCGCGTTAATTGAGGAGTTATTTTGGCTAAAGCAGCAAAACGCGCCTTTGTCTGTAATGAGTGTGGCGCAGATTATCCTCGTTGGCAGGGGCAATGTAGTGCCTGCCATGCGTGGAATACCATTACCGAAGTCCGGTTAGCGGCGTCGCCTACCGTCGCGAGAAATGAGCGGCTGTCTGGTTATGCCGGTAGCACAGGCGGCAGCAAAGTTCAAAAGCTGTCTGAAATCAGCCTTGAAGCATTACCGCGTTTTTCGACCGGCTTCAAAGAGTTTGACCGTGTGCTAGGCGGCGGGGTTGTGCCCGGTAGTGCCATTCTAATTGGGGGTAGTCCTGGTGCCGGTAAATCGACACTACTACTTCAGACGCTTTGTAAGTTATCCGAGCAGATGAAAACCCTCTATGTGACAGGTGAAGAGTCATTACAACAAGTGGCGATGCGCGCGCACCGCCTAGGTTTACCGACGACCCATCTGAATATGCTATCAGAAACCAGCATCGAAGAGATTTGCCAAATTGCCGAAACCGAAACACCGCAGTTAATGGTCATCGACTCCATCCAAGTCATGCATATGGCGGATGTCCAATCTTCTCCAGGAAGTGTTGCCCAAGTTCGCGAAACGGCTGCCTATCTCACTCGGTTTGCGAAAACGCGCAATGTGGCGATTATCATGGTAGGTCACGTCACTAAAGACGGTTCCTTGGCAGGTCCTAAAGTGTTGGAACACTGTATCGACTGTTCTGTCTTATTGGATGGCGATACCGATTCACGTTTTCGGACCTTACGTAGTCATAAAAACCGTTTTGGAGCGGTAAATGAACTCGGTGTGTTTGCGATGACCGAGCAGGGAATGCGGGAAGTCAGTAACCCTTCGGCTATTTTCTTATCGAGAGGAGACGAAGTAACGCCCGGAAGTTCTGTTATGGTGGTATGGGAAGGCACTCGTCCTCTGCTGGTAGAAATTCAGGCCTTAGTCGATCATTCTTTAATGGGCAACCCTCGTCGTGTAGCAGTAGGCCTTGAACAGAATCGGCTCGCAATCTTATTAGCTGTGCTGCACCGTCACGGTGGTTTGCAAATGGCGGATCAAGACGTATTTGTAAACGTCGTAGGTGGGGTTAAGGTCACAGAGACCAGTGCCGATTTAGCACTGCTATTAGCGATGGTATCTAGTTTACGTGATCGTGCGTTACCACAAGATTTAGTGATCTTTGGGGAAGTGGGATTGGCAGGGGAAATACGGCCTGTACCCAGTGGCCAAGAGCGTATTTCTGAGGCCAGTAAACATGGCTTCACAAGGGCCATTGTGCCTGCGGCCAATGCACCGAAAACACCGCCAAGCGGTATGAAGGTTTATCCAGTCAAGAAATTAGCGGATGCGTTAGCGGTATTTGATGAATTAACCTAACGTTTAACTGAGTCAGGGTAGCAAGCTTCTAGGAACTGGCGTGATGCAAAATTATGATTATTTGAAACTCGCGATACAGCAACAAGGTGTCACGCTGCAGCAGGTTGCTGAAGCTTGTGAAATGACTAAGGGTTACTTGAGTCAATTATTGAATCAGAAAATAAAAAATCCCAGTGCCTCGAAATTGGAGGCAATACACCATTATTTGGCGCTAGATTTCCCCTATCGACAGAAAGTGGTAGGGGTGATTTTCGGTAAGTTTTACCCCTTACATACTGGCCATATCTACCTTATTCAGCGGGCATGTAGTCAAGTCGATGAGCTACACATCATTATGGGCCATGACGAGCCTCGTGACCGCCAGTTGTTCGAAGAAAGTGCGATGTCGGATCAACCGACGACAGCAGATCGACTCCGTTGGCTACTGCAAACCTTCAAGTATCAGAAAAATATCCGGATTCACTCTTTTAATGAGGAAGGGGTTGAGCCCTATCCTCATGGTTGGGATGTTTGGAGCCAAGAGATTAGTGCCTTTATGGCGGAGAAGCAGATTAACGCTCAGCGGGTTTATACCAGTGAGCAAGACGATGCGGTAATGTTCGAACGCTATCTTAATATTGAAACGGTTGTGGTGGATGCAAAGCGTTCGTTTATTAACATCAGTGGCCATCAGATCAGACAGGATCCTTTTCGTTTCTGGGATTATATTCCGACCGAAGTTAAGCCGTTCTTTGTTCGTAAAGTCGCCTTACTCGGAGGTGAGTCGAGCGGTAAGTCGACCTTGGTCAACAAACTCGCCAATATATTTAATACGACCAGTGCTTGGGAATATGGACGTGACTATGTTTTCTCTCAATTAGGTGGCGATGAGATGGCATTACAATATTCCGATTACGATAAAATCGCCTTAGGCCAAGCTCAGTACATTGATTTTGCAGTAAAATATGCAAATAAAGTTGCCTTTATCGATACTGATTTCGTGACAACCCAAGCCTTCTGTTTGAAATACGAAGGTAAAGCTCATCCCTTTGTTCAGGCATTGATTGCTGAGTATCGTTTTGACCTGGTGATTCTGCTAGAAAATAATGTCCCCTGGGTCGCTGATGGGCTGCGTAGCTTGGGGAGTTCAGTGGATCGAAAAGAGTTTCAATCATTATTGATAGACCTGTTACAGCAGAACGGGATCCCATTTGTACAGGTTAAAGAAGACGATTATGACAGTCGTTTTCTCCATTGTATTGAGCTTGTCGAGCAGGTGTTGCTTAAATCTTCCGTGCATATTTAAGGATGACAGGTTCAAGCCGATAGCATAGAAGTTAAGCTCGTTTACCCTAGGTTGAGATAGGATTTAACCCTTTGGGGCTAGAATAGGATTTCGATTTCAAGGAGGATATTGAATGAATTTACAACGAATTAATTTGCTTATACTCACGGCGGTCATACTCAGTGGATGCTCAGCTAAGATCACACCGCTGTCGGAAGATACTTACTTAGTTAAGTGCGAGCAGATGTTAGGCGAAATGGGGGACTGTGTGACGCTAGCAAAAAAACAGTGCCCAATGGGATATCAAGTGATCAATGCTCAAAACGAAACGTCATTGATGACCGGGTTGGATAAAAATAAAGTGGTTCCCTATGTCGGGGGAGCTAAGCGTTCAATGTTGATAAAATGCCAGCGTTGAAAAGTAAAGAGAGCCGGTTAGCGGCTCTCTTTAGATAAAATTATTTGCTCATCTTTTTGTATTTCATACGCTTCGGTTCAAGCGCTTCGTGGCCTAGCGTCCGTTTACGATAATCTTCATACTCACTGAAGTTACCTTCGAAGAAAGTCACATTACCCTCGTCTTGATAATCGAGAATATGGGTTGCGATTCTATCTAAGAACCAACGGTCGTGCGAGATCACCATGGCACAGCCAGGGAACTCTAATAGAGCATTCTCTAAGGCGCGTAACGTTTCAATATCCAAGTCATTGGTCGGTTCATCGAGCAGTAATAAGTTACCGCCAACTTGCAGCAATTTCGCTAAGTGTAAACGACCGCGTTCACCACCAGAGAGCTCGCCCACGCGTTTGCCTTGGTCGGTTCCTTTAAAGTTGAAACGTCCGACGTAAGCACGGCTTGGCATCTCGAAGTTACCGATACGCATAATATCCTGACCGCCAGAAACTTCTTCCCAGACGGTTTTACTGTTATCCATGGCGTCACGGAACTGATCGACTGAGGCCAGTTTTACGGTTTCACCTAAGGTGATTTCGCCTGAATCCGGTTGTTCTTGGCCAGATAGCATGCGGAATAGTGTTGATTTACCTGCACCGTTAGCACCGATAATGCCGACAATTGCCCCTTTCGGAATTGAGAAAGAGAGATTATCGATCAGGACGCGATCACCGTATGACTTGGTAAGATTATTTACTTCGACGACTTTATCACCTAAACGAGCTCCAGGTGGGATAAAGAGTTCGCTAGTTTCGTTACGTTTTTGATACTCGACGCTGTTCAACTCGTCAAAGCGGGCAAGACGTGCTTTACCTTTTGATTGACGGCCTTTAGTGCCTTGGCGTACCCATTCCAGCTCTTTTTCGATCGATTTACGGCGCGCGGCTTCAGCAGAAGCTTCTTGTGCCAAACGTTGATCTTTCTGCTCTAACCAAGAAGAGTAGTTACCTTCCCATGGAATACCTTCACCACGGTCAAGCTCTAAGATCCATCCTGCAACGTTATCGAGGAAATAACGGTCGTGGGTAATTGCTACCACAGTACCTTCGAAGTCGTGTAGGAAGCGTTCAAGCCAGGCGACGGATTCTGCATCAAGGTGGTTCGTTGGCTCATCGAGTAGCAACATATCTGGCTTTTCAAGCAACAGACGACATAACGCGACACGACGACGCTCACCCCCAGAAAGATTGGCTACTTTAGCGTCCCATTCTGGTAAGCGTAGTGCATCGGCGGCGCGTTCAAGTTGAGTATTGAGGTTATGGCCATCGTGCGCCTGAATAATCTCTTCCAAGCGTCCTTGCTCTGCCGCCAGTTTATCGAAATCGGCCTCAGGCTCAGCATAAAGCGCGTACACTTCGTCCAGACGCTTTAATGCACCAACAACCTCAGAGAGTGCCTCTTCAATGGATTCACGTACGGTGTGTTCAGGATTCAGTTGCGGTTCTTGCGGCAGATAACCAATTTTAATACCCGGCTGAGGTCTTGCTTCCCCTTCAATATCTTTATCGATACCGGCCATAATACGTAGTAGCGTGGACTTACCCGCGCCATTAAGACCGAGAACGCCAATTTTTGCCCCTGGGAAGAAGCTAAGAGAAATATTTTTTAAAATATGTCGTTTGGGAGGAACAACTTTGCCCACACGGTGCATACTGTATACGAATTGCGCCACGAGATAAGCCTCTTAGTGATCGTTAAACCTATTATTTGCTGAGAAGTGTATCTGGTTTCACGTCATATTCACAGTAACAGCTCAGAGGAAAGGTCTATAATCGGAGGGACTAACAGGAAAGTTAAACGAAGTATTGGAAACATGTTAGCGTAATGAACTCTTCACTATAGCGTCGATAAGGGGTAACACGTGGCAGATTGGAAGCATTGGGTAACAGCAGTATGTCTTACCACCGTGAGTTGCGCAGCGTTTGCTGACTCATTACAAGAGCAGCGCCAGCGCTATAGCCAAATACGCCAAGCGTGGGACGCTAAGCAAATGGATGTGGTGGCACAATTGATGCCCACGCTGCAAGATTATCCCCTTTATCCCTATCTCGAATACCGTCAACTTTCCCAAGATCTTAGCCAAGATACAGCTCTAGGTATCACTAATTTCGTCAATCAATACCCTACGTTACCCGCGGCTAAAAGTCTGAAAAATCAATTTGTCAGCGAATTAGCTCGTCGTGATGATTGGCAAGGTTTACTCAGCTTCAGTCCTCAAGAACCCCCCTCTGCGCAAGCCAAATGTAACTGGTACTATGCAAACTATGCTACAGGTCATCAGAACCTTGCTTGGCAAGGGGCGCGTTCTATCTGGATGACTGGCCGCTCATTACCTAGCGGTTGTGATCGTCTTTTCACCGCTTGGCAGAATAGCGGCAATTTTAGTGCCGATCAGATCCTCACTCGCCTGTTGCTAGCGTTTAAAGCGGGGAATGATCGTCTTACCAACCAGCTTATTGCGCAATTACCCTCCGACTACGATACGCTAAGTACTGCGTTAAGAGCATTACAGAGTTCTTCGCAAGGAGTATTGACCTTTGCTCAGAGTGTCTCGCCGACTGATTTTAGTCGTAAAATTACCGTTCTTGCTTTCAACCGTGTGGCCCGCGATAACGCTGAGCAAGCTCAGTCAATGATTTCGCAGCTAGCCTCAGCACAAAAGATGGATGAGACCGACACACAAGCGTTGAAAGAAGCTGTCGCATGGCAATTGATGTCGACCGATACGACGTCACAACAGCAAAGTTGGCGTGATGAAGTGGTAATGGATAGTGAATCGGAGACCTTACTGGAAAGACGCATCCGTTTAGCTCTAAGTCAGAATGATCGCCGTGGTTTAAACACTTGGATTGCTCGCTTACCGGTGGAGGCAAAACAGAAAGATGAATGGCAATATTGGCAGGCAGATTTACTTCTCGAAAGAGGTCGGAAATCCGAGGCCGATGAGATACTGCATCAGCTAATGCGCCAACGCGGCTTTTATGCCATGGTCGCTGCACAGCGTTTAGGGGAAGATTATTCATTGCAAGTGGATAAAGCACCTGAAGCCGATAGTTCAGTGACAGAGGGACCTGAAATAGCGAGGATCCGTGAGTTGATGTATTGGAATCTGGATAACCTAGCGCGCAGCGAGTGGGCAAGCTTAATTCGTAGTAAAAGCGTGAGCCAACAGCAGATGCTGGCAAGCTACGCCAATTCTCAGGATTGGTGGGATCTCAGCGTTCAAGCGACTATCACAGCGAAAATGTGGAACAGCCTAAAAGAGCGCTTCCCCATTGCTTGGCAGACTTATTTCAAACGGTATGCTTCAGGTAAAGCGATTCCGACCACCTTTGCTATGGCGATTTCTCGACAAGAGAGTGCGTGGAATCCTAAAATTCAATCACCGGTAGGGGCCACAGGTTTAATGCAAATTATGCCAGGTACTGCGACCCATACGGTGAAGATGTACGAAATTTCCGACTATAGTAATAGTAGTCAGCTGCTTGATCCTGAAATGAATATCCAAATTGGTATGCAGTATCTAGACTATGTCTACCGTCAATTTGATAATAACCGAATCTTAGCCGCAGGTGCCTATAATGCGGGACCAGGCAGGATTAATCGCTGGTTATCAGCGAGCCAAGGACAACTGGACCCAGTCGCCTTTATTGAAACGATCCCTTTCTCAGAAACCAGAAATTACGTTAAAAACGTCCTGTCATACGATGCTTATTATCGTTATTTGATGGGATCACCTGATAAAATCTTCGCAGACAGTGAGTGGAATCGACGTTACTGAGTGTGTTATGCTTCCGTACTCGTTAATGAGTACGGAAGCCATGCTGATGACTATTCACCAAGACACCCCACTTGCAGAGCTAGACTGGACTCGCTTTATCGAATTACTGGCAAAAGCCTTCTCTTCAGGGCAGGGGGAAGAGCTTCTTAATCTGATGCTTACGTCAGATGAGCGGCAAGCTTATGCAACACGTCTTTGTATTATTGAAGAGTTGCTTCGAAGCCAGTTAAGCCAACGGCAGCTTAAAGAGCAGTTAGGCGTTGGGATTGCCACCATTACCCGTGGGTCAAACGGATTAAAATCAGCCTCTCCTGAACTCCGCCACTGGCTTACTGAACAGCTTCTTCATAAAAAGGATGGATGAGAGGACTCAGCGCCAGAATAATCGCTTGTTGGTAAACTGAAGAGCGGGTTAGCCGGCCTGACGTAATAGCGCCAATCGCGCCTCCTTTATGCTTGATATTATCAATGCCGGTTAACGTCGACATCAGCGGCCCGAGCTCTGCACCTTCCTGCAACGCCTTCACCAGGGAGTCGGGTAGCATAAAACTTGCAGAGCGAGACTCACTACGTTTCGACTTACTTTCAGCAATGATCCAAGCAAATGCCTGCTTTTTTTCGATACCAGCTTCAATGGCTATCCAAAATGTCGCGTTAGGATGTGCTTGCTTTGCAGCGGATAAACGATTGTCAGCGCCTTGCCATGTTTCTCTATCGGTAAGGGGTTGTGCGGAAACACCGCTTTCAACATCAACGCCTTCAACTTCAATGTGTTTATCATGAAAGACGGCTTTACAGGCTTCAGTGACGGCTAAAATTTTAGCTGGGTTGCGGGTTGCTACAACAACATGATACATAATGGTAGCTCAAAGGTAAGAGAATTGTTTTCGATCATATAATGGAAAGGGTTATGCAACAAGTTTTGCTAGTTCGTCACGGAGAAACGCTGTGGAATACCGAGCAACGTATTCAAGGACAGAGTGATAGCGCGCTCACTGAGCAGGGGATACAACAAGCGAGGCAAACGGGATTACGGCTTCAACATGCAGGCATAACCCATATTATCGCAAGCGATTTGGGCCGTACACAGCATACTGCTTCCATCATTGCGGAGTATTGCGGCTGCCCAGTTTTGACAGATTCACGACTACGCGAAATTAATATGGGGACGCTAGAGGGGAGAGTACTCACTAGTTTAAATCAGGATGAAGAACAGTGGCGAAAATCCTTGCTCAATGGCGATCCGAACGGGCGAATCCCGCAAGGGGAAAGTATGGAAGAGCTCGCCGAACGTATGCGTGGTGCGCTTGACGCGACGCGTTCGCTGCCGACAGGTAGTAAGCCGCTCTTAATTAGTCATGGTATTGCTCTGGGGTGTTTGCTTGGAACATTACTGGGCTTACCCGCTTGGGCTGAAAGACGTCTACGACTGCGCAACTGCTCGGTTTCTCGGGTCGACTACCAATCGAGTTCTTGGCTTGCAGAGGGATGGATTGTTGAGAGTACCGGAGATATTGCCCATCTTAGTGACCCAGCTTTAGATGAACTGAAAGCGTAGAGCTCCTCCCGGTTCGTTCTCGCCGGGAGAAAACTACTAGGCGGTTTTTCTTATAGGGATAAGATAATCACAACGCACATTCGGTGAGGTTAAGCCATTCTCTGTGTAAAAACGTTCAATATCTTGGCCAGAACGTCGTGTCAAATTCAAGGTTGGCATACAAGTACTGTAAAGTACTAGGATAAAGTCCTGTAGTCCTTCCTTTAATCCCTCATAGCTAAACTGTACGTAATCCCCACCTTCGAAAGTTATTTCCTCAACGGAATCCAACGATTTTGCGAAATGGCTATCAACGATTGCAGTAGTGTAAAGAATCTCTTGCTCGTCTTCTTTATCTGAACTATTACGAACTTGATGAAGACCGTAAACCTTTTCAGGAATAGCCTCTTTCGTGTTGCGTAAAAATTGTTGCCAGAAATGCTTACGCATCTCCGCACGGAAATTTGAAATTTGTTCGAGTGTACAAGAATAACTCTGGGTATGACCGTACAGTGTAGTTTCTGGCACAGTAACCATTGTCGGTTGAGGCATAGAGAAAGCTCCCATACGAATAGGTGGGCGCAATCCGAAAGAAGACCAATCTAATGCTCTACGATAGCTTGCTGGTGTTTGGTTAAACTGTTTCTTAAAGGCTCGCGTAAAGGTCTGTTGCGAGTCGAAGCGATATTGCAATGCAATATCCAAAATAGGTCTAGCTGTTAGCCTTAATGCCACTGCCGCTTTAGAAAGACGTCGTGAACGAATATAAGCGCCAATTGCGTGGCCTGTAATGTTTTTGAACATCCGCTGTAAATGCCACTTAGAGTAGCCAGCTTTGTGGGCAACATTATCAAGGGATAACGGCTGGTCCAAATGACTTTCTAACCACACCAATAAATCTCTGATAATTCCAGCTTGGTCCATAATTAAATTCCTCATCCATTGGTTGGTTAAGCCTTTTTAGCGAACTATTATACTCTAGATTTTAATTTTCTGAATCTATTGCCACTGATTATTAGGGCTATTACTATCAATATTTACATATTAAATTTTAAACTTATAAATAATTACCTTGCGGTATTATCACTATAGGTTACTTAATTTTCCGTGTCTTGAGGTGTCGTTTCTTTATGAAAATTTATTGTTTGACCCCATTCTTCAAACGTATTTTTGCATTGGCAATCTTATTAACCGTTGTATTACCGCGGTTTGCGCAGAGTGAAGAAATTGGTTCAGTCGACACAAAGTTTAAAATACTTGGTGCTAACCATAAGATAGTGATTGAAGCTTTTGATGATCCTGAGATTAATAATGTGACCTGTTATTTAAGCCGAGCTAAAACTGGCGGGATTAAGGGAAGTTTGGGATTAGCAGAAGATACTGCGGATGCTGCGATTTCCTGTCATCAAGTCGGGCCGATTGACGTTCCAGAAAATATCAAAGCTGGTAAAACTGAGGGTGAGACGGTATTTAAACAAAGAACCTCATTAATTTTTAAGAAATTACAGGTTAATCGTTTTTACGATCAGAAAAGAAATGCGTTAGTCTATCTTGCTTATTCAGATAAGGTGGTAGAAGGCTCACCTAAAAATGCACTAAGTGCTGTACCCATTATGCCTTGGCACTAGCAGAAAAAAGCCCAGAAATTCTGGGCTTTTTTAGTACAGAGTATCA
This sequence comes from Tatumella ptyseos, assembly GCF_030552895.1. NCBI lineage: Bacteria > Pseudomonadati > Pseudomonadota > Gammaproteobacteria > Enterobacterales > Erwiniaceae > Tatumella > Tatumella ptyseos. The sequence goes on along the minus strand of NZ_CP130649.1, from coordinate 2,552,554 downwards.
GTCTTCAATATCGCCGCAGAAACGGTAACCTTCACCATGAATGGTCGCGATAATTTCTGGCGTTCCCGGTGTCGATTCAAAATGCTTACGAATCCGGCGGATGGTGACGTCTACAGTACGGTCGTGAGGTTTAAGATCTCGGCCAGTCATTTTCTTAAGTAATTCCGCACGTGGCTGAATTTTCCCCGGATTTTCACAGAAATGAAGCATGGCTCTAAATTCACTACGAGGTAACTTATATTGTTCACCTTGAGGGCTGACCAGCGAACGGCTATTGATATCTAGCACCCAACCGTTGAAGCGATAGTTTTCAACGTGCTTTTGTTCTTCTTGGCTCGGCGCAAGATTCATAGTACGAGATAACAAGTTACGTGCACGGATAGTCAGTTCACGAGGGTTAAAGGGTTTAGTGATGTAATCATCTGCACCGATCTCTAGCCCAAGAATTTTATCGACTTCGTTATCGCGTCCGGTCAGAAACATTAGTGCAACGCTTTGTTGTTCGCGAAGTTCACGAGCGAGAAGTAGACCATTTTTACCTGGTAGATTGATATCCATAATCACCAAGTTAACAGTGTGCTCAGTCAATGCGTGATGCATCTCTGCGCCATCGGTCGCCTCGTAAACGGTATAACCCTCTGCCTCAAAGATACTCTTAAGAGTATTGCGGGTTACTAACTCATCTTCGACGATAAGAATTTGTGGGATCTGCATGTTTTGCTACCTAAAATTTGCCAACGAAATTGATACAAGGCCACAGCGCTGATGTTGTGTAGAGTAAGTTAAATCAATTAATGCTGGGCGATGACGTACTGGGTTCGATATTTTGATTTTTAGCACGAACGATTACATTAATCAGCCAATAACTTCGATTGTCGAGTTTTATGCTTAGTCAGCCAATAGGGTATTACCCTATCCTAACGCCTTTAACACTCAGCTAACAGCGTGAATAACATTCAGGAAGCAATTAAATGTGCTTCGTTGACTTATATCAAACCTAAGTGTAGCACGTTAACAGTTGTATGAAAAATGGCTATTTTGTTTTCCTTTACCAGTAGAATCAGTAACTTCTGACAGTTCTTTTTAAAAAAAACCTGACATATCTTGATGTTGCTCTCATGGTACCGATTCCTGATAGGTTGCGTTCGTTACCTATCTTTGTGAAAAAAAATTAACATTTATCTGTTGTTTAATTGGAATAGCTTGTGGCTAGCCAAGGGAAATTAGGCAGTCTATGATAGCGGCTCGCTCAGAACCTAAGGTGTATGCATGTTTTTTCCGATTATTTTAGTGGCTCCTGCGCGTGCAGAAAATGTAGGCGCTGCAGCTCGCGCCATGAAAACGATGGGTTTCACACAATTAAGAATAGTGAATAGCCAGGTTCACCGTGAGCCAGCCGCTCACTGGACGGCGCATGGGGCCAGCGAGATCTTAGATAACGCCGAAACGTTTACAACGTTACAAGATGCCTTAGCCGACATTGATTTTTCAGTCGCCACCACCGCCCGTAGTCGGGCTAAATTCCGCTACTACGCGACACCGACCGAAGTATTGGAGCAATTACGTGAGAAGCGTGAATGGATGAGTCGTTTTGCATTAGTGTTTGGCTGTGAAGAGAGCGGGCTGAGCAACGCTGATCTTGAATGTGTTGATTTACTCACAGGCATCCCGATGGCAGTCGATTATCCTTCTCTCAATCTTGGGCAAGCGGTAATGGTCTTTTGTTATCAACTTTCCGCGTTAAATCTGGAGCCTCGGGCTACCGCACAGCAAGAATCACCACAGCAGCTACAGGTATTGCGTCAGAGAATTTCGCAATTATTGGAGAATATAGAGGTAAATGGTGATCAAAAACTGGTTAGCTGGATTGAGCAACGTTTAGGTTTTGCGCAAGGTCGAGATACTGCAATGTTACACCGTTTAGTCCAAGATATTGAAAAAAAATTGGCAAGATAAAATCCTGCATATAGGCGATATTACAGGGACTGATCTCGTCATCATCCCCTGTTACCCTGCATCACGTAAACCGTTTGTCATTTTGAAGAATCTCTGCTTAAACCCACTGCGTCTCTTCAGGAATAAATTCGTTGACTTGGCGCGCTGTTTGCTTTACTTCTGTTAGGGACAGATTTTAAGACAGACAGAAAATAGAGAAAAAATGCGTACAACCAGCCTGAATATCACCATTATTACAATTACCACCATTACAACAGGTAATGGTGCGGGCTGACGCATAACAGGAAAGATAGAAAAGCCCGCACCCTATTCAGGTGCGGGCTTTTTTTTTGAACTATATTCAGGAGCTAGAGCCCCATGCGTGTACTGAAATTTGGTGGAACCTCAGTTGCCAATGCTGAACGTTTTCTTCGTGTTGCTGAGATTATCGAAAGTAATGGCCAACAGGAACAGGTTGCTACCGTCCTATCTGCCCCGGCAAAAATTACTAACCATTTAGTCGCCCTCATCGAAAAAACGATCGTTGGTCAAGAAACCCTTGAAAACCTAGCGGATGCACGCCGTATTTTTGATGACTTATTAAACGGGCTAGTAGCGGCTGAACCCTCTTTCGATTTAGCGGCTATGCAGTTTGTGGTGCAACAAGAATTCGCTCAACTTGAACAAGTTTTACTAGGGATTAGTCTTTTACAACAGTGTCCGGATAGTATTAATGCTGGCATTATTTGTCGTGGAGAGAAACTCTCGATTGCAATCATGCAAGCTTTATTGGTTGCTCGCGGTCATGAGGTTAGCGTTATCAATCCGGTTGAAAATCTGCTTGCACAAGGACATTATTTAGAATCTACCGTTGATATTGCTGAATCGACTCGCCGTATTGCGGCGCGTGAAATCCCTCAGGCTCATTATATTCTTATGGCTGGATTTACCGCAGGCAACGAAGCAGGTGAACTTGTCGTGCTTGGACGTAATGGTTCTGACTACTCTGCCGCTGTACTGGCAGCTTGTCTGCGCGCGGATTGTTGTGAAATTTGGACGGATGTGGATGGTGTTTATACTTGTGACCCTCGCCAAGTTCCCGACGCCCGTTTATTAAAGTCGATGTCTTATCAAGAAGCGATGGAACTCAGCTATTTCGGCGCGAAGGTCCTTCACCCACGCACCATTTCACCCATTGCCCAATTCCAAATTCCTTGCATCATCAAGAATACCGCCAATCCGCAAGCACCAGGAACCCGTATTTCGGCTCAAGGTGGAGAAGATAAAACTCCGGTTAAAGGTATTACTAACCTTAATAACATGGCGATGTTCAGTGTATCTGGACCCGGTATGAAAGGTATGGTGGGCATGGCAGCACGTGTTTTTGCCGTGATGTCGCGTAAATTTATCTCCGTAGTACTGATTACGCAATCTTCCTCTGAATACAGTATTAGTTTTTGCGTGCCACAAGCTGAAATGTTGCATGCACGTCGTGCGTTGGAAGAAGAGTTTGTGCTCGAGCTCAAAGAAGGGCTACTTGATCCTATCGATGTCACAGAGAAATTAGCCATCATCTCTGTCGTGGGGGATGGTATGCGTACCTTGAGGGGAAGCTCTGCGAAATTCTTTTCAGCGCTCGCACGGGCCAACATTAATATCGTTGCCATTGCGCAAGGATCTTCCGAGCGTTCAATTTCTGCCGTGGTCAGTAATGACAGTGCTATTACCGGTGTACGGGCTGTTCATCAAATGCTGTTTGCGACAGACCAAGTACTCGAAGTGTTTGTGATTGGCGTCGGTGGCGTGGGAACGGCATTATTGGAGCAATTAGAGCGCCAACAGAGCTGGTTAAAGAAAAAGCATATCGATCTTAGAGTTTGTGGTATTGCTAACTCCAGTAAGATGCTAACCAAAGTGAATGGTATTGATTTAACGACTTGGCAGGCGGATCTTCCCGAAGCAGAACAGCAGTTCTCTTTAGAGTATCTCACTGAATTAGCGAAGGAGTATTATTTGCTCAATCCAGTCATTATTGACTGTACGTCGAGCCAAGCGATGGCTGACCTCTATGCGGATTTCTTAAAACAAGGTTTTCATGTCGTCACCCCAAATAAGAAAGCCAATACCTCCGGCTGGGGCTACTATCAAGAATTACGTGCCGCTGCAGAAAAATCGCGCCGTAAATTCCTTTACGACACTAACGTTGGTGCGGGTTTACCGGTAATCGAAAATTTACAGAATCTTTTGAATGCGGGTGATGAACTTGTAGAGTTCAACGGAATTCTGTCTGGTTCGCTCTCCTTTATTTTTGGAAAGCTTGATGAAGGGATGAGTCTTTCCGCTGCGACAGGGCTAGCCCGTGAGTTGGGCTACACCGAGCCGGATCCACGCGATGATCTTTCAGGCATGGATGTGGCACGTAAGCTACTAATCCTCGCTCGTGAAGCGGGACTATCGCTAGAGTTATCCGATATTGAGATTGCCCCCGTGTTACCACAGCGTTTTCTCGAACTGCCTGATGCTGATAGTTTTATGCAGCAGTTACCTGAACTTGATGAGCATTTCACGGCGCTCTATACCCAAGCGCAGGCTAACGGAAAAGTGTTACGTTTTATCGGTTCAATTGATGAGTCAGGTAAGTGTCGTGTCGCGTTAAGTGAAGTCGATGCCAACGATCCGTTATATAAAGTAAAAAATGGTGAAAATGCCTTAGCGTTTTACACTCGCTATTATCAGCCAATCCCCTTAGTCCTTCGTGGCTATGGTGCGGGTAACGATGTCACGGCTGCTGGGGTCTTTGCTGATCTATTGAGAACACTATCATGGAAGTTGGGAGTATGAGCATGGTAAAAATCTATGCACCGGCCTCAATTGGCAACGTAAGTGTAGGCTTTGATGTACTCGGGGCGGCAGTATCGCCGATCGATGGTTCGCTGCTCGGCGATTGTGTGACGGTTGAGTCGGCAGAAACCTATTCTTTGACGACCTTAGGGCGCTTTGTCAACAAGCTTCCCAGCGAGCCTGAGCAAAATATCGTTTACCAGTGTTGGAAGCTATTTTGCGAAACCATTGGTAAGACGATCCCGGTAGCGATGACCTTAGAGAAAAATATGCCAGTCGGCTCTGGTCTAGGCTCAAGTGCTTGTTCGGTGGTTGCGGCGCTGGTTGCCATGAACGAATTCGCAGGAAACCCACTCTCTGAGCACCAATTATTATTTTTAATGGGTGAATTGGAAGGACGTATCTCCGGTAGCGTACATTATGACAATGTTGCCCCATGCTATTTAGGCGGGTTACAACTGATGTTAGAAGAGCAGGGGATTATCTCGCAGCCTGTACCAGCCTTCGACGAGTGGTATTGGGTCATGGCTTATCCGGGAATTAAGGTATCAACCGCAGAGGCTCGCGCCATTCTTCCTACTCAGTATGCAAAAGCTGACATTGTTCGCCATGGCCGCCTACTGGGTGGTTTCATTCATGCTTGCCATTCTCGACAAGCAAAGCTTGCTATTGCCATGATGCAAGATATCGTTGCAGAACCTTATAGAACGCAATTGCTTCCTGGGTTCGCCCAAGCACGCGAACGTTCATTAGCGGCTGGGGCATTGGCTTGTGGTATTTCAGGCTCTGGGCCAACACTCTTTGCTATCTGTGATACCTTAACGGCAGCAGAGCAAGTCAAAGCACAACTCGTTAACCATTATCTGCAAAATGATGAAGGTTTTGTCCATATTTGCCGACTGGATACTGCCGGCGCACGTAAACTGGGATAAATGATGAAACTCTACAATCTAAAAGATCACAATGAGCAGGTTAGTTTCACTCAGGCAGTTAAGCAGGGATTAGGATCTCAACAGGGGCTATTTTTTCCTCACGAACTACCGGAAATTGAATCCACCGTTATCGAAGAGTGGTTGTCACTCGACTTCGTGACGCGCAGCAGTAAAATTTTATCGGCACTTATTGGCGACGAAATTTCTGAAGAAGAACTCTTGCAGCGTGTCGGTGCAGCGTTTGCTTTTCCTGCGCCCGTACAAGCCGTTTCTGAAAATGTTGCCAGTTTAGAACTATTCCATGGTCCTACCTTAGCGTTTAAAGACTTTGGTGGCCGTTTTATGGCACAGGTTTTGGCGTTATCGAAAAAGCCAGAAGAGAAAATCACAATTCTTACGGCGACTTCAGGTGACACCGGTGCGGCAGTAGCTCATGCTTTCTACGGTATGGAAAATATCAATGTCGTGATCCTCTACCCAGAAGGTAAGATCAGTCCTCTGCAAGAGAAACTTTTCTGTACGCTTGGTGGCAATATTACCACCTTGGCGATAGCAGACGATTTCGATGCCTGTCAAAGCTTAGTGAAACAAGCATTCGATGATGTAGAGCTGAAAAATGCGATTGGTCTTAATTCAGCCAACTCAATTAACATCAGCCGCCTACTTGCGCAAGTCTGTTATTACTTCGAAGCTGTTGCTCAACTACCTCAAGAGAAACGTAATCAACTCGTCATCTCCGTGCCAAGTGGCAACTTCGGTGACTTGACGGCGGGACTCATCGCTAAAGCGATGGGCTTACCTATTAAACGTTTCATCGCGGCGACTAATGCCAATGATACCGTACCACGCTTCCTAGCATCGGGGCAGTGGACACCTAATAAAACGGTGGCTACCTTGTCTAACGCGATGGATGTTAGCCAGCCGAATAACTGGCCGCGGGTTGAAGAACTGTTTCGCCGTAAAAACTGGCAGCTCAACTCTCTTGGCTATGGTGCACTGAATGATGAGCAAACGCGTGCAGCGGTACGTTCACTCGCTAGCCAAGGTTATGTTTCTGAACCCCATGCAGCCATTGCTTGGCAAGTGCTGACTGAACAGCTTCAAGAAGGGGAGTACGGCTTATTCCTCGGCACGGCGCATCCTGCGAAATTTAAGGAGAGTGTCGAAGAAATTTTAGGTGAAACTCTACCTCTGCCACAGCCTCTCGCAGAGCGAGCAGATTTGCCTTTATTATCCAAGACTATTGGTGCTGATTTCCCTGAACTACGTCGCATCTTATTAGAAAGCGTCAGCAAAGTATAATCGGCTAAGGCGGACGACAGTCCGCCTTTTTACTAGGCCTCGTGGCGGCAAAAAACCATTTCATCATCAGTACTGCGTTGGGCGTCGAAGAAATACCCTTCCATATCAAATTCAGTTAATTTCTCTGGCTGAGTGATCTTATTTTCGATAATAAATCGACACATCATCCCACGCGCTTTCTTAGCGTAGAAACTGATCACCTTAAACTTTCCATTCTTCTCATCAAGAAAAACCGGTTTAATCAGTTTCGCTTTCAATTTTTCTGGGGTAACCGCTTTAAAATACTCATCAGAGGCTAAGTTAATCACCCATTTCTCGTGTTGTGCTTTGATATGCTGATTGAGTTGCTCAGTAATGGTTTCTCCCCAAAAGGTGTAAAGGTCTTTCCCGGCTTTATTGGCAAGTTTAGTCCCCATTTCCAACCGGTAAGGTTGCATTAAATCCAGTGGGCGTAATACACCGTATAGTCCTGACAGCATTCTTAAATGTTGCTGAGCAAATTGGATGGCCTCTGGCGAAAGTTGATCCGCTTGCAGGCCGGTATAAACATCCCCTTTGAAGGCGAATAGGGCTTGGCGAGCATTCTCGGGAGAGAAAGGCGTCGACCATTGATTAAAGCGGTCAGCATTCAAGTGCGAAAGTTTATCGCTGATCTTCATCAGAGAGGCGATTTCAGCGGGTGAAAGCTTTTTAGCAATATCGATCAATTGCTGGGAATGGTCGAGTAACGCTGGCTGAGTATAATCGGAGACCGGAACCGGCGATTCAAAGTCCAGGGTTTTCGCTGGAGAAATAAGCATTAGCATAACGAGATCCTCAGTCTGTATCGGTGTCAGTTGACAATATTCTGCAAGTGTAACAAATAAGTTGCACAAATCGACAAATGGCTCTGATACGAACAAGCTATGGTAAGGGTAAGTAATACTATTTTATTTCGGAAAACGAGCATTCTTGTTTATTCCTGCGGATAACGAGACTTACTTTCTCCCTGCGCTTGCGTGTCTGAGCGCGCGTGATATTATCGAAACAGGCTTTTAACACTTACTGTCAAACAGAAGAGAAGCAAAATATGACCGACAAACTCACATCACTGCGTAACTTGACAACCGTTGTAGCCGATACTGGCGATATTGAAGCAATGAAGCTTTACAAGCCACAAGATGCAACGACCAACCCTTCACTGATTCTGAACGCAGCGAAAATTCCTGAGTACCGCCGCCTGATTGATGAGGCAATCGAATGGGCTCGTAAACAAAGTAACGACCGCGAAGAGCAGATTGCTCTGACTTCAGACCGTTTGAATGTAAATATCGGTCTTGAAATCCTGAAGTTAGTTCCAGGCCGTATCTCAACTGAAGTGGATGCACGTCTTTCTTACGATACCGAAGCAAGCTTGGCGAAAGCCCGTAGCCTGATTAAGTTATATAACGATGCAGGTATCAGTAACGATCGTGTACTGATCAAACTGGCGTCAACCTGGCAGGGTATTCGTGCTGCTGAGCAGTTAGAAAAAGAAGGTATCAACTGTAACCTGACCCTGTTGTTCTCCTTTGCCCAAGCACGTGCCTGTGCTGAAGCGGGTGCCTATCTGATCTCTCCATTCGTAGGTCGTATCCTAGACTGGTACAAAGCGAATACGGATAAGAAAGAGTACGCGGCGCATGAAGATCCAGGTGTCGTTTCTGTTACTGAGATCTACAACTATTACAAACAACACGGTTATGAAACCGTTGTAATGGGAGCTAGCTTCCGTAACGTAGGCGAAATTATCGAACTCGCTGGCTGTGATCGCCTGACCATTTCACCTGCGCTGCTCAAAGAGCTGCATGAGTCTGAAGGTGAGTTAGAGCGTAAACTAAGCTACAGCGGCGAAACTAAAGCGCGTCCAGAGAAAATGACAGAATCTGAGTTCTATTGGGAGCACAACCAAGACCCAATGGCTGTCGCAAAACTTGCTGAAGGAATCCGTAACTTTGCGGTTGACCAAGGCAAATTAGAAAAAATGATCGAAGAACTGCTGTAATCTTCCTCTCCGCGGCGAATAGGCCGCGGTTTTTTTTCCTCTCTAAGAAGTGTTATGACCTCACTACGTATTGGAATAGTTTCCATCTCCGATCGCGCCTCGCAAGGTATTTATCCCGATAAGGGTTTACCTGCCTTGGCAGAATGGTTAGAACAGGCGATCACTACCCCTTATCATCTTGAACAGCGTCTTATTGCTGACGAACAAGCGCTAATTGAACAGACGTTATGCGAACTGGTCGATCATCAAGAATGTCATTTAGTGTTGACCACGGGAGGAACCGGGCCAGCCTTACGCGATGTGACACCAGAAGCGACTCTCGCGGTTGCTGACCGAGTAATGCCAGGGTTCGGTGAGCAGATGCGTCAAATCAGCTTACATTATGTTCCAACGGCAATACTTTCTCGACAAGTCGGCGTGATCCGTGGACAAGCTTTGATCCTCAATCTTCCCGGTCAACCAAAATCAATCAAGGAAACGCTTGAGGGAGTAAGGGATGAGCAAGGGAAAATTCTTGTTACGGGGATATTTGCCAGTGTGGCTTACTGTTTACAGCTGCTGAATAGTCCGTGGTTAGATACGGATAAAGCAGTGGTTGATTCGTTTCGCCCGAAAAGTGCCCGACGTTCCCCTGAGGGTTAAGAGACTACTTTCGAGATCCTTAATTCTATTAATGAGTTTATCCAGATATAGTCGAAGCAACCCTTAGTCATGGAGAGGCTTCGTCTATGCAGCAAACCGTAATTCCCTCGCGCTCCTTAACGCGACATGATATCAAAACCTTAGCGTTAGCCGCCGTGGGCGGGGCGCTAGAATTCTACGATTTTGTTATATTCGCCTTTTTCGCGTTAGTAATCGGCGAGCGCTTTTTTCCAGCAGATCTTCCTGACTGGTTACGCCAGCTTCAAACCTTCGCCCTCTTCGCGGCAGGCTACCTTGCCCGGCCATTAGGCGGTGTTATCCTCGCTCATTACGGCGATAAATTAGGCCGTAAGAAAACCTTCACTCTTAGTATTTTAATGATGGCATTGCCCACGACAGTGATGGGGTTGCTACCCGATTACGCATCAATAGGGATTGTCGCCCCTATTACGATGTTGTTGTTACGGGTATTACAAGGTGCGGCAATTGGTGGAGAGGTCCCCGGAGCGTGGGTATTCGTGTCTGAGCACGTTCCAAGTTCTAAGGTCGGCGTCGCCTGTGGTTTGCTTACGAGTGGCCTTACTCTCGGTATTATTCTCGGTTCACTGATTACACAATGTCTAACCTATCTATTGCCATCTGGGCTTTTAGCCGATATCGGATGGCGTATTGCTTTTCTAATTGGTGGTGGATTTGGCTTAATGGGAATGTTTCTGCGACGTTGGTTACACGAGACGCCGGTTTTTTTGGCCATGCAGCAACAGCGCCGTCAGACTCAATTACCCATCAAAACGCTTTTCCTCTCTTATCGCCCAGCACTGTTTTTTTCGACCATTCTAACGTGGCTATTAGCAGCTGCCATTATTGTGTTGATCCTGATGGCCCCCGTATTGTTCCAAAAATGGTTTGCTATCTCTGTTGCACAAAGCCTACAGGCGAATACGTTCGCGACCTGTATGTTAATGCTGGGTTGTGTAGGCGGGGGTATTGCGGCGGATAAGTGGGGAATGACCAAAAGCTTAATTGTCGGCTGTCTACTGCTTGTCATGGCAATACTAGGACTTTTTTACTGCCTAAATTTTGCCCCCTCTCTATTCTTTATCGCTTATGGAATAGTTGGGTTGATGCTTGGGGTATTGGGAATCATACCGGCGATAATGGTAGTGGTTTTCCCACCACAGGTGAGATTTACCGGATTAGCCACAGCCTATAACCTGGGTTATGCCTTGTTTGGCGGACTGACTCCGTTGTTTATTACTCTACTTATGCCTTACAACAGGCAACTCCCGGCGCTTTATTTATTGACCCTTTGTGGGACTGTTATCGTTAGTTGCCTTATTTTCAAACGTGGACGGCAGCGTTTTTCTGAAAAAAAGTAAAATTTTTTTAGTTTATCCCTTGATGCTCGGTAAACCGCCCCCATCTGGTAACTATCGAAAGTTATCAACGAAAAAAAACTGAGATCGACGTCTTGAAAATGACTTAACAGGCCGCATCTATAGTTTATAACCGAACAAAACAGAATTTACGTGGGAGATGTTTATAATGGGTAAGATTATTGGTATTGACCTTGGTACAACCAACTCATGTGTTGCCATCATGGACGGCGCAAAAGCGCGCGTTTTAGAGAACGCAGAGGGTGATCGTACCACTCCATCAATTATTGCTTATGCGCAAGACGGTGAAACCTTAGTGGGCCAACCTGCTAAGCGCCAAGCAGTAACCAACCCGCAAAATACCTTATTTGCAATTAAGCGCTTAATCGGTCGTCGTTTCCAAGACGAAGAAGTGCAACGTGACCTGAAAATCATGCCTTACCAAATCGTGTCTGCCGATAACGGCGACGCATGGCTAGACGTGAAAGGCCAAAAAATGGCACCACCACAAATCTCTGCTGAAGTTCTGAAAAAGATGAAGAAAACAGCGGAAGACTACCTAGGTGAGCCAGTGACTGAAGCCGTTATTACCGTACCGGCATATTTTAACGATGCGCAACGTCAAGCGACTAAAGATGCTGGCCGTATCGCAGGGTTAGAAGTTAAGCGTATCATCAACGAACCTACTGCAGCAGCGCTAGCCTATGGCTTAGACAAAGGTGAAGGTAACCGTACTATCGCGGTTTACGACTTAGGTGGTGGTACTTTTGATATCTCAATCATCGAGATCGACGAAGTTGACGGCGAAAAAACTTTCGAAGTATTAGCAACCAATGGTGATACTCACTTAGGTGGTGAAGATTTCGATAGCCGTATGATTAACTACTTAGTTGCCGAGTTTAAGAAAGAGCAAGGTATCGATCTGCATAACGATCCTTTAGCGATGCAACGTCTGAAAGAAGCGGCTGAGAAAGCAAAAATCGAGCTTTCTTCTGCACAACAAACTGACGTTAACCTGCCATACATCACCGCTGATGCGACAGGTCCTAAGCACTTAAACCTAAAAGTAACGCGTGCGAAATTAGAATCTTTAGTTGAAGATTTAGTTGCTCGCTCTATCGAGCCATTGAAAATTGCATTACAAGATGCTGGCCTGTCTGTTTCAGATATTAACGACGTCATCTTGGTCGGTGGTCAAACACGTATGCCACTGGTTCAAAGCAAAGTTAAAGATTTCTTTGGTAAAGAGCCACGTAAAGACGTGAACCCAGACGAAGCCGTTGCCGTCGGTGCAGCAGTACAAGGTGGTGTCTTAGCGGGTGACGTTAAAGACGTATTATTGCTGGATGTTACGCCATTATCTCTAGGTATCGAGACAATGGGCGGCGTGATGACCTCACTGATCAGCAAAAATACCACGATCCCAACTAAGCACAGCCAAGTGTTCTCTACGGCAGAAGACAACCAATCTGCGGTAACCATTCATGTGCTGCAAGGTGAGCGTAAGCGTTCAGGTGATAACAAGTCACTTGGCCAGTTCAACCTAGACGGTATCCAAGCCGCACCACGTGGTATGCCACAAATCGAAGTAACCTTTGACATCGATGCGGATGGTATCCTGCACGTTTCTGCTAAAGATAAGAATAGTGGAAAAGAGCAAAAAATTACCATTAAAGCCTCTTCTGGTCTGAACGATGAAGAAGTCGAAAAAATGGTACGTGATGCAGAAGCGAATGCTGAATCTGACCGTAAGTTCGAGGAACTGGTACAGACTCGCAACCAAGGTGATCAGATTGTTCACAGCACTCGTAAGCAATTGGAAGAAGCAGGCGATAAGCTGTCTGCAGACGACAAAGCGCCTATCGAGACTGCACTGACTGAGCTGGAAACAGCACTGCGCGGTGAAGATAAAGCTGAGATCGAAGCGAAGATCCAAGCCTTAGGCGAAGTCTCTGGCAAACTGATGGAACTGGCTCAGCAACAACAGCAAGCTCAATCAGGTCAAGCCGAAGGTGCTGCTCAGCAAGACAACGATGCCGTTGATGCTGAGTTCGAAGAAGTCAAAGATAAAAAATAATTGCCCATGACCGGGCTCAATACGGTAAAACTGTATTGCTAACCAGCACGGGCGTAGGAGTTTCTCCACGCCCGTGCTCTCATGTTAAGGGCAAGATCGATGGCAAAGAGTGATTATTACGAGATTTTAGGCGTATCCAAATCAGCGGATGAGCGTGAGATCAAAAAAGCATACAAACGCTTGGCAATGAAGTTTCACCCGGATAGAAACCCGGGAAGTGCAGAAGCTGAAGAGAAGTTTAAAGAAGTCAAAGAAGCTTATGAAATCCTCACCGATGATCAGAAGCGTGCTGCCTATGACCAATATGGCCATGCTGCTTTTGAGCAAGGCGGAATGGGCGGTGGTGGCTTTGGCGGCGGCTTCGGCGGCGGCGGTGCAGATTTCGGTGATATCTTCGGTGATGTTTTCGGTGACATTTTCGGTGGCGGTCGTCGTCAGCGCGCAGCGCGTGGCTCCGATTTACGCTACAACATGGAGCTAACGCTAGAAGAGGCTGTCCGTGGCGTCACCAAAGAGATCCGTATCCCTACGTTACAAGAGTGTGAAAAATGTGATGGTAGCGGTGCGAAGGCAGGCTCTAAGCCCCAAACCTGTTCGACCTGTCAAGGTGCGGGCCAAGTACAAATGCGCCAAGGCTTCTTCGCGGTGCAGCAACCTTGTCCAACCTGTCAAGGACGTGGCACGATCATTAAAGATCCTTGTAATGCTTGCCATGGACACGGCCGTGTAGAGAAATCTAAAACACTATCCGTGAAGATTCCTGCAGGTGTTGACACCGGTGACCGTATTCGCTTGAGTGGCGAAGGCGAAGCGGGTGAGCAGGGTGCTCCGGCTGGGGATCTGTACGTTCAGGTGTCTGTTAAAAAACATGCTATCTTCGAACGCGAGGAAAGTAACCTTTTCTGCGAAGTCCCGGTCAATTTTGCCATGGCAGCTCTAGGTGGGGAAATTGAAGTCCCAACACTGGATGGCCGTGTCAAACTAAAAATCCCTGCAGAAACCCAAACTGGGAAGCTGTTCCGTATGCGCGGTAAAGGGGTTAAATCGGTTCGTGGTGGCGCAGTCGGTGATCTTCTCTGTCGTGTTGTGGTAGAAACCCCTGTGAAGCTTAATGAGAAGCAGAAGCAGCTACTGCAAGAGCTAGGTGAATCATTAGGTGGACCTGCAGGCGATGCCAACAGCCCACGCTCTAAGAGCTTCTTTGATGGTGTGAAAAAGTTTTTTGATGATCTAACTCGTTAGTCGTCTTACTGACTCACACGTCTTATCTACCCCATAGGTTGGTTTCCGATCTATGGGGTTTTTTACGGATAAGCAAGATGGCGTTATGAAGTCAGATGAGATCGGCGTAATAAAACCGGGAAGTGTTGAGCGATTGATGAAGCAAAGAAGGGGAGAGTAGAAACAAAAAAACCGACCAGAGGTCGGCTTTTTAAAGAACATCAACGAGTGGCGATTAAGCCATTTTGTTGATTTGTGCAGTCAAGTTAGCTTTATGACGTGCAGCTTTGTTCTTGTGGATCAGGCCTTTAGCAGCTTGACGGTCCACGATTGGTTGCATTTCGTTAAATGCGTTTTGTGCAGCTTGCTTGTCGCCAGTCGCGATTGCAGCGTAAACTTTCTTAAGGAAAGTACGCATCATAGAGCGACGGCTAGCATTGTGTTTGCGACGCTTTTCAGATGTTACCGCGCGCTTCTTAGCTGATTTGATATTAGCCAAGGTCCAACTCCCAAATTAGTTCTTTATGGACAAATCAAAGGTCGAGGACTATGCCTTTTGTCCCTTCGTTTGTCAATGGATTTGTGCAAATAAGCGTCGCTTACATCGCGGCGCTCGGTTACGTAATTGATGGCGCAGGATTCTAACAGTTTCCCTCCCTTGAATACAGTCTTTCGCAACAAAATTGTGCGGAATTTACACCCAAGGAGGATTAACAGGATAAAAACACTAAAACTAGTGCGTAAAGCAGACATCAACGGGTTAATTTTGAACGCTGAACAAGGTATAATCGGGCATTTTCAGCAAATCGAGTTTGCCATGAAGTTTATCCGTGGGCTACATAATCTCACTCAGCATCAACAAGGTTGCGTTCTGACGATTGGAAACTTTGATGGCGTACATCGGGGGCACCAAGCTTTGCTGCGCCATTTACGGCAAGCGGGTTCACACCGACACCTACCGGTTGTGGTAATGGTTTTTGAGCCTCAACCTCTTGAGCTCTTTCAACCTGAAGTGGCCCCTGCAAGGTTAACGCGCCTGCGTGAGAAATTAGAGAATTTAGAGAAGTTTGGTGTTGACGAAGTGGTCTGCATCAACTTCGATCAAGATTTTGCGAAACTTACCGCAGAGAACTTTATCAGTGAACTCTTGGTGAAGAGGCTGAATGTGAAACTACTCGCAATTGGCGACGATTTCAGATTTGGCGCTGGTCGGCGCGGTGATTTCCTGTTATTACAACAGGCAGCAAAGCAATATGGTTTCGATGTCGTCAGTACCGAAACCTATATTGAGCAAGGTAAACGTATTAGTAGTACCGCCGTGCGTCAGGCGTTAGCTGACAGCGATTTTTCTCAGGCAGAAATTTTACTCGGTCGTCCTTGGTCCATCACAGGGCGTGTGGTACATGGCGATGCATTAGGCAGAACTTTAGGGTTCCCAACCGCGAATATACCGTTAAAACGTCGGGTTAACCCGGTAAAAGGCGTTTTTGCAGTAGAAGTTTACGGGGTCGGTGAACAACCTATTGCTGGGGTCGCTAATATCGGGACTCGACCTACAATTCAAGGTATTCGTCAACAACTTGAGGTCCATCTGCTTGATACAAAGCAAGACCTTTATGGAAAACGAATCCAAGTAGTGATTAAACATAAAATACGTGATGAGCAACGATTTGCATCCTTAGACGCGTTGACGCAACAAATTGCGCAGGATGTGGAAACGGCCAGAAATTATTTCGTTCAACGAACAACGGTGTAATCCCGAAACCTGGAACTAAAATCTAATGAGTGACTATAAATCAACCCTGAATCTTCCTGAAACAGGTTTTCCAATGCGTGGCGATTTAGCAAAAAGAGAACCAGACATGCTTAAGCGTTGGTACGCAGATGATCTTTACGCGACCATTCGCGCAGCGAAGAAAGGGAAAAAGACATTTATTCTGCACGACGGCCCTCCGTATGCAAATGGTAATATCCATATTGGTCACTCAGTTAATAAAATCCTTAAAGATATTATCGTGAAATCTCGCGGTATGGCGGGCTTCGATGCGCCTTACGTTCCAGGCTGGGATTGTCATGGTCTACCGATCGAGCACAAAGTTGAACAAATGATCGGTAAACCAGGCGAAAAAGTGACTGCAGCGGAATTTCGTCAAGCATGTCGTGATTATGCTGCTGAGCAAGTCGAGGGACAAAAGAAAGACTTTATTCGCTTAGGTGTTCTCGGTGACTGGGATCGCCCTTACCTGACGATGGATTTCAAAACAGAAGCCAATATCATTCGCGCGTTAGCGAAAATCATTGGTAATGGCCACCTTCATAAAGGGGCTAAACCTGTTCAATGGTGTTTAGATTGCCGTTCAGCGTTAGCAGAAGCCGAAGTTGAGTATTACGATAAAACTTCACCCTCTATCGATGTGATGTTTAACGCGGTAGATGCGGACGCGGTTGCAGCAAAATTTGGTACAGTAGCCGATGGCCAAGCGATTTCACTCGTTATCTGGACCACGACACCTTGGACTTTACCTTCTAACCGTGCCATCTCATTAAATGCTGAATTTACTTATCAGCTACTTGAGGTTAATGGCCAACGTATCATTTTAGCGAAAGATTTAGTTGATACGGTGATGGCTAAAATTGGGGCAGAAAGCTGGCAAGTATTAGGCGAATGCCAAGGTGAGGTATTAGAGAACCAGCGTTTCCAACACCCATTCCTTACCTTGGATGTCCCAGTGTTATTAGGTGACCACGTTACGCTAGATGCCGGTACCGGTGCTGTACATACCGCACCCGGACACGGTCCAGAAGACTACGTGATCGGTCAAAAATATGGGATTGAGACGGTTAACCCTGTTGGCGGTGACGGCTGCTATCTACCGGGTACCTACCCAGGTCTGGACGGCATCAATGTGTTTAAAGCTAACCCATTAGTGATCGATATTCTGCGTGAAAAGGGTGCGTTACTGCATCTGGAAAATCTTCACCACAGCTATCCACACTGCTGGCGCCATAAAACACCGGTTATTTTCCGTGCAACGCCACAATGGTTTATCAGCATGGATCAGAAAGGACTGCGCGCGCAATCCTTAAAAGAGATCAAAGGGGTACAGTGGATCCCAGATTGGGGCCAAGCGCGTATAGAATCTATGGTAGAGAATCGCCCTGACTGGTGTATTTCACGTCAAAGAACGTGGGGCGTGCCGATGTCACTGTTTATCCATAAGCAGACGGGGGCAATCCATCCAGACACCTTAGCGTTAATGGAAAAAGTGGCCTTACGTGTTGAACAAGACGGTATTCAAGCATGGTGGGATCTAGATAGTGCCGACCTACTCGGTAGCGATGCGGACGACTACGAGAAAGTGCCTGATACTCTGGATGTTTGGTTCGATTCAGGATCGACCAGCTGTAGCGTTGTCGATGTGCGCCCTGAATTCAACGGGCACAGCGCTGACATTTATTTAGAAGGTTCAGATCAGCACCGTGGCTGGTTTATGTCATCGCTGATGATCTCCACCGCAATTAAATCGAAAGCGCCTTACCGTCAGGTCTTGACCCATGGTTTCACCGTCGATGGGCAAGGCAGAAAGATGTCTAAATCAATTGGTAACACGGTAAGTCCACAAGATGTTATGGATAAACTCGGCGCGGATATCCTGCGTTTATGGGTCGCCTCTACTGACTATTCTGGTGAGATGGCGGTTTCTGACGAAATCCTAAAACGCTCGGCGGATGCGTATCGTCGTATTCGTAATACGGCGCGCTTCTTATTGGCTAACTTAACCGGTTTTAACCCAGAAACGGACAAGGTTGCCCCGGAAGAGATGGTGGTCGTGGATCGTTGGGCAGTCGGCCGTGCGTTAGCGGCACAACAAGATATCATTGCTTCTTATGAGAAATATGATTTCCATGAAGTGGTACAACGGTTAATGCATTTCTGCTCAGTAGAAATGGGATCGTTCTATCTCGATATTATTAAAGATCGTCAATATACCGCTAAGGCTGATGGTCTCGCTCGTCGTAGCTGCCAAACCGCGCTATGGCATATCGTTGAAGCGCTGGTTCGTTGGATGGCACCTATACTCTCCTTTACGGCTGACGAAATCTGGGGACACTTAGCAGGTGAGCGTGAAAAATATGTCTTTACTGAAGAGTGGTACCAAGGATTATTTGGCTTAGCCAATGATGAGCCGATGAACGACGCCTACTGGGATCAGTTGTTGAAAGTCCGTAGCGAAGTGAACAAGGTTATCGAACAAGCACGTTCAGATAAAAAAGTGGGGGGAGCCTTAGAAGCCTCTGTTACCCTCTTTGCTGAATCTGAATTGGCTGCACGCCTACACGCCTTAGGTAATGAGTTACGCTTTGTATTGCTAACTTCGGAAGCACAAGTTGCTGATCTCGCAGCAGCCTCAGATGAAGCGGTTCAGAGCGAACAAGTTAAAGGGCTCCGTATTCTGCTTGGTAAAGCGCAGGGCGAGAAATGCCCACGCTGCTGGCACTACAGCAATGATATTGGTGCGAACCCTGAACAGGCACAAATTTGTGGCCGCTGCTATAGCAATGTGGCAGGAAACGGTGAAGAGCGTAAGTTTGCCTAATGAAAAAATCTTTATGTTCGACTGGGCTACGTTGGTTATGGGTGATGGTACTGGTTATCGTCGTTGATTTATCCAGTAAATACTGGGTGATGACCTCGATGCAACTTCATGAGTCCCGTGCTCTGATACCGTTCTTTAACCTCTTTTATGCGCATAACTATGGTGCAGCATTTAGCTTTCTAGCGGATAAGGGCGGTTGGCAGCGTTGGATGTTCGCGGCCATTGCCGTCGCAATTGCTGTCTCCTTACTGCTAATGATGTATCGTAGCCGTGCTGAACAAAAACTGGCTAATATTGCTTACGCAATGATTATCGGTGGAGCGCTAGGGAACCTTTTTGACCGTGCATGGCACGGTTTTGTTGTCGATTTTATCGACTTCTATATTGGCGATTGGCATTTCGCGACCTTTAACATCGCCGACTGCGGTATCTGTGTGGGGGCCGCACTGATCGTGCTAGAAGGTTTCCTGCCTAAGCCGCAGGCCGATTCAGCTGAGGATAAATCATGAGTGAGCGTATCGTTACGGCGGACAGTCGCGTAGTGGTGGAACTCGTGCTTACCCTATCTGATGGGTCAGTAGCGGAATCGACCAAAGCGAACAAAAAACCGGCTCTACTCACCTTAGGTGATCAGTCTCTTTCTCCAAAGTTAGAGGCTGAATTACTTGGGTTATCAGTGGGGTGCCAACATAAATTTAACTTAGCGGCAGAAGATGCGTTTGGCGAGAGTAATCCTGATCTGGTGCAATACTTTTCACGACAATCCTTTATGGAAGCGGGTGAACCAGAAGTCGGGACCATTATGCTCTTTAGCGCGATCGATGGTAGCGAGATGCCAGGTATCGTGCGTGAGATTTCCGGTGATTCGGTTACCGTCGACTTTAATCATCCGTTAGCAGGTCAAGACATCACCTTTGATATTGAGATTATTGATATCAATCCCGTGATGGAGGAACAGAATGAAAATCTTACTGGCTAATCCACGTGGATTCTGTGCTGGCGTTGATAGGGCGATCAGTATTGTTGAACGCGCCTTAGAAATGTATGGTGCTCCGATCTATGTGCGTCACGAAGTCGTTCATAACCGTTATGTCGTAGAAGGGTTGCGTGAACGCGGTGCGATCTTTATTGAGGAGATCAGCGAGGTACCAGATGGTGCCATTCTCATTTTCTCTGCGCACGGCGTTTCGCAAGCGGTACGGGCTGAAGCGAAAGCCCGCCAACTGACTATGCTATTTGACGCAACCTGTCCGTTGGTAACTAAGGTACATATGGAAGTGGCTAGAGCTAGCCGCAAAGGGACCGAAGCGATTTTAATTGGTCACGCTGGGCATCCTGAGGTGGAAGGCACCATGGGACAATACAGTAACTCGGAAGGGGGAATGTATTTGGTAGAGTCACCTGACGATGTTTGGAAACTGACGGTTAAAAATGAAGCTAACCTCTGCTTTATGACTCAAACGACCTTATCGGTGGATGATACCTCGGATGTGATTGACGCCCTACGTCAACGTTTCCCTCTGATTATTGGGCCACGCAAAGATGATATCTGTTATGCCACGACCAATCGCCAAGAGGCCGTTCGGCAGTTGGCAGATGAGGCTGACGTGGTATTAGTTGTCGGTTCTAAAAATTCTTCAAACTCTAACCGGTTGGCTGAGTTAGCACAACGCGCAGGTAGACTCGCTCGACTTATCGATAGCGCCGATGATATTGATCCGCAGTGGTTAGAGAACATTAGCTGTGTGGGCGTCACGGCGGGGGCATCTGCTCCTGATATTCTGGTCCAACAGGTCATTACACGCCTGATGGAGCATGGTGGTGAACCGGCAATCGAGCTTTCGGGAAGAGAAGAGAATATATTCTTTGAAGTCCCTAAAGAGCTTCGAGTTCCAGTAAAAGAAGTGACTTAATGCGCGTCCTTCGCGATCGAAACCAGCTCCCTCAGAGCTGGTTTTTTTTGGCCTAAATATCTCTTTCATGGCTAATTTACGCTGGAGTTAGCCTAGTAGGCCCGTTATGCTGAGGAGAGAAAATAATAGAGATAGGGTTTTTGTTATGGCTGCAACACGTATTGCTATCATCGGCGCATCTGGCCGCATGGGGAAACAATTAATCGAAGCGGTTCACGCCGATGATTCTGTTCAACTGGGTGCAGTAATTGTGCGCCAAGGCTCATCACTGAAAGGATGTGATGCCGGCGAGTTAGTCGGTGTCGGCTCATTGGGTATCGCAGTCGCTGATGATATTCATCAGGTCATCGACGATTTTGACGTTTTGATCGATTTTACTCGCCCGGAACTGACCCTCGATCTCTTAAAACTTTGCCGTCAGCATCAGAAATCAATCGTTATTGGCACCACAGGATTTGATGAGGCAGGTAAGCAACAGATCGCTGAAGCGGGTCAAGCAATCCCTGTCGTCTTCGCTGCTAACTTCAGCGTCGGCGTCAACCTTATGCTGAACCTATTGGATCAGGCTGCTAAGGTGATGGGAGACTACACCGATATTGAAATCGTCGAAGCACATCACCGCCACAAAGTCGACGCTCCTTCCGGTACGGCGTTGGCAATGGGTGAAGCGATTGCGACGGCGATGGATTGGTCGCTGGATGAGCATGCCGTTTATGCGAGAGAGGGAATTACCGGCGAAAGAAAGGCAGGTACTATTGGTTTTTCAACGATTAGAGCAGGAGATATCGTTGGCGAGCACACGGCTATTTTTGCGGATATCGGTGAGCGAATAGAGATAACCCACAAGGCTTCCAGTCGAATGACCTTTGCAAAAGGGGCAGTAAAAGCTTCATTATGGTTAAGTGGTAAGAAACCACGTCTTTACTCAATGAAAGATGTGTTAGGATTCTAATATAAATTAAAAATAATTAATTTCATCTCTCTGATATATCGGTGTTTTTTTTAAAGAATGCCGATTTTAAAAAATGATCGTAATTTATTTTATTTTGTCGGTTATTTATCTGTTTTTCCTGTTTTTTATTTTACCAAATGGTCCACTTTTTCTACCTTTCTGGTTGTTTTGTAACCTTTCAAGGTGATTGCCGTATTTTTTCGTCTAATTCTTTCTCAGCAAACGTTTTTTTAGACTAGATAAGATCTCTTTTTATCGTGAAGGGCGGTGAATTGCGATGAAAGGCGTAAAAAAAATAAATTAATTACTCTTCAGTATAGACATCAGCCCTAGGGATCATTAGAATGCCGCCAATTTGCCAAAATCCAGATAGGCAGGCATTTTTGCATTGATTTACTCGTACTGATTGAATTAATATGCATGAACAGTGACTATTTATTCCCTGGAGGAAGTTTTGACTAAGTCAGCAATTTTGGTTCTGGAAGACGGAACCGAGTTTCACGGCCGGGCGATCGGCGCATTGGGATCGGCAGTCGGAGAGGTCGTTTTCAATACATCAATGACCGGTTATCAAGAAATCCTTACTGATCCTTCCTACTCCCGCCAAATCGTCACTCTCACTTATCCTCATATTGGTAATGTCGGTACTAACCCAGCCGATGCAGAAGCTTCTTCCGTTCATGCGCAAGGTTTGGTTATTCGTGACCTACCTCTGATTGCCAGTAACTATCGCAGCACCAGCGATTTATCGTCCTACTTAACACAACACAATATTGTAGCGATTGCGGATATCGATACCCGTAAGCTGACCCGTCTTCTTCGCGAAAAAGGTGCACAAAATGGCTGCATCGTTGCAGGGGATAACCCAGATGTTGCCCTGGCGCTAGAAAAAGCGAAAGCGTTCCCAGGTCTAAAGGGGATGGATTTAGCAAAAGAGGTCACCACTTCTGAACGCTACTCGTGGAAGCAGGGAAGTTGGACACTGGAAAATGAGCTCCCAGATGCGCGTGATGAGTCCGAGCTGCCTTGGCATGTTGTCGCTTACGATTTCGGAGCGAAACATAATATCTTACGTATGCTAGTGGACCGTGGCTGTAAGCTGACCGTCGTACCGGCACAGACCTCAGCAGAAGAAGTCCTGGCCCTAAATCCCGATGGGATTTTCCTGTCTAACGGCCCAGGGGATCCAGAGCCTTGTGACTATGCGATCAGCGCCATCCAAGCGTTTCTTAATACAGACGTTCCCGTGTTTGGTATCTGCTTAGGGCATCAACTGCTGGCATTAGCGAGTGGTGCGAAAACGGTAAAAATGAAGTTGGGCCACCACGGTGGTAACCACCCAGTAAAAGACTTCGACAATAACGTTGTTATGATAACTGCACAAAACCACGGATTTGCGGTGGACGATCAGCAACTGCCAGAGTGCTTACGAGTGACCCACCGTTCACTGTTCGACCATACCGTGCAAGGTATTCATCGTACTGATAAGCCAGCTTTCAGCTTCCAAGGTCACCCAGAAGCGAGCCCAGGCCCGCATGATGCAGCACCGTTATTCGACCACTTTATTGAACTTATCAATGCTTACCGCGGCGCTAAAGCGTAATCAGGAGAGAAGCAATGCCAAAACGTACTGACCTCAAATCTATCCTGATCTTAGGTGCTGGCCCGATTGTTATCGGTCAAGCCTGTGAATTCGACTACTCGGGTGCGCAAGCTTGTAAAGCGTTACGTGAAGAAGGTTATCGGGTTATTTTGGTTAACTCCAACCCGGCGACCATCATGACTGACCCAGAGATGGCCGATGCGACTTACATTGAGCCGATCAACTGGCAAGTCGTGAGAAAAATTATTGAAAAAGAGCGTCCGGATGCCGTATTACCGACTATGGGCGGTCAGACGGCACTGAACTGTGCATTAGAGCTTGAACGTCAAGGTGTCCTTGAAGAGTTTGGCGTCACCATGATTGGGGCGACGGCAGACGCGATCGATAAAGCCGAGGACCGCCAGCGTTTTGATAAGGCGATGAAAAAAATCGGTTTAGACACCGCACGTTCCGGAATCGCACACACCATGGAAGAGGCCTTAGCGGTCGCTGAAGAGGTTGGCTTTCCTTGTATCATCCGTCCTTCATTCACTATGGGCGGTACGGGAGGCGGGATTGCCTATAACCGTGAAGAGTTTGAAGAGATCTGTGAGCGTGGCTTAGATCTTTCACCGACCAATGAATTACTGATTGATGAATCGCTAATTGGTTGGAAAGAATATGAAATGGAAGTGGTACGTGATAAAAACGATAACTGCATCATTGTCTGTTCGATTGAAAACTTCGACGCTATGGGGATCCATACTGGTGACTCGATCACTGTTGCGCCAGCCCAGACGCTAACCGACAAAGAGTATCAAATCATGCGTAACGCCTCGATGGCGGTATTACGTGAGATTGGTGTGGAAACGGGTGGCTCCAACGTTCAATTCTCAGTTAATCCTGAAAATGGTCGCTTGATCATCATTGAAATGAACCCACGCGTGTCGCGCTCCTCTGCGTTGGCCTCTAAAGCAACCGGCTTCCCGATTGCAAAAATTGCGGCCAAACTGGCGGTCGGCTACACCTTAGATGAGTTAATGAATGATATTACCGGTGGACAAACTCCGGCATCTTTCGAACCCTCTATCGACTACGTTGTTACCAAAATTCCTCGCTTCAACTTCGAGAAATTTGCAGGAACGAATGACCGTCTGACAACGCAAATGAAATCTGTTGGCGAAGTGATGGCGATAGGCCGTACCCTACAAGAATCCATGCAAAAGGCATTACGTGGACTTGAAGTTGGAGCGACTGGCTTTGACCCGAAAGTGGATGCTGATGACGTTGAAGCCTTAACCAAAATCCGCCGCGAACTGAAAGATGCCGGTGCAGACCGTATCTGGTACGTTGCCGATGCGTTCCGTCACGGTATGTCGGTTGAAGGCGTGTTTAACCTAACCAACATTGACCGTTGGTTCTTGGTACAAATTGAAGAGCTGGTACGCCTTGAAGCACAGGTTACTCGTGGCGGCGTTCAAATTCTTACCGCTGACTTCTTACGTCAACTTAAGCGTAAAGGATTTGCTGATGCACGCTTAGCGACCTTAACCGGTGTCGCCGAAGCGGAAATTCGTAAGTTACGTCAACAATACAATCTCTATCCTGTTTATAAGCGTGTCGATACCTGTGCGGCTGAGTTTGCGACAGATACGGCGTATATGTATTCCACTTATGAAGAAGAGTGTGAAGCACAGCCAGACAGCGATCGTGAAAAGATCATGATTTTAGGTGGTGGCCCGAACCGTATCGGTCAAGGGATCGAGTTTGACTACTGCTGTGTACACGCGGCGCTAGCATTACGTGAAGACGGCTACCAAACGATTATGGTCAACTGTAACCCTGAAACGGTGTCCACAGATTACGACACGTCTGACCGTCTCTACTTTGAACCGGTAACTTTCGAAGACGTATTAGAAATCGTCCGCATCGAAAAACCGAAAGGGGTTATCGTACAGTATGGTGGGCAAACGCCACTCAAATTGGCACGAGCTTTAGAAGCGGCTGGTGTGCCGGTGATTGGTACTAGTCCTGACGCCATTGACCGAGCGGAAGACCGTGAGCGTTTCCAACAAGCGGTTGACCGTCTAGCGTTAAAGCAACCAGCAAATGCGACAGTGACTGCACTCGAGCAAGCTGTTGAGCGCGCGGCGAGTCTTGGCTATCCACTAGTGGTTCGTCCTTCTTACGTCCTCGGTGGTCGTGCGATGGAAATTGTTTACGACGAGCAAGACCTCAAGCGCTACTTCCAAACGGCAGTATCGGTGTCGAACGATGCGCCTGTTTTACTTGACCGCTTCTTGGATGATGCGGTTGAAGTCGACGTTGATGCGATTTGTGACGGCGAACGCGTGCTAATTGGCGGTATTATGGAGCACATCGAGCAAGCTGGGGTTCACTCCGGTGACTCAGCATGTTCTTTGCCAGCTTATACGCTTAGCAAAGAGATCCAAGACGTTATGCGTAAGCAAGTTGAACAACTGGCCTTCGAACTTAATGTTCGAGGTTTGATGAATGTTCAATTCGCGGTTAAAAATAACGAAGTTTATCTCATTGAGGTTAACCCGCGCGCCGCACGTACTGTTCCTTTTGTCTCGAAAGCGACAGGCGTACCGCTAGCGAAAGTTGCAGCGCGTGTGATGGCTGGGAAAACCCTGGCAGAACAAGGCGTGACTGAAGAGGTTATTCCTCCTTATTACTCGGTAAAAGAAGTGGTACTTCCCTTCAATAAATTCCAAGGCGTTGACCCAATTCTAGGGCCAGAAATGCGCTCTACCGGGGAAGTGATGGGTGTTGGACGTACCTTTGCTGAAGCCTTCTCAAAAGCCATGCTGGGTGCGCAAGCCACCATGAAAAAGCAAGGTCGTGCCTTACTTTCGGTACGTGAAGGGGATAAAAAACGTGTTGTCGATTTAGCGGCAAAATTAGTGAAATTCGGCTTTGAGTTGGATGCGACACACGGTACCGCAGTTGTCTTGGGTGAAGCGGGTATTAACCCTCGCCTTGTGAATAAGGTACATGAAGGTCGTCCGCATATCCAAGACCGTCTGAAAAATGGTGAGTACGCTTATATCGTTAACACTACCGCCGGACGTCAGGCTATCGAAGATTCACGCTTAATTCGCCGCAGCGCATTACAGTACAAAGTGCACTACGACACCACGATGAATGGTGGATTCGCTACGGCGATGGCACTGAATGCTGATCCTACGGAGCGTGTTATCTCAGTGCAAGAAATGCATGCTGAGCTAAAAGCTTAAGCCCTATGATAACGGCCTCGTAATGAGGCCGTTTTTTTACCTGATTTTTCCTATTACTTCCTCTCGACTATCTTCACGCCTTCTCGTATTATTGCGCGTCTTTTATGCAGAGAGTGCGACTATGTTAAGCCTTATTGCCGCGATGGCAACTGACCGTATTATCGGTAATGAAAATCAAATGCCTTGGCATCTTCCCGCCGACTTCGCTTGGTTTAAACAGCAAACTCTGGGTAAGCCTATTATTATGGGGCGCAAAACGTTTGAGTCGATTGGTCGGCCGCTTCCGGGCCGAAAAAACATTGTAATCAGTCGTCAGGCGCAACCTGCCCAAGAAAATATTTTTTGGGTAACCTCTATCGAAGAGGCAATTGCGAGTGCCGCGGAGGCAGAAGAAATTATGGTTATTGGTGGGGGGAATCTCTATCAGCAGCTATTGCCTCAGGCACAAAAACTGTACTTGACCCATGTGGACGCTGAGATTGAAGGGGATACTCAATTCCCTGAGTATGATCCTGACCAGTGGGAGTCGGTTTTCAGCGAATTTCGGGATGCAGACGAGGCCAATCACTATGGCCTCTGTTTTGAAATTTTAGAACGTCGTGCTTAACCGCTGACAGGTTTATTCATCGGCTTTCTGCTGTGCAGAAGGCTGATGAAAATAGCGGCCATCCTCCCAGCGTAGCATCGTTAATGCGCCTCCCCAGCAACAGCCGGTATCGAGACCAATAACATTACTCGGAGTGCCTTTCCCTTCAAGTGACGCCCAATGCCCAAATACAATGGTAAAGTCCTCGGATAATTGCCGCGGAATATCGAACCAAGGTCTTAATGGGGGGGTCGCCTCTTCAGGTTTCTCTTTACAGATCATATCCAACTGACCGCCAGGAAAACAGTAGCGCATCCGCGTTAAGGCGTTAGTACTAAAACGCAAACGTGCCAAGCCGCTGAGGTTTTCAGACCAATTATTCGGCATGTCTCCATACATGGCATCCAGTAAGAGTGGGTAACTATCACTCGCTAACACTGCCTCAATATCCGCTGCACAACGCTGAGCGGTGTCTAAATCCCACTGCGGCGTAATTCCCGCATGTGCCATGATCAGCTGCTTTTTGTGATCGATTTGCAGTAATGGCTGGCGGCGCAACCAGTTAATTAACTCGTCGCAATCCTTAGCTTCAAGGAGGGGTTGTAGGCGATCTTTAGACTTATTTTTGCTCACACCAGCATAGACTGCCAGTAGATGAAGGTCGTGATTACCCAGTACCAGCCGTACTGAATCACCGAGAGATTTAACCTTTCGTAGAACCTTCAACGAATCTGGGCCACGAGCAACTAAGTCACCCGTCAGCCAGAGTTCATCCTGAGCCGGATCAAAAGCAACTTGCTCCAATAATTGGCAGAATTCTTGGTAGCAGCCGTGTATATCACCGATTAAATAGGTACTCATAATCACCCTTTGAGAAATATGATGCTTAGTGCAGGACGCCCTCGACGGCTAAGAGAAATAATGGGATGGGGGCGTTGAACTCACTACCATCCTCATTACGCATCAGGTAATGGCCTTGCATCGTACCCACTGGGGTTTCAAGCATTGCGCCGCTAGTATATTGGAATCGCTCGCCTACCTGTAACCTTGGCTGCTTACCTATGACGCCTTCGCCTTCCACCTCAGTGGTTTTATTATTACCGTCAGTAATTAGCCAATAACGTTCAAGCAGCTGCATCGGCTGATCGCTGTGGTTCTCTATAGTAATAGTGTAGGCGAATTGGTACTGATTGGCATCCGGCGCCGAGTGCGCCGGAAGATAATGAGTGGTTACGCTAATCGATAGGGCGGTAGTTTCCGACATTATTCCTCGCGAGTTTGCTGGGGAGGGTGCGCAGTTAACCATTGTGCTAGCTGACAATATTGTGCAACGGTGACATTTTCTGCACGAAGTGTGCCGCTAATACCAAGTTCATCGAGGACCTCGGTGGAGAATAGATGGCCTAGGCTATTGCGCAATGTTTTACGGCGTTTTCCAAATGCTTCTAAGGTAATACGTCCTAATACACGCACATCAACCTCAGGATAAGGTGATTGTTGATGAGGAACTAAGCGTACGACAGCAGAATCCACTTTTGGGGGCGGCGTAAAGGCATGAGGAGGCACTTCAAGTACCGGAATGACTTGGCAATAGTATTGTGCCATAACGGTTAAGCGGCCATAGGCTTTGCTATCAGGGCCAGCGACTAAACGGTTAACCACCTCTTTTTGCAGCATAAAATGCATATCTTTAATTGCTTTAGTAAAGCTGAAAAGATGGAACATCAAAGGCGTTGAGATGTTATAGGGTAAGTTACCGAATACTCGTAAAGGTTGTCCCTTTTGCTCGGCGAGTTCACCGAAGTTAAAGGTCATCGCATCTTGTTGAAAGATGGTTAGCTTTGGCCCTAAAAAAGGGTGTGTTTGTAGACGGGCGGCAAGATCACGGTCTAGCTCAACAACAGTGAGCGCATCAAGGCGCTCGCCGACAGGCTCGGTTAGGGCGCCTAAGCCAGGGCCAATCTCGACCATGGCGTCTTGTTTAGTCGGATGGATAGCGGCAACAATACTCTCAATAACATAGCTGTCATTGAGGAAGTTTTGTCCAAAACGTTTACGGGCAAAGTGCCCCTGATGTACGCGATTATTCATTACTACTCTTAATCATAGTGATAGCAAGGCGAAGTGCAGTGATAAAGCTGCCAGTATCCGCCTGATGTGTCCCGGCTAAGTCGAGGGCGGTGCCATGATCGACTGAAGTCCGGATAAAAGGTAAACCGAGAGTGATATTCACGGCGCGGCCAAATCCTTGATACTTTAGGACTGGTAGGCCTTGATCATGATACATAGCCAATACCGCATCCGCCTGTTGCAAATATTTCGGTTGAAATAGTGTATCGGCTGGAAGGGGGCCGCTTAATTTCATGCCTTGTTGACGTAATTCCGCTAATACCGGTTCAATCACTTCAATCTCTTCTCGTCCCATATGACCATTTTCGCCGGCATGAGGGTTTAGCCCACTGACTAGAATATGGGGAGTAGCTAGGCCAAATTTACGGCACAAGTCAGCGTGCAAGATAGTGATGACCTCGCGTAAGCTTTGCTGAGTAATCGCAGCAGCGACATCTTTCAATGGGAGGTGTGTCGTAGCGAGGGCAACGCGCAGTTCTTCTGTTGCTAGCATCATCACGACTCGTGGCGTCAGTGACCGTTCAGCGAAAAATTCAGTGTGACCGGTAAAAGGTATCCCCGCATCGTTGATTACGCCTTTATGTACCGGCCCTGTTACCAACGCATCGAATTCGCCCTGTAGATTCCCGTCACAAGCACGCGCGAGTGAGTTCAAAACATACTCACTATTAACCGCATTGAGTTGCCCAGGCTGTGTCGCAGCAGGTAAGGGAATCGCGCAAAGCGTTAAGCTACCAGCCGCTTGAGGCCGTGCGGGCTCATGAGGTTGATAAGGTTGCAAAGTGAGGGGTAAGCCGAGTATTTCAGCACGTTGCATGAGTAACGCGTGGTCAGCACAGACAACGAGTTCGACAGGCCAAGACTGTTGTGCCATTTGCACAATCAGGTCAGGGCCAATCCCGGCGGGTTCGCCGGGAGTGATAGCAATACGCGGGGTATTAGCCATTAGAGTCTAAGATTTTAACATAAGCGGAGGCGCGTTCTTCTTGCATCCAGCTTTGGGCTTCTTCCGCAAACTTACGATTGAAGAGAATACGATAAGCTCTATCTTTCTCTGCCTCATCAGTCTTATCCACTTGGCGAGTCCCCAGCAGTTCGATGAGGTGCCAGCCGAAAGATGAACGTACGGGTTGGCTTAGCTTATTGGGTGATAAGTGCATCAACGCGTCACGGAAAGCAGGATCATAAATCGTTGGAGACGCCCAACCTAAATCACCACCTTGGTTCGCTGAACCTGGGTCATCAGAGTTTTGACGCGCCGCATTCGCAAAGGTAGTCTTTCCACTGCGGATATCAGCAGCAATCTGTTCAATCTTAGCCCGTGCTTGGTCGTCGTTCATGATAGGTGACGTTTTTACTAAGATATGGCGAGCATGCACTTCGGTGACCGATACATTTTTGCTCTCGCCCCGCATATCATTCACTCTGATGATATGGAAGCCGACACCTGAACGGATTGGACCGACGATATCCCCTTTTTGTGCAGTACTTAAGGCTTGGCTGAACAAGGAAGGAAGCTCTTCAATTTTCCCCCAACCCATATTCCCGCCTTTTAGTGCTTCAGGCGAAGCAGAATAGGTGACGGCCATTTTACCGAAGTCAGCACCACCGCGTAGCTCACCAATCAATTTTTTAGCCAGATCTTCTTCATCATCAACTTGCTGCTGGGTTGGATTCTCAGGAAGAGGAAGCAAGATCATGCTCAGATTCATTTCGGTGCCTGGCACGTTTTGTGCGGCGACTTGCTTCGCTAACGTATCGACTTCTTGCGGCAGAATAGTGATACGACTACGTACTTCATTATTTCTGACCGCAGCGATCGTCATTTCATGGCGGATTTGCGTGCGATAAGTAGCGTAGTTCATCCCATCGTAGGCCAGTCGACTACGCAGTTGGTCGAGCGTCATATGGTTCTGCGCAGCGATGTTCTGAATCGCTTCATCAACTTCTTGATCGCTAATCGTTACGCCTGCGCGCTGACCTTGTTGCATGATAATGCTATCCATGATCTGACGCTCTAAAATCTGGTGGCGTAGCGTAGCATCGTCTGGCAGTTGTTGGCCTGCTTGACGAGCTTGGCTCTTCACCGAAGACATCATGTTATCAACATCGCTTTCTAGTACTACACCATTGTTGACAACGGCTGCAACTTTATCGATGACTTGAGGCGCGGCAATAGCATGACTTGCATTCGCCATTAAAGCGCCGAGCATCAGGAGTTTCCAATTCTTCATACATTTTCCATCGTTAAGACCGCTATGCGGAAATTACCGGTTATCGACTAAAGATTAAAACGTTGGCTGATAAGGGATAATTCCCTGAGTCCGCATCTCTGCGGTACCTAAGCCATAGTTAGCCCCCAATCCTCTGAACTCGATATTAAATGAAACCTGATTATCGTATTCACTGGTATTGTTTTGCCAACCATTGATCTTGCGCTCATAACCCAAGCGTATTGCATAGCAGCAAGAGCTGTATTGTACGCCAAGCAATTGCTCAGCAGGCTTACTATTACGAGTATCATAATAGTAGGCTCCCACAACAGACCATGCATCGGCAATTGGCCAGCTAGCGGTTGCTCCAACCTGCGAAATCCCATTCTTATAGATTGGGCTAGTGGTATAAATTGAGTTATTCATCGCACGAGCAATGTATTCAGGGCTACTATAGCGATAGTTCAGTTGTATCACACGGTCATTATCTTGTCGGTACTCAAGACCGGCATTACCTTGCGCCACGTTATTTAAGTGAGTGTCATACTGCAATCCACCTCTTAAACCCCATTGGTCAGTCATGCGCCAGTAGGTGTCACCAGCCCAAATAATACTTCCCGTATCATTATCATCCGACGGGTCACCCGTACGTGATCGCGTAAACGCATAAATCTGACCTACGGAAGCATTAAAACGTTCAACTAAATTTTCATCGTAGATACGGGTAGTTACCCCAGTAGCGACTTGGTTAGTTGAAGCGATACGATCAAGTCCGCTATATGATTGGTCTCGGAACAAACCGGTATAATCGGTTTGTAACAAGGTTGAATCATAAGGATAGATATTATTTTGGTTACGATAGGGCGTGTAGAGGTATTGAACACGAGGTTCCAAGGTTTGGGTATAACCCTGCGCCCAATCCATGTCCCGGTCAAAGACTAACTTACCGTCAACCTTAAATTGCGGCAATGTCCGGTTTACCGAGCTTTTGAGATTATAATCACCACCATTAGGAAGTTCGCTTGCATTTTGCAAGTGATCTTGTTGGTAATGGGTCGCTAATAATTTTGCTTCGGTATTTAAACTTGCCCAGCCATTTGATAGCGGTAAATCAATGGTGGGTTCAATGTGTAGTCGCGTAGCACGGGGTAAGCGCGAATTGGTATTAGTAAAGCGCGCAAACTGACCATAAACGTGAGTGTCGAAAGGTCCGATATCATTTTGATAAAGATTAACATCTAATTGCGGTACTGTGCGGTAAATGCTGGTATTCAGTTTATTGAAAGTTTGGAAATCCCGTGTTGACAGGGTGGCATCCCAATTTTTATCCGCGTAGCCGAAACTAAATTTCTGATCGGCATAGCCATCAGTAGAGCTGTAATATTTCGAGTCCAGATCGTTAAAATAGTAGCGGTCACTGACTTTGGTGTAGTTAGCATTTAAGCGCCAGTGTTGATCATAGACACCGCTATGATTCCAGTAAAATAACCAACGCTTAGAGTTATCACTGTCAGCGATACCGCGAGCATCTTTCTGCCTATCGTACTGATTATCCGAACCTAAGTAGTCGAATTCCATCAACCCGGCACCTAATACCGAGAGATAACGGAATTCGTTCTGTAACTGCATACCACGTTTACTAATATAATGCGGAGTAATAGTTGCATCCATTTGTGGGGCAATATTCCAGTAGTATGGCAGCATAAATTCGAAGCCATCTTTACTACCATATTTCGCATTAGGGATTAGGAAACCTGAGCGGCGGCGATCACCAATTGGCATCTGCAAATAAGGGCTATAAAATACTGGTACTGAGCCAATTTTAAATCTCGCGTTCCAAATCTCTGCTACTTCTTCTTGGCGGTCTTCAATAATTTCTGAACCCACCACACTCCAGCTATTGGAGTTCGGTAAACAAGTCGTAAAGCTACCATTTTCCAAAATGGTATAGCGATTATTATCGCGTTGCTTCATTTGCTCAGCGGTACCACGTCCTTGACGATCAACCATCTGGTAGTTGCCGTTCCAAACATTAGTATCTTTAGTATTCAGATTGGACCAAGCTTTAGGGCCTTTCAAAATAACTTGGTTATCGTCGTAATGAACATTGCCTAATGCATCAACCGTACGTGTGGGGGTATTTTGTCCAGCTTGTTGACGTTGATGAAGTTGCACTTGGTCAGCACGAAGTCTGCCATTCCCTTGATTAATATCTACGTTGCCGTCAAAAATTGCATCGTCAGGATAATTACCTTTTACACTATCTGAATGGATAGTGACGGGCTGCGTATTTGGGTCACTTTTCACCAGCGGACGATTATAAGAAGGCACGCCCAGCATACATTGCGACATCAGATCGTCAGCAAGTGAATACTGGCTGTATAGGGCTGATCCAATCATAGTGGCCAGCAATGTAGGTAGTCTTTTATTCATACGCGGTATCTAAGATTCCGTTAGTTCTGGCAAGGGGCCAGCAGTCCGATAAAGAGTAACGTACCGAAAGTATCAGCGCCAGCGATAATCGTGATTAAGCTGGTTTAGCGATAGGCGGTTTAGTGAATGACGGGTATGATAATCGAAAATGAAAACATTAGCATGACGAATTGAGGAGTTTATGCGCTACCGAGGCAAAGTTATTGGTTTTTTATTGGGACTCTTTTCAGGGGTAGGGTTTTGGGGCATCGTCGGCGGCGTACTCCTCGGGCATCTCGTCGATACGCTTATGTCCAACTTCGTGGGTAATTTTAAAGGTTCAGCTCACTCACGGCAGAACTTGTTTTTTATCACTACTTTCCAAGTAATGGGGCATTTGACCAAATCCAAAGGGCGCGTGACTGAGGCAGATATTCAGCTGGCTTCGACCATAATGGATCGTATGCAGCTACAGGGCACATCACGTCAACTCGCGCAGCAAGCGTTTCGGGAAGGTAAAGAGACAGAATTTCCATTACGTCAGAAATTACGTGAATTTAGACAAGCTTGTATCGGGCGAGTTGATTTAATTAAGATTTTTCTGGAAATTCAAATCCAAGCTGCACTGGCTGATGGCGAACTTCATCCGAATGAGCAGCAAGTTTTATATATTATTGCGGAAGAGTTAGGAATTTCTCGCCAGCAGTTTGAACTCTTTATTCGTATGATGACCGGAGGGAGCCATTTTGGACAGCAAGGCTACTCACAACATCAAGGGGGCTTTCGTCAAGCGCCTCAAGGTCCAACCCTACAGGATGCTTGCTCGGTATTGGGGGTCTCTCCAGACGATGATGCGTTAACCATTAAGCGCGCTTATCGCAAATTGATGAGTGAGCATCATCCAGATAAGTTAGTCGCAAAGGGGTTGCCCCCTGAGATGATGACGCTTGCTAAAGAGAAAGCCCAGAAAATTCAATCGGCGTATGAACTGATCCGTACCCAAAAAGGTTTCTAATTGCGGAGTATTACTAACCGGCAGAGGCTAGAACTCTGCTGGTTGTTTAAAGGTCATGCTGTTACCAAACACTGGATGGGTAATGGTTAGGCGTTCTGCATGGAGTAGCAAGCGCGGTGCTAACGCTTTTGCTTCCGGTGAAGCATAAAAGTTATCGCCCAAAATAGGGTGCCCCATCGCTAACATGTGTACGCGTAGCTGATGTGACCGGCCCGTAATCGGCTTGAGTTGTACACGGCAGCTTACCGCGTCTCGTTCTAGGACTTCCCACACTGTTTGCGCCGCTTTACCGGTTTCGAAACAGACTTTCTGTTTAGGCCGGTTAGGCCAGTCGCAAATTAGCGGTAAATCGACCAATCCTTCATCCGGCAACAATTGTCCCCAAACCTGAGCGATATAGGTTTTTGACGGCTCTCTCTCTCGAAATTGACGTTTTAATTCGCGCTCAGCGGCTTTGGTCAAGGCAACTACCATTACACCGCTAGTGGCCATGTCGAGCCGATGGACAGATTCTGCTCCAGGAAAATCACGCTGGATACGTGTCATGATGCTGTCGCTATGTTCAGGCAAACGTCCAGGGACAGACAATAATCCGCTGGGTTTATTGACCACAATAATGTGCTCATCCTGATAAAGGATATGCAGCCAAGGCTCGAGAGGGGGGTGATAAGCTTCCATTTTCTATCCTAGAGGGGGTTTCCCCCCTCAAAACGGTTACTGATGCGTTACGACGATCAAGCGCAATGCGTCGAGACGCCAGTTTGCTTGCGATAAGCTTTCGAGAACTTCTTGACGATTATCGCGTAGCGCATCAATTTCATCTTCACGAATATTCGGATTAACCTTTTTCAATGCTTCTAAACGTTCCAACTCTGCCGTGAGCTGCTTTTCTGCCGATTGCTGAGCCTCGGCAATAACTGCCTGAGCATTAGCACTGACCAATTGCTCACCGGTGGTCAGAATTTGGTGCACTTCTTGCTGCACCGCATTGACCAGCTTGCTGCCAGTGTGACGATTAACCGCATTCAATTGGCGGTTAAAGCTTTCGAACTCGACCTTATCCGCTAAGTTGTTGCCTTTGGTATCGACCAAAAGGCGTAATGGCGTAGGCGGCAGGAAGCGAGTTAACTGGAGCTGTTTCGGCGCTTGTGCTTCCACCACGTAGATCAATTCCAGTAATAGGGTACCGACCGGTAAGGCTTTATTTTTCAATAAGGAGAGCGCGCAGCTCCCGGTATCACCCGATAGGATGAGATCCAGACCGTTACGAATAAGCGGATGTTCCCAAGTGATGAACTGAGTGTCTTCACGGGATAACGCTTGGTTACGGTTGAAGGTAATAGTGCATCCATCTTCCGGTAACCCAGGGAAATCAGGGACTAACATATGGTCAGAAGGGGTTAGCACGATTAAGTTATCGCTACGGTCTTCTTGGTTAATGCCAACAATATCGAACAGATTTAAGGCAAAGTTAACCAACGCGGTATCGTTATCTTGTGCGGCAATATCATCTGCAAGACGTTCCGCTTTCTCGCCGCCATGAGAATGCAGTTCTAATAAGCGGTCACGACCGGACTCCAACTGTGATTTAAGGTCGTCATGTTGTGCGCGGCACTGCTGAATAAATGCTTCTAAACCTTCGTCTTTTTCCGGTGCGACTAAGAACTCGAGTAATTGTGGATGCACAGTATCGTATATGGTGCGACCGGTTGGACAAGTACTTTCGAACGCATCTAACCCTTCGTGGAACCAGCGTAGTAGTACCGCTTGTGCGGTATTTTCCAGCCATGGCACCATGATTTCGATATCATGAAGTTGTCCAATACGATCCAGACGACCAATACGCTGTTCTAAGAGGTCAGGGTTGAACGGCAGATCAAACATCACCATGCGGCTAGCGAACTGGAAGTTACGACCTTCTGAACCAATCTCTGAGCAGAGGAGCACTTGGGCACCTTCTTCTTGCGAAGCAAAGAATGCTGCGGCTTTATCACGCTCGATAATCGATAGCCCTTCATGGAAGACGGCCGCACGAATCCCCTCGCGCTCGCGAAGTACTTGCTCTAACTGAAGTGCGGTCGCGGCTTTAGCGCAGATGACGAGTACTTTCTCTTTACGATGCTCCAGTAAATAGTTAATTAACCACTCAACGCGTGGATCAAACGCCCACCAAGTTCCGTTATCCCCTTCAAATTCTTGGTAAATTTGCTCAGGGTAGAGTAAGTCACGCGCTCGTTCATCTTTACTCTTACGTGCCGACATAATACCAGACACTTTTATAGCGGTTTGATATTGGCTGGGTAGCGGTAGACGAACGGCATGTAACGCACGCTTAGGAAAGCCTTGAACACCTTGACGGGTATTACGGAAAAGCACTCGGCTGGTGCCATGACGGTCAGTTAACATTTCAACCAACTGCTGGCGAGCGGTAAGACGTTCTTCGCTGTCACTGTTCGCTTGGAGGATCAGTGGTCGAATATCTTGCTCTTTAATCAACTCATTAATGACAGCGATTTGTTGTTCAGCTAATGGCTCTTCTGCTAACAGGCTAGCAACTGCTTCAGCAACGGGTTGGAAATGACGCTGTTCCTCGACGAAGGCATCGAAATCATGGAAGCGATCGCCATCGAGTAGGCGTAGACGAGCAAAGTGACTTTGCATGCCGAGCTGTTCTGGGGTAGCAGTTAATAACAAGACACCAGGCACTACGTCAGCCAGTTTTTCGATGACTTGGTATTCACGACCCGGCTTACCCTCGCTCCAAGCCAAATGGTGAGCTTCATCAACGACCATTAAGTCCCAGTCGGCTTCCAGCATATCCTCTAAACGCTGTTTATTTTTGCACACAAAATCCAGTGAGCAGATCACCAATTGTTCGGTGAAAAAAGGGTTAGCGTTGTCAAAGCGCGCTTCGTTATAACGCTCATCGTCGAATAACGCAAAGTGCAACGTAAAACGGCGCAGCATCTCGACCAGCCACTGATGTTGCAAAGTCTCGGGCACGATAATCAATACACGTTCAGCACGACCAGCCAGTAATTGCTGCTGGATGATCATACCCGCTTCAATCGTTTTACCTAATCCGACTTCGTCAGCGAGCAATACACGCGGGGCATGACGGCGGCCTACGTCTTGAGCAATATGAAGCTGGTGGGGAATTAAGTTAGTGCGCATCCCACGCATTCCACTTGTCGCTAAACGGTATTGCTCACTTTGATACTTTCTTGCACGGTAGCGCAGCGCGAAGCGATCCATTCGGTCCAATTGTCCGGCAAACAAGCGGTCTTGAGGCTTACTGAAGCTCAATTTACTGTCTAACATGACTTCACGTAACACCACATCGGTTTCCTGTGTGTCGCTGCGCGTGCCAATGTAGGCCATCAGGCCATTTTCATCGCGTACTTCGTCAACCACCAACTGCCAACCCTCGTGACTGGTGATCGTATCGCCTGGGTTGAATATTACGCGAGTGATGGGAGAATCATTACGGGCATATAGTCGGTTTTCGCCGGTGGCTGGGAAGAGTACGGTCACCATACGCGCATCGATTGCCACGACGGTTCCTAATCCAAGTTCACTTTCTGTATCACTAATCCAGCGCTGACCAAGTGTAAAAGGCATAAATTTTGCTCGATTCTCTTAATTATAGGGATGTATTCAATCACGGATAACCGGCCGAACCCTGTTTTCCACCCTGGTGGTGGTAAAAGGCCGGGTTATTTTGAAGGGCGCTATGGTACTGGAAGGCGAGGGATTCGTCACCTATCAAAATAGCCCAAGTTGACCGGTCATGACATTTTCAAAATTGCCGCCGACAAAACCGAGAATCCCTTCAGCGACAGGCTGTAATTGCTTAGTTAAATAATGAGTATAGTCGAGCGGCGCAGTCATGGCAGTGAGGGGCTCAGGGCCTGCGAGGGTGATAACATAGCGAATAGAGCTCCCCCGTCGGAAGGTCGATTTTTGTCCTTGTGCGAGGGCGGCTTGTTCAGCAAGGCGGGCGGCGCGCACGTGAGGGGGAATATTTTTTTCGTAATCGGCAAGTGGGCGACGTAAGCGCTTTTTATAGACCAGCTGATCGTCTAACTCACCCGCCAACAATTGTTGTACAGTGTGTTGCACGTACTCCTCCCAAGGTTGATCACGAAAAATAAGGCCATAAAGTGTTTGTTGAAATTGTTGTGCAAGTGGCGTCCAATCGGTTCGTACGGTCTCTAAGCCTTTAAAAACCAATCGTTCTTCGCCGTGTTCGGCCACTAAACCGGCATAGCGTTTCTTGCTCCCTTGTTCAGCACCGCGGATGGTAGGCATCAAGAAACGACTGAAATGGCGTTCGTACTCGATTTCTAAGGCACTCTCTAACCCGAGTTGTTGCTGCAGCCTTTGTTGCCACCATTGATTGATTAGGGTGACAAGCCGCTGACCAATCGCGTCCGCTTGCTGAGAGTCGCATTGTTCACCGAGTGAGATAAAGGTGGAATCTGTATCCCCGTAAATAACGGTGTAGCCTTGTTGTTCAATCAGTTGTCGAGTTTGTTGCATGATATTGTGGCCCCGCAAAGTAATTGACGAAGCAAGACGCGGATCAAAAAATCGACAAGAGGGCGTTCCTAGTACACCGTAAAAGGCGTTCATAATGATCTTCAATGCCTGGGAAAGTGGAGCATTTTTCTCGCGCTTTGCTTTTTCACGCCCCTGCCAGATCTGTTCGACGATTGTCGGTAAGCAATGCACGGTTCGTGAAAATTGCGCGGAGAGGTAACCCGGCACGGC
The DNA here is from genome assembly GCF_030552895.1 of Tatumella ptyseos. Classification (NCBI taxonomy): domain Bacteria; kingdom Pseudomonadati; phylum Pseudomonadota; class Gammaproteobacteria; order Enterobacterales; family Erwiniaceae; genus Tatumella; species Tatumella ptyseos. The sequence goes on along the minus strand of NZ_CP130649.1, from coordinate 2,512,771 downwards.
ATGGTTAGGATCGGCCAAGCCAACGATTAAGCCTACTGGGTCGATTAGAAAAGTTCGGATGATCGAGGGATACAGACTTTTATAATCCAGCACGATCACTGAACGGTAGAGACCGGGCTGTGAATCCATCACAAATCCGCCTGGGCTCTGTTGCGGTGCAATATCCCCAAGGTTAGGGGCCACAAATCCTAAGCGGTGCATACGTGGAAGGTAAAGATGGGTGAATGCGGCGATCGAGCCGCCATGGCGATCGGCAGGCAGCCCGTTGATACTGGCGCGTTCCAGTAGGAAAGCCATGAGTTCTGTTTTTTTAAAAATACGCGTCACTAACTCACAATCTTTCAGGTTATAGCGGGCCAGTGCCACTTTATCTTGGCGAAAGCGCTGATTAATCTCAGCCATCCTGTCGTGTGGTGTCGCGCTATCTTTACCTTCCCCCAGTAAGTGCTGAGAAACGTTCTCAAGACTAAAAGAGGGAAAATCCCAAAATGCGGATTTTAAAGCATCAATACCATCGATTATCCAACGTCCGGCGGCCTGTGCGCTGAATACTCCAGGTTTAAAACCATGCTCTTGCCAACCCAAAAGACCTCCACCACGACCTAACTTTAGGGGTAGCCCAAAACGTTCGGCCTCACGATGCAAGATGCGCAGATCGAATTGAATAACATTCCAGCCAATTAACACATCTGGATCATGCAGGGCCATCCACTGATTAAGGGCATGGATTAACTCCCGCGGATGCGAGACGTAGCTCAGTGTAAAATCGGGCTGCTCTTCGCTCGGAGTAGGGGGGCCAAGCATATAAACCTGCCGCTGCCCGCAGCCTTCCAAGCCAATACAATAAAGCTCTCCGCGCTCATTCGTCTCGATATCCAGTGAGACCCATTTTAACGTTGGACGGTAATCAGGATGAGGTTTTAACCGGGTCGGCTCGGTTGTTTCACTATGACTTATCCAGACGGGCGCGGTAATAAAACGCTCCATCATATAGCGGTCCGTGGGGCGAATATCAGCTTCGTAGAGCGGAATGTTAGCTTCAAGAAATTGTTGGCTAATGGCTTTGAGCGACCGCTGTTGGGTGAGGTAAAGCGTTGTTTGTGCTCTGTGTGAGAAATCTTTTAACGCTGAGTCATGCAGGGTAACGCCTTGGTGAGCTGTCAGTAAGGCTTCACCTTGATGACGATATTCCGTTGGGAAAAAAGCGGTCGCTCGCTGCAAGGGAACAGAGACAAAGCGCGGTCCTTGATCAGTAGCCAGCCAAAAGGAGACTTCAACACCGCGGGGGGTATCGCGCCAATGGCGGGTTAAGATAAAACCGGCCGATACGGTCTCCATATCATTTCCTCATGTTTAAGCATTTATTAGACAGTATAAGCTAGCTGGAAAAGGACAACAGGGCTTTTCGTGGGGGGACTCTATCCCCTCGTAAAACAGAGTCGATATTGATGTCACTTCCTCAATCAACACTAAACATCTCGGTAAGCGGTGGCTGTCATGACATAGCAATCGGTTATAGTCATTCAACATCATTTCTGGCTGGAGGATTGAATCTTGCGTAGCGTCTTTTTTCTTTTACTATTAGGGGTGGCCGCAAACTGCCAAGCAGAGCGGACCTTTGTTTTCTTCCGTCATGCAGAAAAACAGATGAATTTTAGTGGGCAACTCTCGTGCCAAGGATTGAACCGTGCACTGCGTTTACCCGGAGTATTAGTCCCTCGTTATGGTAAACCGGACGAACTGTACGCCTCGGCCCCTATCGAAGAGAGAGAGGGTAGTTCACTTCGTGCCGTCGCGACACTGATGCCTCTCGCCATTCAGTTAGCAAAGAGTATCGGCTTACAATTTCATGCTCGCGACACGCATGCCTTGGTTAGTCGTTTATTGGCAAGCGATAATCATCAAGTCGTTTACATTGCTTGGGAACACGATCACTTAGTTGATGCAGTAAAGGAATTGGTGGCAAGCACAGGCGGAGAAAGTGCGCAGATCCCGTCTATTTCGCCTTTTGATTATGATTCCATTTATCTGGTTAAGCTCGATAAGCAAAATCGATTCAAATCGTTTACGCTGGAAAAAGAGGGGCTAAACCATCTATCGACTGAGTGTATTAATGCTATTGAGTCGCGGTAAAGTGTAAAAGTAGATAATGGCTTGCTAAGCCGTCAGCGATTTTGTTTCGGAGTGTTTGATTATCGGTAACTTTACTTGACGTAATCGGTACAGACCGCAACAATCCGAGCTCGAGAATTACGAGGAAAGTTAATGGAAGCCTGGATCCAACATTTATTAGAGCAATCGGTCGGTTGGGCGATAGGCATTGTTGCGATTGTCACTTTTTTAGAATCCTTAGCCTTGGTGGGTTTAATACTACCTGGAACCGTGATGATGGCCTCTCTGGGCGCACTCATCGGCAGTGGGCATGTCAGTCTCTATCCTGCATGGGCGGCAGGCTTTATTGGATGCTTGGCTGGGGACTGGTTATCGTTCTATATCGGTTGGAAATTTCAAGGGCCCCTACATCGCTGGAAGTACTTGCAGAAGCATCAAGCCTTGCTCAATAAGACTGAACACGCATTACATAATCATAGTGTGGCGACCATATTAATAGGCCGCTTCGTGGGGCCAACCCGACCGCTTATTCCCTTAATTGCCGGTATGCTAGAGCTTCCCGCGAAAAAGTTCTTACCTCCCAATTTAGTGGGGTGCATCTTATGGCCGCCCATTTACTTACTGCCCGGTATCCTTGCTGGCGTAGCGATCGATGTACCTGCTGGTGCGCAAGATAGTTTATTCAAATGGTATTTAGCAGGGATGGCAGTGCTGATCTGGATAAGCGTTTGGCTTGCGTGGCGCTGGTTACGTCCGGCTAAAGAAGAGAGCGGTAAGGGATGGTTAACTCCCGTTCGCCTTCGCTATCTTGCGCCGATTACCGGGGTTATTACCGTTATCGCTTTCTGTCTATTACTCCAACATCCAATGATGCCAATGTTTGGTCATTTGTTGTGGAAAGTGTTTATTGGTCACTAACTGGCGTTAGCCCTAACATTCTGGCGGCTTTAATGTCGCCTTTTTCCAGCTGTTGCCATGTCCCACTCCATGCCACCTCTCCTTGATCGATGACAATGCAGCGATCGGCAAGAAAGCGTGCGTCCGCGAGTTGGTGTGAGACCATCACAAGCGTTAGTTTATTCTCCTCGCATAGCGCCTGTGTGAGGACCAACATCTCCTGGCGAAGGGCTGGGTCTAAGGCTGAAAAAGGTTCATCCAGTAACAGTAAAGGCTGCTCACGGAGTAAACAGCGGGTCAGCGCAACGCGTTGTCGCTGGCCACCGGAAAGCTGCGTAGGCAAACGATCCATCAGCGGTAACAGGCCGGTACGGTCAGCTAATGCTAAGAGTTTCTGCTGCTGAGCGGCAGAAAGACGCATGGTGGGGGATAAGCCGAGGGCGAGATTTTGCCTAACGGTCAGGTGGGTAAAAAGGTTATTTTCCTGAAATAACATCGATAGCGGTCGTTTGGCGGGGGCTAATGTCGTCGCATTCTGATTGGCTATCCATACCTCTCCTTGGCTGGCGGGAATGAAACCGGCGATTAAATTAAGCAGTGTACTTTTGCCCGCGCCGCTAGGGCCTAATATCACCACCCGTTCCCCTGCCGAAACGGATAAGGTAAAACTCAGGGGCTGTTGTGGGTAATCACAACTTAGTTGATTTACGGTGAGCATTGCGGTCCGCCAAGGTTTCAATAAGAATAAAAATCAGGAAGCACAAGAGCAGTAATAGTAGAGCAGTCACTGCCGCTTGTTGCGTCCGGTAAGCGCCCATCTGCTGATAGAGGTAATAAGGTAGCGTTTGAAAATCTTGGCTACCGAACAGAGCTATCACACCGAAGTCTCCCATCGACATCAATGATGCAAACGCAAAGGCCTGTAACATCGGCTGTCTTAATAGAGGTAATTCAATAAAACGTAACCGCTGCCAGCCACCTAAGTTGAGTGAGAGGCAGAGACGACTATATTGATTTGCTAAATCTCGCATGGGGCTTTCGAGTAACTTACTGGCATAAGGTAACGCCATCAAGGTATTGACGATAATGACCAAATAGGCTGGTGAATAATTGAGTCCAACGGTTTGATTCAGGATTAGAAAAGCTCCTGTAGCCAGAACAATACTAGGAACACCTAAAATCAGCATTGCACTGCCTTCAAGGCAACTGGCCCAGCCATACTGCTGTCGTCGACGGTATTCCCGAGACGTCCATAATATCATTAGGATGATACTGACACTGAATACACCCGCGACGACAGCAATGTTGAGTGAAAGCTCGACTGCTTGCCAGAGTGCTGGATCAGTTAAGGCTGCAAGCGTCTGCGGACCGATACCGGCAGTGATGACCGCGATAAGTGGCGGGATCAGTAATAGGATAAGTGCCCCTAACGCTAGCGCATCGATAATCAGGGCGCCTACACCCTCTACTTTAGGTTGCCAAGTCTGGCGTAAACTCACCTCATGAGTGCGGATCGGGGTTAACCAATGGCTACAAACTAATAGGCCACCGCAGCAACACAGTTGGATGATGGCGAGTAGCGCGGCGCGACCCGGGTCGTAATCAAAATTTAGAGCTTGGTAGATTGCGAGCTCCAAGGTGGTGGCTTGGGGACCACCGCCTAAAGTTAAGACGATGGCAAAGCTAGTAAAACAGAGCATAAAAATCAGTACGAAGGCGGGGAATAGTTGCCGTTTTAACCAAGGCCATTCTAGAAATTTAAACAGATTCCATCCCTGAATCGCTAATTGATCGGCCAGTTGTCGCTGCTCAGTAGGTATCTGTTGTAAGGCTTGTAACAATAGGCGCGTGGCGAGTGGTAAATTAAAAAAGACGTGGGCCAGTAGAATCCCGCTTAGCCCATAGGGGCTAAAGGTATAATCGATACCGAGCCGATGGCACAGCATGGCCAGCCAGCCTTCACGACCGTAAATGGTCATTAAGCCGAATACCGCCACCAGTACTGGCAGTATTAAAGTCATACTGGCAAGGCGTAGCAATAAAATTTTACCGGGAAAGTGCCGACGCTGTAAGGCCCGAGCAATAGGGATCGCCAAACCGACGGCGATAAGGGCCGAGAGTGAGGCTTGTTTGAACGAAAACGCGATCAAATGAAGAAGGTAGGCATCGTCCAGTAGTCCCCCTAATGAAGGCAAGGGGGCGGCGAACAGCAGCGCGCTAAGCGCTGCGATAAGACAGAAAAGGATAAGAAAGGCCGCAAAGCTGCCGGGAAGACGCCAACGATTCATTAACGCGAAACAGCCATCTGCCATGCTTCGACCCAGGATGCTCGAGAAGCCGCTACTTGTGACGCACTGTATTGTAAGGCTTTCTGAGGCACCGGAAGTTGCTCGATGGCGGTGGGGAGCGGTTGATGCGTAGCCGGATACATCCAGTTGCCCGTCGTCAAGGTTTTTTGGAAATCATCAGACAGTATAAACTGCATAAATTGATGAGCGAGCGCCGGCTGTGGGCTTTTTGCGAGCTGCCCGGCCACTTCAACTTGTAAATAATGACCTTCTGAGAAGTTCGCAGCGGCATAGTCATTATTATGCTCTTCCATAATATGATAAGCCGGTGAAGTGGTGTAGCTTAGCACCAGGTCAGCTTCACCTTTTAAAAATAGTCCATAAGCTTCACTCCATCCGCGAGGGATGGTGACGGTCTTTTTCGCCAACTGCTGCCATGCTTGGGCGGTTTTATCGCCAAATACATGGTTCATCCACAATAAAAGCCCCAGTCCTGGAGTGCTGGTACGGGGATCTTCATAGATGACACGCCATTTTTCAGGGCTTTCGACTAACTCATGTAGACTTTTCGGCGGGTGAGCTAAACGTTTTTTATTATAAACGAAAGCAAAGTAGCCGTAATCATAAGGAATAAAAGTCTTATCGCTCCAGCCATTGGGCACCTTAAGCTTTTGCGTATCAATATTAGCAGGGGCAAAGAGGCCGGTTTTTGTGGCGCTTTCTAATAGATTATTATCCAGTCCCAGCACGACATCCGCTTTACTGCGCGCGCCTTCCATTCGCAGGCGATTAAGCAGTGAAATACCATCTTCTAAGGTGACATAGTGTAATGTACAGCCGCATTGTTTTTCGAAAGCGGTTTTAATTGCCGGGCCTGGTCCCCATTTTGACGCGAAAGAGTCGTAGGTATAGACCGTTAATACTGGCTTAGCCGCCAAGGCGGGCAGTGCGGTGAGGGCCAATAATAACCCTGTAACAAACTTTTTAGTTGGAAACACTTTGCGCTCCTAGAAAATGTTGCTCGTTGGCGCAAAGGATCTGAGAAAGGTGCGCTCAAATCCCTCCGCCGGTATTAACCGGATCAGGTTCTACGGGTGTTTCTCAGCAGTGCGTGACTGCACCCCGTTGAGTCTGAGCATTCTAGGCAATTATTGAGTAAGAGGAAAGCAAAGATCATGAAAGGACGCGCAGCCAGGGCTGACTGCGCGAACGAGAGCGATTAAGGACAGAGTTGTTCCAGTGCGCGATCAAGACCGCCCACTAACCAGTCGATATCCGCGGCTTGGAAAGCCAGAGGCGGGCGCAGTTTTAATACGTTGCCATAAGGACCCGCGACTGACGTGAGGATCCCTTGATCACGCAGGCGCTCGATTAAGTCTAGGGCTAACGCCTTATTCGGTTGTTTAGTCTCCGGATCAGTCACCAATTCAAAGCCAATAAAGAGTCCTGCACCTCGAACATCGCCGACACAGCGATATTTTTGTTGCAAGCGGCTAAGCTCTTCGAGTAATCGAGCGCCCATCATGCGGCTATGCTCTTGCAAGTTCTCTTCTTGAATGACTTTTAATACAGCTTGTGCGGCCGCCATTGAAACAGGGTTACCGCCAAAGGTATTGAAGTAAGGAATATGGTCACTGAACGAGGCGAGCACATCACTTTTCGCAAAGAGTGCCGAGACCGGGATCCCATTCCCCATCGGTTTACCCGTGGTAATAATGTCGGGCACTACGCCGTGGCGCGCAAAGCCCCAGAAGGTATCTCCTGTGCGAGCAAATCCGGGTTGGACTTCGTCCGCAATAAAAATACCGCCGTTCTTATGAACGACATCGATCGCCGCTTTAAGAAAGCCCGGAGGATTGGGTAACACGCCATCTGACGAGAAGATCGAATCGGCAAGAAAGCCTGCAAACTTGATACCGTTTTGTTTCATATCATCAATCTGTTTTTGGATCTCATTGGCAAACCAATGGCCTGGATCGCTGGGTGTTAAACGATAAAAATCCGGGGCAGGGACGACGCGCGTCGTTGCTGCCAACGCTTGGCCACTTCCTAATGCGGGGGAGGCGCCTGAGGTTAACTCACTGGTACCGTGATAGGCCTCTTGAGTTACAATGATCCCTGTTCCACCACTGAAGGATTTCGCGACACGAATAGCCAGATCATTCGCCTCTGATCCGGTACACATATACATCGCACGATCGATTTCCGTTGGGGTGGTTGCTAAGATCGATTCTGTATAATTTAAGATATTCTCATGAAGGTAACGGGTATGGGTATTGAGCTGCTGCATTTGCTTACTCACCGCCTCGATCACCGCGGGGTGGCAGTGCCCAATGCTGGCGACATTATTATAGACATCGAGATATTTTCGGCCTTCTGCATCCCATAAATATTGTCCTTCACCTTTTACTAGATGAACCGGATTACGATAAAACAGGCGGTAAGATTCGCCAAGGATACGATCGCGTTTATCGGTGAGTTGACGGATTTCAGGGCTTAATGCATCGGCATGTTCAGCGCGAAAGCTGTTGGTATCCATAATCGTGGAACGTGTGGTCATCATCTACTCCTTGTACTGCTATCGTCAGTAAGAGGTTTTGGATAGGGCCATTGCCCTATCTCATCAGGAATTATTTGTTTTCTACGACGGTAAGATTGATTTGCTGACTCGATTGGCGTCTCACTTTAGTGGTGAGGAAATAGAGGTAACCGAGGATCATTAATCCGATAAATAGACCACCAATGACGGGGTTAAACCAGAGCATGGTGACAAAGCAGATCATCGAGAGGACTAATGCAATACCGGGGATTACGGGATACCCAGGGGCACGGTAGCTACGTTCGAGTGTTGGCGCTGTTTTACGTAAGCGGAACAGACTTAACATACTCATGATGTACATAACGTTGGCACCGAATACGGCCATAGTGATCATCGCAGCCGTTAAACTCATACCTTGTAGCATCATGCCATCATTACAAACCACTATCATGCCGATGATTCCTCCCGCAATGATGGCGCGATGTGGGGTCTGAAAACGGCTGAGCTTACACAGTGAGGCAGGCAAATAGCCACCACGAGATAGGGCAAAGAATTGTCGGGAGTAGCCAAGAATAATGCCGTGAAAGCTGGCGATTAGGCCGAATAGTCCAATCCAAACCAGCATATGCATCCATTGAGAATGTTCGCCGACGATCATTTTCATTGCCTGAGGAAGCGGATCATTAATCCCGGATAGGGCACGCCAGTCGCCTGCGCCACCTGCAAACAACATGACACTGATGGCTAAGAATACTAGGGTTAAAATACCGGTCACGTAGGCAATAGGGATGGTCTTCTTAGGATTTTTGGCCTCTTCGGCGGCCATCGCAGCGCCCTCAATTGCCAAGAAAAACCAGATCGCGAAAGGGATCGCCGCAAAGATGCCGGGCAGGGCAGCCATCGAGAAATGATCCTGTCCTGACCAGCCATGGGCCACGAAATGACTCATGCTAAACCCTGGGGAAACTACGCCCATAAAAACCAGTAACTCAAACACGGCCAGTAGCGTAACGATCAGTTCAAACATCGCGGCTAATTTCACCCCAAGAATATTGAGCCCCATAAAAACGATATAAGCGCCTAAAGCGGCATATTTAGGGTTGAGTGTAGGATATTGCACATTGAGATAAGCACCAATCGCCATGGCGATAGCCGGTGGTGCGAAAACGAATTCGATTAGCGTCGCGAGGCCAGCAATCAACCCGCCCGTGTCACCATACGCAGCACGGCTATAGGCAAAGGGTCCACCCGCTTGTGGAATTGCGGTAGTGAGTTCAGTAAAACTAAAGATGAAGCAGGTATACATTACGGCGATAATCAGCGTTGTGACGAGGAAGCCGAGTGTTCCTGCCACTCCCCAACCATAGCTCCAGCCGAAATACTCACCTGAGATCACCAGACCCACAGCGATTCCCCATAAATGGAGTGCCCCCAGTGTTGGTTTTAATGATGTTGTCATAGTTAACCCCGTTAGCATTATTGAGACGTTCTTACAGGTTGATACTGCGTTTCGAAAGATAATGCAGTGCTTAACGGTGAGAAACTTGACCGGAAAAGACAGTTTGTTGTCATCTTAAGTTAACTCATTGCGTAAAAAGTCATGCCTGTGTTCTCCAGTCAACTTTCCCTGTTTTATCGTCAAGCTCACTGAGGTCACTCTGGTAGATGCTACTTCTCACATTAGGTATTAACGCTGTGTAGGAGAAGATGATGAGTGTGAAACAATACGATGCCCTCGACCAAGCGGTATTACTGCATATTGCAAACCATGTGGTGCAAGCCTATCCGCAGCTACAGAAGGCGGAAATCAAATTGTTATGCCGTTCAGAAAACGCAACATTTTCGGTGATGGCTCAAGGAAAACGTTATGCACTCCGTTTGCATCGGGGGAATTATCATCAGAAAGCGGCTATTGAAAGCGAGCTATTATGGTTAGATGCCCTGCGTACGGAAGGGATACAAGTTCCCGAAGCACTACGAGATGGTCAGGGTGAACGTATTCAAACTTATGTCTTATCGCCCGATGAACAGAGGCATGCAGTGCTCTTTCACTGGATTGAGGGCGAGATGCCGACGAGTGAAGTGTCTCCCGATGCGTTCAAACAGTTGGGGGAGATCACGGCGCGATTACATCAACACAGCCGCCAGTGGCAGCGCCCAGATGATTTCCAGCGTCTGCGTTGGGACCATGATTCAATGGTAGGGAGCAGCAGCCATTGGGGAGATTGGCGTGATATTAGTGATCTATCAACTCGCGATCATAATCTTATTGAAACAGTGATTGCCGATGTGGATACGAAATTGACACGCTATGGCCAATATAGCGATCGGTTTGGGTTAATCCACGCCGATTTACGCCTCACCAATTTATTATTAGACCGTGGCGAAACGCGGGTAATCGATTTCGATGATTGTGGGTTTGGCTGGTATTTACATGATCTGGCGGCGGCGATCAGTTTCGTCGAGCATCATCCTTCTGCACCGTTGTGGGTCGATCGCTGGATCGAGGGGTACCAGCGTATCCATCATTTTAGCGACGATGACTTCGCGATATTACCTGCCCTATTAATTCAACGGCGTATTCAATTAACCGCATGGTTAGGCTCGCATTGCGAGACCGAGATGGCGAAAAGTGTGGCACAAGGTTGGTCGGCACAGACGCTAGGATTATGTCGCACCTATTTGGAGGGGAAGCAGCTGCCGATCGGTCAGGCGATGCACTATTAGGTCGCAGAAAAAGTAATTTTCTGTTCATGGTGATGATAACGCTTTGTAATATCGCAATTCTTCCTATTGGTATGAAGTTTGCAATGTTAATTGTATCGTTGCGATTATCCATGAGGTCATCACCATGCAATCCTTATTCACCACCTCTCAACAAGCGGCTCACCATGGCGTGTTAGCGGCCGCCGCCAGTGGACTGAGCCAATTTATCACGCATCAGGGTGCGGATATTGATCGAGTGTTTGGCATGAGTGGGATTGATCCTGAGTTATTAGGAAACCCAACGATGAGCCTGAGCTTGGTCAATTATTGTCGGGTCATGGAGGTCGCGGCCAAACATTCAGGCGTCGATAACTTTGGCCTCTATTATGGTAAACAATTTAAACCACAATCCTTGGGCTTAATAGGTTATATCGGGATTTGCTCTGCTACCTTAGAAGAGGCATTACGTAACGTCGTTCGCGCTTTTCCCTATCATCAACACGATACCTTAATTCAATTAGTCGATAAGGGAGATTGCTGGCAATTGCACTATCAAGTCCGTCATGGTGCGATCCTTCAGCGTCGCCAAGATGCTGAATTGACGCTATGTATGTTTTTAAATTTGATCCGTCATGCGCTAGGCAGTCACTGGGCGCCGAGAGAAATCCATTTCGAGCACCCGCGCCCTGCGGCGTGGCATGAACACTGTAAAGTCTTCGATGCCCCGATCTGGTTTGACCAACCGACTAACTGCATGGTGATCCCCAAAAGCGATGGCCTTCGTAGCATGCCAGATAGCGATCCGATGTTGTTAACGGTAACTCAAGATGCTATTCGCCAGCTTAACGGCCAAGTCTCTACTCAACCCTTAATCGATCAAATTCGAGTTCAAGTTCAGCTTGCGATAGGGCAAGGTGAGCCGGATCTTGAACAGGTTGCCGAACAGGTTGCAATGACGCCTTGGTCGTTGCAGCGCCGATTACGTCAGGAGGGCATTAGTTTTACAGGGTTGGTGGACAAAGTACGGGGGGAGATGGCGATGAGTTTTCTGCAACAGCCGCATATTTCAGTCACGGATATGGCATTGTTACTGGGATATTCTGAGGTAAGTGCCTTTTCGAGAGCCTTTAAGCGTTGGTTCGGCACCAGTCCTCGCCAATGGCGTCAGTCGCAAACCGAAAGGCGTTTTGCCGATACCTCGATCATTCTGTAACTGCTATGAGAAACGCCTCATGTTGACCATGCTCTACTGCAGGTAGGGCGTTAGTCTTTTTCCTGCCTACGACGTAATTTTTTTACTTTTACGAAGATGCCAACCCAATGCAGTTTGAGGTTGAAGTAGTTTATAGCCTCGTTACCATTCTTGGCGTTATCCATCATTCCCTGGCACCACGCTAAAAGCGCTCTGCTTTCTGGCTGGTGGCCATTACTGATAGCGCTTGGATACTTATAAAATAATGTCAGTACATCTGCCTCGGCTTCTTGGCCTAGGTGATTCATGACGGTTCGGATATGCATAATACAGGCCTTATAAGCCACTTCTAGTTTATCTACCACGCTTTCAGTAGCGATAGAGTAAGCGCTAAATGAAGGAGGCATAACAGGGTCTGCTGATCTAAAGGTGGCAGAGCAATGTTATGCATGTTTGAGCCATCTTCAGACGGTTGCAAGTCGGGTGAAGCAAAGGCAGACGAATGAAGGGCGGTGCCTCAATCTTTAGTGATTTAGGAGAGTTTATCGTAACGATTCTTGAGCTGCTCGGCGAAATATTAGGGGATGTAGTCGCTAATCGTCCTTTATCGACCGTTAAGGTATCGAGAATGTTAGCGATTTTTAAGTACTTAGGCATCATAGGAAGTTAGAGATCTGCTACGTTGTGCTTAATTTGTTGCAAATTGTCGCTTATGGCGATATTTTGTCCCTACCCTCATGTCCTAGCATCACCAGTGGTTATTATAATTTCAATTTATTTAGTACAGTATTCGAAACACGAGAGGTCCTCTATGGCTACTAGTATTCGTTTAGACGATGACTTTGTAGAATCAATCAAAATCCATGCTGGCGTTGCTAAGCGTAGCGTTCCCAAGCAGATTGAACACTGGGCTAGCATCGGGAAAATCCTTGAGGAAAATCCCGATCTTACCTATGAATTTGTTATGGAAACTTTACTTGCTAAGCAAGAGTTAGAACATTCTTTAGGAACGCGGTATGTCAGGAGAACAAAACGCACTTGAGGTATTTCAAAGCCGTCGATTTGAAAAAGCTTTATCGAAACTACCTGATAACGAGTGCGCTGTTGTAGAAGATGCCATTGATTTTGTTATAGACAATCCAACTGTAGGTGAGAAAAAGAAGGGCGATTTATCTTACCTTAGAGTCTATAAGTTCGACTTGAAAGGGCGTCAGTGCTTACTTGGATATAGCTTTAATGAAGGAAAGCTTGAGCTTTATTTATTAAATTTTGGGCCGCACGAAAATTTCTATAATGATCAGAAGAAGCATAGAAAACTGGATGTAAAGTTAGTTGAATAGCAAAAGGGCGCACATAGCGCTTTTTTCATCCATTTGTCTGATTACACATCCCTATTTCTAAAGCTTTTTATTGAGTATATGCCAACGCCAACATGAGGAATGACGAAGTGGATGGGGGTCGCTTCCAGTGATTTCTTTGTCTAAGCAATCATAACCCTATCTTCGCCTCTATCCTGGCTTTCATCCTCGGATGCCATCAGCACTGTTGTATCTTCGCCGATTCTTTATACCGCTCGAGTCTTGCAGTTTGGAACATAGAAAGCCTTACCGATTTGAATAGTAGGCTTATCCATCATCATACTGATTGCGACAGTTCCATAACTATTGCAGTTAAGACGCATAGTAAAGGCTTGAACATTAGCCATGGCTGAGCAAGTAAGTAGTGAAACTGCAGTAAGGACTTTTTTTCCTTTAATTGTTTCCAAGTTACTAATATAAACAATATCCTATCCTCGGATATAACTATGTAATATATAGGCCACTTATGCAATCTTTTACCCCACCCGCCCCGAAAGGGGGAAATCCTGTTTTTATGATGTTTATGCTGGTGACATTTTTCGTCAGCATCGCCGGAGCATTACAGGCCCCAACACTTAGCCTTTATCTGAGTCAGGAGTTAGCGGCCAAACCCTTTATGGTGGGGTTATTTTTCACCATCAATGCCGTGACGGGTATTATCATCAGCTTTATATTAGCCAAGCGCTCAGACCGCAAAGGGGATCGTCGACGCTTATTGATGTTTTGCTGTGCGATGGCCATCGCTAATGCGCTGATGTTCGCTTTCGTGCGCCAGTATGTGGTACTGATCACTTTAGGTTTGATCCTCTCCGCCTTAACCAGTGTCGTTATGCCGCAACTCTTTGCTTTAGCACGGGAATATGCCGATCGTACTGGTCGCGAAGTGGTCATGTTTAGCTCGGTGATGCGGGCGCAAATGTCCTTAGCTTGGGTGATTGGTCCGCCGATTTCCTTCGCGCTGGCTCTAAACTACGGCTTTATTACCCTCTATCTTGTCGCCGCGGCGTTGTTTCTGTTGTCACTGATTTTGATCAAAACGACCCTTCCTAGTGTGCCCCGGCTCTATCCGGCAGAAGATTTAGCGAAAAGTGCAGCCAGTGGCTGGAAACGCACGGATGTCCGATTTCTGTTTGCTGCCTCGGTGTTGATGTGGATCTGTAATCTGATGTATATCATCGATATGCCACTCTATATCAGCAAGAGCTTAGGGATGCCTGAAAGTTTTGCTGGGGTGTTGATGGGGACCGCTGCAGGGTTAGAGATCCCGGTGATGCTACTGGCTGGCTATTTGGCTAAACGGATGGGTAAAAGGCCCTTAGTGATCGTTGCGGCGGTGTGCGGCCTAATGTTCTATCCCGCTATGCTGATATTTGACCAACAAACAGGATTATTAGTCATCCAATTGCTGAATGCCGTCTTTATTGGGATTGTGGCGGGATTGGTGATGCTGTGGTTCCAAGATTTGATGCCAGGGAAAGCGGGCGCCGCGACGACCTTATTTACTAATTCTGTTTCGACGGGGATGATTTTCGCCGGGCTCTGCCAAGGGCTATTGAGTGATTTGCTGGGTCATCAGGCGATTTATGTTCTAGCTACCGTGCTTATGATTATCTCGCTACTGCTGCTAATGCGTGTTAAAGAGCAGGCATAACGACAGGGGGCCAATTGGCCCCCTCGCTTTAAGGATTATTCTGCTGAGCAGTCTGGCTTGGCATTAATGCCCGAATATCTGTGCCGGTTGGAGTTTGATGGACGCGTAATCCAAAGGCAGGCAGTGCCGCATAGATATAGTCGAAAATATCACTTTGGATTGCTTCATACTCTGCCCAGACAACTGTGTTAGTGAAAGCATAAATCTCAATAGGTTGACCGTTCTCGGTAGGCGCTAGCTGCCGCACCATCAGTGTCATATCTTGACGAATCTGTGGGTGCGTCTTCAACCAGTTTTCCAGCCAAATACGAAAGGTGCCGATATTGGTCAATGCACGATGATTGAGTAACGACGTATTTTGATTATCTCGCTGGGTGTTCCATTGGGTAATCTCCTGCTGTTTGTTTACCAGGTAAGGGCTGAGCAGATGGGCCTGTCCAAGCTGATTGATTTCGGCTTCTGACAAGAAGTGGATACTAGTGGTATCGATATTAACGCTACGCTTAATACGTCTGCCCCCCGATTCTGACATCCCGCGCCAGTTTTTAAAGGAGTCAGAAATTAAGGCATAAGCAGGAATGGTGACGATTGTTTTGTCCCAGTTATGCACTTTGACTGTGGTTAAATTGATATCGATGACTGCACCATCAGCACCGTATTTAGGCATATCTAGCCAATCGCCAATTTTTAGCATATCGTTGGCGGAAAGTTGGATTCCGGCGACCAGGCCAAGAATGGGATCGCGAAACACCAGCATCAGTACGGCGGTCATTGCGCCTAAACCGGTCAGCAAGGTACCGGGGGATTTGCCTAACAATAACGAAATCATCAAGATGACGATTAAAATCGCCATGATTAACTTAATGCTTTGGAAGATACCACGCAGCGGGATCTGTTTGGCGAATTCACTTTTGGCCGTTATCGCTTGGATAACATCGAGTAACGAGAAACCGATCAATAAGCTAAAGAGCATCACCCAGAGTTGGCAGAGAGTGGTTAGCCCAACGAACAGCATACTCTGTGGATCGAATAGGATATGCAGTAATGTTTGGAACAGTACGCCTTGTAACAGCCAGGTCGCACGATTAAATAAGCGATGTTTAAATAATGATTTTGGCCAAAGGTGTTGGCTTTTTTCTGACTGTTTTTTCAGTATCGGTAACAGCAGTTTATGAAGTAAGAGGTGAATAATCAGTGAGATGAAAATCATCGCGGTAAGCATGAGTAGCGTTGCGATAATATCGGTATAATGAGTAAGACCTAAGGTCTGAAGCCAATGTTGTAGTGGGAGTTGCATTATTTTCGTAAGTCCTTTTTACATATCATATTTTTCTTCAATTCAAATTTCATAGTGTAGCTAACCTATATCAATCTGTTTATACCAAACTTGATATGTTCAATTCATGAGAAGAAGCATCTAAAAATAGATTTAAGAATAGTTTGTTTATGAAATAACCGACACATAACGCTCGTCTTCACATTTTTTCTTGTATTTTTCACGATGCTAAACATCAAAATGTGTCATGAAATTTGGATAATGGAGCGTATCTAAACGATGCTATCTTAGTCTTGGTGTGTGATGAACCATTATGATGGTCATAAAGGTAAAAAACCACCTGCAAGCAGTGAAATAAAGAATAGGCTCTCACGTCTCGCTTACCGATGATTCGCGAACATTTACCGCGGGAGCAATGTTGAAAGGATTAACAAGCCAGAACGGCTTTGTGAGGAGTAAACGGAATCGCTGATGCATAAAAGCCAATCAATAGGTCGTACGGCTCGTCATTCAAGTGGCCCGAGGATAGGCGTTAACCGACTCTACTTAGCCCAATTAGTGCCTTAACGCCTTCCCAGATATAAATACATTAGCCTATTTTATACTTCCGTCCTAAGTAAGTTTAATATGTGCTATTTAAGAAATTAGCTTCAGTAGTGTATTCATTAGCAAGACATTCATATTTGCTTGCTATTTCCGCATCAGTATTGAGTGAATCGAGTATAGCAAGCCTACATTTTATTTTTGTCGCTTGACTCCATAGTTCATGTAATTTCAATATATTCGATTTTTCAGTAGGTAGGTTAGCTATTGATTCTTTTATAGCTGCATGTAGATTTTTTCTAGATTCAATCTCTTTCGCCATGTACTTTTGGTTTATTTCTTTCAGTTGGCTCATTTCTGGCTCTGTGAAGGCTGCACCAGCATTAAATGAACAGATCAAAATTAAAAAAAGAAGTTTAATTTTTTTCATAGTAATCAACTCTCCGATTGAACCTATCATTAGGTACTTTTATCCAATAATATTTGTTCGATATTACATTCCCGAAACCCTCTACATCTCCAGCGTAAGCCATTCTTTGAATATATCCTCTGGCTTGTGGTGTATAGTCACCTCGGTATCTTAAGTCGACAAGTATCTCTTTTATTTTGTCAGGAATATTTTCCCAGGCTAAATCGGGTGGGGTATTTGAAGTGGGATGATAATCGTGAATATTTTTAGGAAGTTTACATATTCTTTCAACATCTTTCTCTAATTCAATGTAAGTCATTTCAAATAATCTTAATTGCTGAGTATCTGTGATTTCCTCAATCGAATCCCGGTTTTTAAGGACGAAAATATAGGCTGAACACCCTTTCTTTTTGGCTCCCTTTGAAATTAGTTCAGCTTTTCTATCTTCTACCCCCGCTTTTTTTAAAGCAATGAATGCGCTACTTTCATTTCTATCACCAAGGTCAAATCCTCTACCAATTGTCACACCAGAATTATCCTTCTGGCAAGATAGAGAGTTCCCAGGCCAATGTATTTTTTTTGAATAATCTCTGCTTGATTTTACATTATTCCCTTCGGCTCGAAATGTCAGTTTTCCTTTTTTTGGCTCTAGCATTTAGATCATCCTTTATCTATACGTAGTCAAACATATTACGACCTTTATTTTGTATTTCCTTGACGTTAAAGCGGAGGGATGAAATTTTTTTAAAAAAGAGACTTCTCGAGAGCTTTTTCTAGGCATAATCTTCTACCTTATAAAAAATTCCTAAAGGTGAGTGAGTTCGATTAATATAGCGATGAAGTATAATATAGACGGCCTCTGAATCTTTAGTGTGAGGAGTACGATGAAAAATACAGACATCATTACGAAAGATAATAACCAACCAGAAGACGTCCCTCTCTTTGCATCACACTACACATGGACTACTTATATCCGCATAAAGTGAATACAGTAGAAACTCGATAATTGGTTCCCTAGCTAATCATTTAGTACTGACCTGCGCTTTGTAGCGGATCGCAGAGTACGAAAACGCCACCGTTTTTTACCCGTGATTTTAATGACCAGAAATATCCTATCGTCGTTGTGGCGAGTTATTTCTTTCACATTTGCTTTACTCGCTAAATCATCGACATTGATGAGTGGGAAGGGGATCCCAATGCTAACGGGATTTACACAGAGAGTTTCAGTCGTTCGCAGGGTATGGTTTAGGGTTTAGTTTTGTATTGATTTGGTTTACGGCGTTTGTGGATAGCTATTTGCACGGACAGTGAAAGTCGAATAACCATCCTAACAATAACGATGAAAGAGGTTATTTACGACGCGATGATTCCTTACAGAAGTGAATGCCCCCTAACGTCTTAGGGGGCAAGGCGATTATAATTTCGCCGCGTTTTGAGACAGGTACTTTGCAACACCTTCTGGTGATGCGCCCATGCCTTCTTTTCCTTTTTCCCACTGTGCAGGGCAGACTTCACCGTGCTCTTCGTGGAATTGGAGCGCGTCAACCATGCGCAGCATTTCATCGACGTTACGGCCAAGTGGCAGATCGTTCACGACTTGATGACGAACTACGCCGTCTTTGTCGATTAAGAACGAACCACGTAGGGCAACACCAGCTTCTGGGTGTTCGATACCGTAAGCTTGTTGGATCTCACGTTTGATATCGGCAACCATTGCGTATTGCACTTTACCGATA
Organism: Tatumella ptyseos; assembly: GCF_030552895.1. NCBI lineage: Bacteria > Pseudomonadati > Pseudomonadota > Gammaproteobacteria > Enterobacterales > Erwiniaceae > Tatumella > Tatumella ptyseos. The sequence goes on along the minus strand of NZ_CP130649.1, from coordinate 2,494,064 downwards.
CCGCCGTTTTCGATTGGCGTGTTACGCCATGCGTTGTGCACGAACTCTGAGTCGAAAGAAACGCCAACGACTTCCACACCGCGTTGCTTGAATTCAGCGTAACGCTTATCGAATGCAATCAGCTCTGAAGGGCAAACGAAGGTGAAGTCCATCGGCCAGAAAAAGAGTACGGCAGGTTTACCAGCAATGTGCTTATGGAAGTTAAAATTCTCAACAATCTCACCGCTACCTAAAACTGCTGCAGCGGTAAAATCAGGGGCTGAACGAGTCACAAGTACCATACATACTCCAAGTGTTAATGAATAAAATCGTTTTAGGACACAGGCTCAAGATGAGCCGATCCTGCGTCTGTGGCGCGAAGGCAGTGTATCAGAACCCACGCAGTGGCGGGGGACTTTACAGCTGTTTTTCTGTCGCCTGTGCCATTAATCGGGGATAAAAACGGTAAAACAAGGCTTCTAATTCGCGATAGTGGGTAATGAAATCTTGATAGCAGTCAGCCAGCATAATGAGGCGTGGTCGGCGCTGCGCCATTTGCCGAAAGACATTCTCCAGATTTTCCGGCTCGGCATAGCGTTCTAGCCAACGTTGCTGCCAGATCAGACGATTGAGATGTTGGAAATTATCAGGCGTCTGAGCTAAATCACGAGCAATGGTCTGTTCAGCCACGGCACAAAATTCGGCCAACCTTAGCTGAGGATAGAAGGCTGACCAGTCGCGGGCTAAAAAATGATCCCAAATAACATCCAATGCAATGGGGGCGACGCGGCGGGTTTCCGGTATGAACAGCTGTTTCGCTTCACGGACCTCAGGCAGATGGTCAGAAAGACTGTCCAGCCGACGATGCATTTGGATCCCTGCCACAATAGTTTCCGACCAGCGACCTTTCGGATCGCCGCGGACAAAATCCGCCAGTAAGTTACCGGTTAAGGAGCTGCTGGCAAGCTGTGCAAGGTGAAGATGAGCAAGAAAATTCATAGCGCCATTATTACCTGAGTTGCTCTAAAAGCCAAAGGTTCTGTAATGTCCCCTTTTCCGTTACACTGTGCGCCTAAATTTTTATCGGAATAAGTCACCATGCGCGTTGCTGATTTTAACTTTGCTTTACCTGAGTCGTTAATTGCCCATTACCCACAACCTGAGCGGAGTGCTTGCCGACTGCTTTCGTTAGACGGGCCCTCGGGAGAGTTACAGCATGGCATCTTTACTGATGTGTTGGATAAATTACAACCCGGTGATTTACTGGTCTTTAATAATACTCGGGTGATCCCAGCCCGAGTGTATGGGCAAAAAGCCAGTGGCGGTAAGCTTGAGATGCTAGTAGAGCGGATGCTAGATGATAAGCGGGTCTTAGCCCACGTTCGTGCCTCAAAGGCGCCAAAACCGGGTGCGGAACTGTTACTCGGTGACGCTTTAGATGTACGGGCCACCATGGTCGCTCGTCACGATACGCTGTTTGAAATTGAGTTTCATGATGATCGCGAGGTGTTAGATATCCTCAACCATATCGGTCATATGCCGTTACCGCCCTATATTGATCGTCCCGACGAAGAGGCTGACCGCGAGCTTTACCAAACGGTTTATAGTGCGAAACCAGGTGCCGTCGCCGCTCCCACTGCGGGACTGCACTTCGACCAGCCGTTATTGGATGCATTGCGTCAAAAAGGGATCGAAACCGCTTTTGTTACCTTACATGTGGGGGCGGGAACTTTTCAGCCGGTCCGGGTTGAGAGCATCGAAGACCATATTATGCATGCTGAATACGCTGAAGTGCCACAAGAGGTGGTGGATGCCGTCTTAGCCTGCAAAGCACGGGGAAATAAAGTCATTGCAGTGGGGACGACCTCAGTACGTTCTTTAGAAAGTGCGGCCAAGGCGGCGGAGAGTGCCCTTATTGCCCCTTTCTTTGATGATACGCAGATTTTTATCTATCCTGGCTATCAGTATCAAGTTATCGATGCGTTAATCACCAATTTCCATCTCCCTGAATCAACGCTGATTATGCTGGTCTCTGCCTTCGCGGGTTATAAAAATACTATGCATGCCTATCAGCAAGCGGTTGAACAACAATATCGTTTCTTTAGTTATGGTGATGCCATGTTTATTACCCAAAACCCGCAAGCGGTGAATGAGGTAATGGACGACTAAGGGAGTACAGCTATATTTTAAAAGGGGCTAATTTAAGCCCCTTTTTTAGGTGGTAGGTTTTAAGGCAGGATAGGAAAGAGCCTTAATGCCCTGGTTAATTCAGCGAAATTTTCGCCACACTATCTGGACCTTTGGTGGTGTTATCCTCGTTAAAGTCCTGTTTGATGGTGACATACAGCGAGTTACCATCAGGTGAAACCAGCAGACTGTTAGGATGACCGCTAAATGACCAAACATGCTTTGGTGTTAAGCTGGTGGCATCCAGTTGAATAACCTTTTTCGATTCACGCTGGCTAATATAAACCTCGTGGCGTTTTGCATTAAACTTTATCCCTAAGGCGTCACCCGGGAGTCGTTTAATCACTTTTCCAGAACGTTCATCAAAGACCAAAGTCGTCTTGCCTTCAGAGTTATCGGTGACGAATAAACGTCCGGTAGTAGGATCTTCCGCCATGTTGAGGAACAAGTACTTCTGTCCATCATCAGGTTTCCAGCGATGTTCAATTTTATTATTTGCAGGATTGATAACCGCTATGTCGCCACTACCACTCGCCGCATAAATACGTTGAGTTGATGGGGAATAGATTATTCCTGTTACCCATTTACCGACATTGTCTATTTGCCCTTTTAAGGTCATAGTTCTGGCATCGACAATCGAAATATATCCGGGGACGGTGACACGGCCAATATAGAGTTGATTATTGTGGAAGAGGATTTCCCGAGCACCGATTGGGTCGCCATCTTTATCTTTACCTTTAAAAAAGAGGCGTTCGATAACCTTTCCGGTTTGGGCGTCGACTTTAGAAACCCCTCCATCAAGCGAGTTGGTGGTGTAGAAGAACTGGCCCTTGTCATCAATAGCCATACCAAAGTTTTTAAGGTCGGTATGTGTTTCGCCGGTGATGGCGAGCGTGGTGGGATCAAGACGATAGATCACGCCACCATTTACGTCTTTAAAACTTTGTGCGCTGGCAACATAGAGCTTATTTTGGCCGGGAATCAGGGCCAATTCATATAAGCCATCCCCCAACTGCCGCTCTACAGGTGAGGAGGCTGCGGATGCTGGTTGTTGGGCAAAAACCGTAGGAGCCGCCAGAGCAGCCATTAAGAACGCCGAATATAATGCTTTGATAGAGGGGAAACGTCCTCTCATAAAAACTCCTTTATTGGCTACTAATAATAAACAATAAACGTCCTGGCTTTGCAGGACGTTAGCGCGAGAGACTAGAACTGATAGGATAAATTAACTGAGACGTTACGAGGCTCGCCGTAGACATCCCCGTTTCGATATGTGTAATAGGTGCGATCGAACAAATTATTGATATTTGCCTGTACCGCTACCTGCTTGTTGATCTGATAGCGCGTAAATAGACTCGCTAGAGGATAGCTGCTTTGATAAATCCGCTGAGTGCTGCCATCAGGTGCGGAAACGTCCCAGAAGACTCGGTTTTGCCAAGTTATTCCCCCGCCCACGGTCAACTCTGGTAGGGTAGGGAGCTGATAGCGGCTAAAGAGTTTAAAGACGGTTTGCGGCTGATTACTATTGTAGCGCCCGGTAGAGTCCGTTGCGACGTAGCGGGTTGCACCGAAGGTCATTTGTAGGTTATCAGTGATGGCACCGTTTAACTCAAACTCTGCCCCCTTACTGCGAGCGCCTTTTGTCGCAACATAGGCTTGCTCGCTGCTTTTATTGACATAAACGCCATCGAGTTCCTGACCTACATTGTTTTGTTCGATACGGAAAATAGCGAAGGTTGCGGTGAGCCTTCCATCGTCCCAGGCTGATTTCAATCCCGTTTCATAGCTTTTACCGGTAATGGGTGACAAATAGTGGCCGGTACTATCGCGATAGGTTTGTGGTTGGAAGATAGAGGTATAGCTGGCATAGGCTGACCAGGTATCATTGAGGTCATAAATAATACCGGCATAGGGCGTCAGATTATTTTTTTCCATATCGCCGCTCGAACCATCGCTACGATATTGGGTATAACGCGCCCCGACTATTAAGGCTAAAGGATCGGCAAGTGAAAAACGGGCTGCAGTATAGGCAGACTTTTGACGAATGATATCATCAGCGTTTTGATACCAATCTCCCCACGTGGGTTGGGCAATATTGCCGTTCCAATGATTATCAAAGATACCAATATCACCGCTGGTAATCTCGCTGCCATCTTCACTGGTTGTTCCATTACTGCTATCGGTAGCATTATGCTGGCGACTGTAATTTACCCCAAGCATAAGTTGGTGTTGTCGACCTAATAATTCAAAAGGACCACTTGCATAACCATCTACCGAAGTGAGTTCACGTTTACCACGATCTTTACTGCCAAAGCCATCCGCACCCTCTCCAGAATCTCTATCAGGCATACTGAGATAGCCGAGATAAAGCAGCTTATCACTAAAAGTATTTTCAGCGTGGGTCCCGGTAATATGGGTCGACCACCCGTTATCGAAATGATGGACTAAGTCAGCATAAAGTTTACGAACGGTGGTGTGGTAATAGGTCCAGTCGGCGGCTGAATTGAGGCCTCGTCGATAGTGCGTCAGGGTTCCATTACTGTAGAAGACCGGGCTTCCCCCCCAAGTTGGATTGCTGGTGTCGGCATCTTGGTAGTCAAAGGCCAGAGAAAGTGTCGTGCGCTCGCTTAAGTCAGCATCAATTGCGGTATAGAGGAATTTTGTATTTTTGGTGTAACGATCTAGCCAGCTATCTTGATTCTGATAACCGGCAATCACCCGACCGCGCAGTGATCCGGATTGATTGAGAGGAGTGGAAAGATCAGCGACATAGCGTTGCTTGTTCCAACTGCCATAACTGGCTTGTAGGCTCCCCGTCGCCGTCTTACTGTCGGCATGCTTGCGCACCATATTCACCGAGGCTGCGGGATTGCCCGCGCCGGTCATCAGCCCCGTTGCCCCGCGGACGACTTCGATCCGATCGTAAATTGCGGTATCTGAGGCGGTATCTCCGTAGTTCCATGAATCCCCCATGGAGGTCGGAATATCGTCAAAGGTGAAGTTATTGATCTTAAAACCGCGGGAATAGTAATAGGCCCTTTCACTATCGACCTGTTCGCTAGTGATCCCGGTTGTATTGGTTAACACATCGTTGATCGTTTGGAGTTGTTGATCCTGCATGCGCTGCTGGGTGATCACACTCAACGACTGGGGGACATCCCGCGGAGTTAGCAGCAATTTGGTGCCGGCTCGAGTGGTTTTGACTTGGTAGTCCTGTTTACTCTGGTCGTCGCTGTTATCAGTAGGTGCGCCATAGACCACGACATCTTGTTGCGCTGTGCTGGTAGGCAAACTGGTTGAGTCAGCAGCCCGAGCAGAAGGCAGCTCAAGAAGCGAATTAACAGCAAGTGCCAGTAGTGAGAGCGTGAAGAGTTTATGTTTTTGCGGTGTATGTGAAACGAAATGGGCCGTTCTTCTGCAAGGAGCAGACATAGTTATCCCTATAAATCAGAAAGATTTAAATGCTGTGTGCCTTTATTGTTATATGTTGACTGAGAAGACAACAATGCATGGCAATTAAGTGTTAATGAGAAGGCTAATCATAATCATTAGTCTTACTTGATTAAATGATTATTTTAGTTAATTTGTAACAGACGGCTCGCTGATATTTAACCCGTTGATTATCATTGATATATGGTGTTAATGGCAGATTTTTTGCTGAATAAAATATCGATTTGTAATGGTTATAAGAAATTTTATTAATATTTTATCGTCGGCGGTAGCAGTAAAAACTCGAGTCGTACTGTAAAATTTTTTCCACTTTTGATTCTGTACTGCTTTACCCGGTTAGAACACATAAAAAGCAGAGGAGAGATCGGCAGTGGGCCGTGGGATAGGGAAATCATCAACTTTATGGTAGCATCCTAGCGCGGAAATTAACTGTGTCGGAATGTAGTCTTAAATTAGCGCTAATCCGGTACAACATTGCAAAGATTAACACGGATGAAGGGACTAACGTCCCGTCGATTTCTGGTGTGTAACTCGTTGCATCTAATCAGACTGTTTCTCTGATGGAGAAGTTTTGTGAAATTTGAATATATTAAGCGCGATGGTCGCGCGCGCCGCGGTCGCTTAGTGTTTGATCGCGGAGTCGTTGAGACACCTGCCTTCATGCCAGTCGGCACTTATGGCACCGTGAAAGGAATGACCCCCGAAGAAGTGAAAGAGACCGGCGCACAAATCTTGCTCGGTAACACTTTCCACCTCTGGTTACGCCCAGGGCAAGAAATCATGAAATTGCATGGCGATTTGCATGATTTTATGCAGTGGCAAGGCCCTATCTTAACCGACTCTGGTGGATTCCAAGTCTTTAGCTTGGGAGACATTCGTAAAATTACCGAAAAAGGTGTTCATTTCCGTAATCCCATCAACGGTGATCCTATCTTCCTTGATCCTGAGAAATCGATGGAGATTCAGCACGATTTAGGGTCAGATATCGTGATGATTTTTGACGAATGTACGCCTTACCCAGCTGACTGGGATTATGCGAAACGTTCGATGGAGATGTCCTTACGCTGGGCGCAACGTAGCCGTGATCGTTTCGATGAACTCGGCAATAAAAATGCGCTATTCGGGATTGTACAGGGCGGCGTTTACGAAGATTTACGCGATATCTCGGTCAAAGGACTAGTAGATATTGGTTTTGATGGGTACGCTGTCGGCGGCCTGGCAGTTGGGGAACCTAAAGCCGATATGCATCGTATTCTTGAGCATGTCTGCCCGCAGTTACCTGAAGAGAAACCTCGTTATTTAATGGGGGTGGGGAAACCCGAAGATTTAGTGGAAGGCGTACGTCGCGGTATCGATATGTTCGACTGCGTAATGCCAACACGAAATGCGCGTAACGGACATTTATTTGTGACCGACGGTGTAGTAAAAATCCGTAACGCTAAGCATAAGAGTGATACCTCACCGTTGGACGCCGAATGTGATTGTTACACCTGTAAGCATTACACTCGTGCCTACCTGTATCATTTAGACCGTTGTAATGAGATCTTAGGCGCACGGCTCAATACCATCCATAACTTACGCTATTACCAGCGTTTAATGGCAGGATTACGCCAAGCGATTGAAGACGATCGGTTAGAAGAATTCGTTGCTGACTTTTATACGAAGATTGGCAAAGAAGTGCCAGCTTTACCATTTTGATTTTAATTAATGAGGGATAGTTTATGAGCTTTTTCATTTCTGATGCCGCGGCAGCGGCTGGCGCACCAGCACAAAATAGTAGTTTCTCGATGGTTATCATGTTGGTCGTGTTCGGTCTGATCTTTTTCTTTATGATTTTACGTCCACAGCAAAAACGTGCGAAAGAGCATAAAAAATTGATGGAATCTATCGCTAAAGGGGATGAAGTGATGACCACTTCAGGTTTCGTCGGTCGTGTAACTAAAATCTCAGAAACCGGTTATGTTGCTATCGCGCTAAATGAAACTAATGAAGTCGTTGTTAAGCGTGATTTCGTCGCTGCCGTTCTGCCTAAAGGCACAATGAAAGCATTATAATTGAACTCTTCCTTAGGGAACTGCCGTGCTAAATCGTTATCCTTTATGGAAGTACATCATGCTGATCGTCGTATTACTGGTCGGCCTGTTGTATGCACTTCCAAACCTCTATGGTGAGGATCCGGCTGTTCAAATCACTGGTGAGCGGGGCGCCGCTGCCAGTGAGCAGACATTGGATCAGATCCAGACAGTACTTAAACAACAACATATCGACACCCGCTCTATCGCATTAGAGAACGGCGCAATCATGGCGCGTTTTGCTAATACCGATATCCAGTTGCGCGCACGTGAAGCACTGGTTAACGCGTTAGGTAACAATTACGTAGTTGCGTTGAACCTTGCTCCTGCGACTCCGCGTTGGTTAGCTGCACTCTCGGCAGAACCGATGAAACTGGGTCTAGATCTACGTGGTGGTGTACACTTCTTGATGGAAGTGGACATGGACACTGCTTTAGGCAAGTTACAAGAGCAAAATGCTGAAACGCTTCGGGGCGACCTGCGTACCGCGAAACTCGGTTATACCACTGTTGGTAAAATCGATAATTACGGTATTCAGATCCAGTTCCCTAATGCCCAAGCGCGTGATGCAGCCGTCAGCTATTTAAGCCCACGTCATCGCGATCTGGTGATTAGAAGTCGTGGCAGTAACCAACTTACCGCAGCAATGACCGACGCGCGCTTAAGCGAAGCTCGTGAATACGCGGTCCAGCAAAACATCACTATTCTTCGCAACCGTGTCAACCAATTAGGGGTTTCTGAGCCACTGGTTCAGCGTCAAGGTTCAGACCGAATTGTCGTCGAATTGCCGGGAATTCAAGACACTGCACGGGCTAAAGAGATCTTAGGCGCCACTGCGACACTGGAATTCCGTTTAGTGAATACCACGGTCGATCCAGCCGCTATTGCAGCAGGACGCGTACCTGGGGATTCTGAAGTGAAGAACATGCGTGACGGACAACCTGTTGTTCTCTACAAGCGTGTGGTCCTAACCGGTGATCATATTACCGACTCAACCTCTACGATGGACGAGTACAATCAGCCTCAAGTTAACATCTCGCTAGACAGCGCAGGTGGCAATACGATGTCTGATTTCACTCGAAATAATATCGGCAAACCGATGGCAACACTGTTTGTTGAATATAAAGATAGCGGTAAAAAAGATGCTAACGGTCGTGCGATTTTAGCGAAACAAGAAGAAGTGATTAACGTGGCGAATATTCAATCTCGTCTTGCTAATAGCTTCCGTATTACCGGTATCAACAATCCAAATGAAGCGCATCAGCTCTCCTTGCTATTACGCGCGGGTGCTTTGATCGCACCGATTCAGATTGTTGAAGAACGCACCATTGGTCCAACTATGGGACAACAGAATATCCAACAAGGCTTGCATGCATGCTTGTGGGGTGTCGCGGTATCAATTCTGTTTATGTTGGTGTTCTATAAGAAATTCGGTGTGATTGCGACCACAGCGCTGATTGCAAACTTAATCTTAATCATCGGGATCATGTCTCTGTTGCCAGGTGCGACTTTGACTATGCCAGGTATTGCCGGGATTGTCTTAACTCTGGCGGTCGCGGTTGATGCCAACGTATTGATTAATGAACGGATTAAGGAAGAGCTACGTAACGGGCGGACGGTACAACAGGCGATTCACGAAGGTTATCGTGGCGCGTTCTCCAGTATTGTCGACGCTAACGTGACAACGCTTATAACGGCTATCATTCTCTATGCTGTGGGTACTGGCTCTATTAAAGGGTTTGCGATTACGACAGCGATTGGGGTGGCAACCTCCATGTTTACGGCCATTGTAGGAACGCGAGCGATTGTGAACCTGCTTTACGGCGGTAAGCGTATCAACAAGCTGTCGATTTAAGGAGCCTGTTGTGGCACAAGAATATAGTATTGAACAACTTAACTATGGCCGTAAGGTGCATGATTTCATGCGCTGGGACAAGTTAGCCTTTACCCTGTCAGCATTATTGTTGATTGCTTCTGCCCTCATTATGGGTGTGCGTGGCTTTAACTGGGGACTGGATTTCACCGGTGGAACGGTCATTGAGATTACATTAGAGAAACCCGGTGAATTGGATGTGATGCGTACAGCATTACAACATGCCGGCTTTAGTGACCCTCAAGTGCAGAACTTCGGTAGTAGCCGTGAAGTTATGGTGCGCTTATCTCCGCATGATGGTAATGCAGGGCAAGAACTCGGGACCAAAGTGGTCAGCGAGATTAACCAAGCGACCCAGCAGACGGCAGTAGTTAAACGTATCGAGTTCGTGGGACCTAGTGTCGGTAGCGATCTGGCGCAGGCAGGTGCATTAGCGCTATTAGCAGCCTTGATCTGTATCTTAATCTACGTCGGCTTTCGTTTTGAATGGCGTCTTGCACTGGGTGCGGTATTAGCCTTGGCGCACGACGTTGTCATTACAATGGGTGTGTTATCACTGTTCCACATCGAAGTTGATTTAACTATCATCGCTTCACTGATGTCGGTGATCGGTTACTCGTTAAACGACAGCATCGTTGTTTCTGACCGGATCCGTGAAAACTTCCGTAAGATTCGTCGTGGCACGCCTTATGATATCGTCAATATCTCTCTGACTCAGACACTGAGCCGGACATTGATGACCTCGGCAACCACCTTAGTAGTGGTCTTGATGCTGTTTATCTTTGGTGGTGAGCTATTACGTGGCTTCTCACTGACGATGTTAATCGGTGTCGCCATTGGTACTATCTCTTCAATCTACGTCGCGTCAGCGTTGGCGTTGAAACTCGGGATGAAGCGCGAACATATGTTAGTGCAGAAAGTCGAGAAGGAAGGGGCTGACCAGCCACGCATCCAGTAGAAATAGTGGCAATAAAAAAGGGACATGAAAATGTCCCTTTTTTTATGCTAAATACTGAGAAGGTTACTGAAGAAAAGCGGGCTGTTTCGTTTCGTAAGCGCCAATCGATGCTTCATGCTGCAGCGTAAGACCTATGCTGTCTAAGCCATTTAACATGCAGTGACGGCGGAAGCTATCCAGTTCGAAGGTATAAGTTTTCTCCCCCGCCTGAATCGTCATCGCTTCTAAATCAACGGTAAAATTAATACCAGGATGTTGCTCAACCAGTTGAAACAGCTCGTCAATCTGTGCTTCGCTTAATTTGACCAAGAGCAGTTGGTTATTAAAGCTATTACTGTAGAAAATATCAGCGAAAGACGGCGCGATCACCACACGAAAACCGAAGTCGGTTAAGGCCCACGGCGCATGCTCACGCGACGAGCCACAGCCGAAGTTTTCACGGGTCAGTAAAATACTGGTCCCCTTATACAGAGGCTTATTCAGGACGAAATCTGGATTAGGGATTTTGCCCGCATCATCGATAAAGCGCCAATCGTTAAATAGATGCTGACCAAAGCCTGTACGGGTGACTTTCTGTAGAAACTGTTTTGGGATGATCGCATCCGTATCGACATTGGCCGCATCCAAAGGCGCAACCAGTCCGGTATGTTGAGTAAATTTAATTGCCATGATGCAGATCCTCAGTTCAAGGTACGGATGTCAGTAAAGCGTCCGGTAACGGCGGCTGCGGCTGCCATAGCAGGGCTAACTAAGTGAGTCCGTCCACCACGTCCTTGACGGCCTTCAAAGTTACGGTTACTGGTAGATGCACAACGCTCGCCAGCGTTTAGCCGATCGTTGTTCATCGCTAAACACATTGAACAGCCCGGTAAACGCCATTCGAAACCTGCTTCTAAGAAGATTTTATCTAAGCCTTCTTCTTCGGCCTGTGCTTTTACTGGGCCAGAGCCTGGCACCACCATGGCAACAATTCCCGGTGCCACTTTACGCCCTTTGGCAATTGCTGCCGCCGCACGTAAATCTTCAATCCGTGAGTTAGTACAAGAACCGATAAAGACTTTATCAATCGCAACATCTGTTAAACGGATACCACCTTCTAATCCCATATAGGCCAGTGCTTTCTCTGCCGAAGCGCGTTCGACCGGGTCACTGAACTCTTCTGGGCGTGGAATTGGTTGGTCCACTGCGATGACTTGCCCTGGGTTCGTTCCCCAAGTGACTTGTGGAGCGATCTCGGCAGCATCTAAGGTAACGATACAATCGAACTCAGCATTCTCATCAGATTTTAAGGTCTTCCAGTAGGCAACGGCCTCATCCCACTGTTCACCTTTTGGTGCAAATTGGCGGCCTTTTAAGTATTCAAAGGTTGTGTCATCCGGTGCGACCAAGCCCGCTTTAGCCCCTAACTCAATGGCCATATTACACAGGGTCATACGACCTTCCATGCTTAACGCTTCGATTGCCGCACCACAAAATTCCACGACATATCCGGTGCCGCCGGCACTGCCGGTTTTACCGATGATGGCTAACACGATGTCTTTTGCTGAGATGCCGCCAATGGCAGAGCCAGTGACCTCAATTTTCATCGTTTTTGCCCGACCTTGTTTTAAGGTTTGGGTTGCCATCACGTGCTCAACTTCGGAAGTACCGATACCAAATGCTAAGGCACCAAAGGCGCCGTGGGTAGCGGTATGCGAGTCACCACAGACAATGGTCATCCCTGGTAAGGTAATGCCTTGCTCTGGGCCAATTACATGAACGATACCTTGGAATGGGTGGTTTAAGTCATACAGACTTACCCCAAATTCAGCGCAGTTCTTGATCAGTTCTTGCATCTGGATACGAGCCATTTCACCGGAGGCGTTAATATCCCGTGTCTCTGTCGAGACATTATGATCCATCGTCGCGAAGGTTTTTGATGGCTGGCGCAATTGACGGCCATGGGCGCGAAGACCATCAAAGGCTTGTGGTGAGGTCACTTCATGAACCAAGTGACGGTCAATGTACAGGATAGGCGTCTCTTGTGGCGCCTCGTAAACGACATGTGCATCAAATAACTTCTGGTATAAGGTTTTGCTCATTTTATTATTTTTCCTCGGTAATATACCGGGCAATGATATTACCCATCTCATCGGTATTGACTGCTTTACCGTCACCGGCTAAGTCATGAGTACGGTGTCCCGCAGCTAACGCCTTGCTGATAGCGTTTTCGATCGCTTCTGCCGCGTCACCTTGTTGTAAGCTATAACGCAGTAATAAGGCGAGTGATAAAATTTGTGCAATCGGGTTAGCAATATTTTTTCCGGCGATATCGGGAGCCGATCCACCAGCGGGTTCGTAGAGTCCGAAGCCTTCTTCATTCAGACTCGCGGAAGGCAGCATCCCCATAGAACCCGTAATCATCGCACATTCATCAGACAAGATATCGCCAAATAAATTGGAACATAATAGGACGTCGAATTGAGAAGGATCCTTAATCAGCTGCATCGTAGCGTTATCAATATAGATATGTGATAACTCGACGTCTGGATACTCTTTCGCAATCTCTGTGACCGTTTCACGCCATAAAATAGATGACTGTAATACGTTTGCTTTATCGACAGAGGTTACTTTGTGACGGCGTTTACGCGCTGACTCGAATGCTAAGCGAGCGATACGTTCGATTTCATAACGGTGATAAACTTCAGTATCGAAAGCACGTAATTGGTCGCTACTACCTTCACGGCCTTTAGGTTGACCGAAGTAGATACCACCGGTTAATTCACGCACACATAAAATGTCGAATCCGCGTGCTGCAATGTCGCTACGCAGCGGGCAATAAGCCTCTAAGCCTTTATACAAAGCCGCTGGGCGTAGGTTACTGAACAGTTTAAAGTGCTTACGTAGAGGAAGCAGAGCGCCACGCTCAGGTTGGTCGCTCGGCGGTAAGTGTTCCCATTTAGGACCACCAACCGAACCAAACAGAATGGCATCTGCTTGCTCACAGCCTGCTACCGTCGCAGCAGGAAGCGGTGTGCCGTGGTTATCGATGGCAATGCCGCCGACATCAAAATGCTGAGTGTTGATCTGAAAGCCAAAACGTTGGCTGACCGCAGCCAGAACTTTTTCTGCTTGGGCCATCACTTCAGGACCGATTCCATCACCGGGTAAAACGGCAACATTATAGTGAGTCGACATAATTACACTGTTTCCTTAATTTCAGTCTGAGACTTACGCTTTAATTCTTGTTCGACCTGACGTGCGCGCCAAATCGTATTTAATGCATTCACCATCGCCTTCGCGGAAGACTCCACGATATCGGTGGCTAGACCAACGCCATGGAATTTACGATCGTTATATTTCACGACGATGTCCACTTGGCCCAGAGCATTCTCTCCTTGGCCTTTGGCGGTTAATTTATAATTAACTAATTCGATCTCCGATCCTGAAATACGATTGATTGCTTGATATACGGCATCAACTGGACCATTACCGGTGGCGGCTTCTTCTTTAATCTCCGACCCTACGGCTAATTTTACGGATGCGGTTGCTGTGATACTCGCCCCTGACTGAACGGTGAAGTCATGCAGGACAAAGTGATCACTCTCATCGGCTTGGTTATTAATGAAGGCTAAAGCTTCTAGATCATAATCAAATACTTGGCCTTTCTTGTCGGCTAATTTTAAGAATGCCTCATACAAGGTATCTAAATTATAGTCTTGTTCTTGATAGCCCATTTCCGCCATCCGGTGTTTTACCGCTGCGCGTCCAGAACGAGAGGTCAGGTTCAATTGTACTTGATGTAAGCCGATCGATTCAGGGGTTAAGATTTCGTAGTTTTCACGATTTTTCAACACGCCATCTTGGTGGATTCCTGAGGAGTGAGCGAAAGCATTGCTACCGACCACGGCTTTATTCGCAGGGATTGGCATATTACAGATTTGGCTAACAATTTGGCTTGTACGATAAATTTCTTGGTGATTAATGCCTGTGTGGACATTCATCATCGCGTGGCGCGTTTTGATCGCCATAATCACTTCTTCCAAGGCACAGTTGCCCGCGCGTTCGCCCAAACCATTTAATGTGCCTTCCACCTGACGTGCGCCAGCTGTTACGGCGGCCATTGCGTTACCGACGGCCATTCCTAAATCATCGTGAGTGTGAACAGATAAAATAGCTTTATCGATATTCGGGACGCGTTGAATTAATGAAGAGATGATGTTGGCATATTCGTGGGGCAGGGTGTAACCCACGGTATCAGGAATATTGATAGTACGAGCACCAGCATTAATCGCTGCTTCGACGACACGACATAAATCGTCAATTGGGGTACGGCCACCATCTTCACAGGAAAACTCGACGTCATCAGTATAGTTGCGTGCACGGCGGATCATATATTCAGCACGCTCAATCACTTCTGGCAGTGTCGAGCGTAACTTGGTTTCAATGTGCATCGGGGAGGTGGCTAAAAAGGTATGAATACGGAAAGCATCAGCCACTTTCAAAGATTCGTAGGCTGCGTCGATATCTTTCTCTACACAACGGGCTAAGGCGCAAACACGGCTGTTTTTAATAGTACGAGCAATGGTTTGTACGGATTCAAAATCACCGGGAGAGGAGACGGGGAAACCGACTTCCATCACGTCGATTTTCATCCGCTCTAAAGCCAGCGCGATCTGTAATTTATCTTTCACGCTTAAACTGGCCTGTAAGGCTTGCTCACCGTCGCGTAATGTTGTGTCGAAGATAATGACTTGCTGGCTCATAATTTGCTTCCTTAAATTCTTATATTTGATGGCCTTAGCGCATAAAAAAACCCGCGCTGTTCGGCGCGGGTTTTTCAGTTCTTTCAGGCTTTAATCTTTATTCGTTTTCGCCCACAGAACAACCGCGCTGATATTTAGCGAGGAGGAGGAGTTCTGTGAGTGCAGTGAAACGAATCATTGTTAAAGCCTATAGAATCTGTGTGTCCTTATATTGGTACGTGAATTGTCTGGGTATGTCAACGAAAAATTAACTTGGAAGTGAAGACGCGCGTCATCCTAAAACAAGCTACTCCTTTAATTCTTTCCTTTTATTTTAAATCAATGATTTTTATATATTAATTCCATATAAACGTTTTGCCTATAGATGATTATTCTGCATTAATGTTTATCGATGGGGATTTAGTCCACCCAGATAATCTTAGGCGATATAGCTGACTTAAAATAATTGGGGGCAACCTTAATGAGTGATTTTCTTTATTTTGTCGTGACTGGCGTCTATCAAACTATATCTGAATGAGTG
Organism: Tatumella ptyseos; assembly: GCF_030552895.1. Lineage (NCBI taxonomy): Bacteria > Pseudomonadati > Pseudomonadota > Gammaproteobacteria > Enterobacterales > Erwiniaceae > Tatumella > Tatumella ptyseos. Next base: position 2,478,280 of record NZ_CP130649.1, on the reverse strand, counting down.
TTTGGTTTTTTTAATATGCTAATTGGCGAAATACCAGAATAATTCTCTATTCATTTCGCTAGTGGTTTTTTTTTCACTTATTTTCCCTGCCGGGAAGTTAAGCGGTATGTTAACGTAAGAAATGCCTCACTCAGTAAAAAAATAAAATGATCGACCCTTTAGGGGGAGTGGGGGAAGTAAGCGAAGATTTTCTTATCACTGTGACAGTAATCAGTTGTATGTGTGTGAAGCCGGAGGCAGTAATGCAGATGTTGTCAGGAGCAGAAATGGTCATTCAGTCACTGATTGATCAAGGCGTGAAACAGGTGTTCGGTTATCCCGGTGGAGCGGTACTGGATATTTATGATGCGATTCAAACAGTGGGTGGCGTTGATCATATATTAGTGCGTCACGAACAAGCTGCAGTCCATATGGCGGATGCGGTGGCGCGAGCAACAGGCGAACCTGGGGTGGTACTCGTCACATCTGGCCCTGGCGCAACCAATGCTATTACCGGAATTGCGACGGCCTATATGGACTCCATTCCGATGGTCGTCCTCTCTGGTCAAGTCGCGTCTTCGTTAATTGGTAGCGATGCATTTCAAGAGTGCGACATGATCGGTATCTCAAGACCGATCGTTAAACACAGCTTCCTTGTCAAACGTACCGAAGATATTCCTGAGATGATCAAGAAAGCGTTCTGGCTAGCCTCTACGGGCCGTCCGGGGCCGGTGGTCATCGATCTGCCTAAAGATATTCTTAATCCTGCGGTAAAACTTCCTTACCACTGGCCAGAGAGCGTGAGTTTACGCTCTTACAATCCTACGGTACAAGGGCACAAAGGACAGATAAAACGTGCACTGAGTACATTGCTGGCGGCGAAACAAGCCGTAATTTATGCCGGTGGTGGGGTGATTACCGCTCACGCAGAATCGGCGTTAAAAACGTTGGCGGAAACACTGCAATTACCGGTTACCACGACATTGATGGGATTAGGCTGTTTTCCTGGAACGCATCCGCAAAGCGTTGGTATGTTGGGAATGCACGGAACCTACGAAGCCAACATGACCATGCACAATGCAGATGTCATCTTTGCAGTAGGGGTACGTTTCGATGATCGGACGACCAATAATATTGCGAAGTATTGCCCAGATGCCACGGTGATCCATATCGATATCGATCCGGCTTCGATTTCGAAAACCGTCAATGCAGATGTGCCTGTTGTCGGCGACGCTCGTCAGGTACTAGAACAGATGGTCGAATTGCTCGATAAAACACCGCCGCCTTCGGCGACATTGAGCGCTGAGTGGTGGGCGAAGATCGACCAATGGCGTGGGCGTAATTGTCTTGATTACTCTACGGAAGGCGAGAAAATCAAACCACAAGCGGCTATACGCACCTTGTGGAAACTGACCCAAGGTCAGGCTTATGTCGCGTCTGATGTCGGACAACATCAGATGTTTACCGCGTTGCATTATCCATTTGATCAGTCACGTCGTTGGATTAACTCAGGTGGCCTCGGTACGATGGGCTTTGGCCTCCCGGCGGCTTTAGGCGTTAAGCTTTGTTTACCTGACGAGACGGTCGTTTGTGTGACAGGGGACGGCAGTATCCAGATGAATATCCAGGAGTTGTCTACCGCTTTACAGTATGAATTACCTATTTTAGTGCTTAACCTGAATAACCGTTATTTGGGCATGGTCAAGCAGTGGCAGGATATGATCTACTCGGGGCGTCACTCACACTCTTACATGGAATCTTTACCGAACTTCGTCAAAATTGCCGAAGCCTATGGACATGTGGGGATTGCGATTAACTCTCCGGATGAACTGGAAGCTAAGCTACAACAGGCATTAGACTTGGTAGCAGAAGGTCGCTTGGTGTTTGTTGATGTGATGGTGGATGGTAGCGAGCACGTTTACCCAATGTTGGTGCGCGGCGCTGGAATGAATGAGATGTGGTTAAGCAAGACGGAAAGGAGTGAATAATGCGCCGGATATTGTCAGTGTTACTTGAAAATGAGTCTGGGGCGTTGTCGCGAGTGGTCGGCCTTTTCTCTCAGCGCGGCTACAACATCGAAAGCTTAGCCGTGGCACCTACCGAAGATCCAACGCTGTCACGTATTACGATCCAAACCATCGGTGATGAGAAAGTGTTGGAGCAGATCGAGAAGCAGCTCCATAAATTAGTCGATGTGTTGCGGGTCAATGAGCTTGGGCAGTCGGCTTTCGTCGAACGTGAAGTCATGCTGGTCAAAATTATCGCGGAAGGGGCGGCACGCGAAGAAATTAAACGTTGCGCGGATATTTTCCGTGGACAGATTGTCGATGTTAGCCCGCGCTTCTATACCGTGCAGTTAGTAGGGAGTGCAGAAAAATTAGACGCATTCTTAACCGCGGTACGTGCCGTGACTGAGATTGCTGAAGTCGTACGTTCTGGCGTTATCGGTATTTCTCGCGGAGATAAAACTCTCAATTGATCCTCGTCAAGGGAGGGACCCAATAAGGTCTTTCCCTTTTACACCTGTTGCCTGTTGCTGACTGGATAAGGTATATAGTCTTTGAGACTTTACGAGAGTTTCCTAAGACGGTAGTAAAAAGCGAGGGTAGGGTGAAACTAGACGAAATTGCACGACTGGCAGGGGTTTCTAGAACCACCGCGAGTTACGTCATTAACGGTAAGGCTAAACAGTATCGCGTCAGCGATAAGACCGTTGAAAAAGTGATGGCCGTCGTGCGGGAGCATAACTATCACCCTAACGCTGTGGCCGCTGGCCTACGGGCAGGAAAAACACGCTCCATCGGTCTGGTTATTCCCGATCTTGAAAATACCAGTTATACCCGTATTGCGAAACATCTTGAACGTCACGCACGTCAACAAGGCTACCAGCTGCTTATCGCCTGTTCGGAGGACCAACCGGATAATGAAATGCGCTGTATCGAGCACCTTTTACAACGCAAAATAGACGCCCTGATTGTTTCAACGTCGCTTCCTGCCCAGCACCCCTTTTATCAACGTTGTGCCGAACGGCAATTACCGGTTATTGCGTTGGACCGACCGTTGGATCAGCGATTATTTAATAGCGTAGTGGGTGCGGATCGGGAAGATGCTTTTGCCTTAGCCCAAGCGCAACGTCATCAATCGATTGATAATATTCTTTTTTTTGGCGCATTGCCTGAGCTATCGGTCAGTTTTCTACGAGAGCAGGGTTTTCGTGAGGCATGGAATGGGGATGTTCGACAACCGCAATTTTTATATAGTGATAGCTTTGACCGTCAACATGCGGCACAACAATTTACGGCCTATCTACAAAAAAATTGCTTACCTGCTGCGATCTTTACCACTTCATTTGCCTTACTCCAAGGGGTAATGGATGCTTGCTTATCGACACTTGGTGAGCTCCCTTCGACTTTATCTATCGCAACCTTTGGAGACCATGAACTTTTAGATTTCCTTGCCTGCCCCGTACTGTCTGCTGGTCAGCGTCATCAGGATATAGCTGAATGTGTATTAGCGTTAGTCCTGAAAACGCTCGAACACGGTGACCAGTCAGAATTAGGGATTACGACCATTCCACGGCATCTACATGCTCGAGGAGCGCTAATTCGTACCATGCATTTAAAGTAACCGCCGTGTAATGATGAAAATTATTGTATAATCACAGCTCGAAGCTGTTGAGATGCTAGTTTTCACAAATTATCCCTTCAAATATGGATTATTCCGTACCAGCAATCTTTCTTCTGCTATAAATCATTGAGTTAGCTAAATTCCTTCTTATAAATACGATATTTCACTATAAAAAAAGCCAGAAATAACAGGAAATATTCCGCGGCAAAAGTCAAAGCCGCTTGACAAGCTTTTCCTCCGCTCCGTAAACTCACTTTGTGGGAAAATGTGGGGCAAAGTGGAGTTTTTTTCCAAAAATAAGGACAGATCATGTTCCGTGGTGCCAATCCTGTAAATATAGACAGTAAAGGACGCTTTGCGATGCCAGTGCGCTATCGTGAACAACTTTATGCACTGTCTGAAGGAAATATGGTTTGCACCATTGATATTCATCAGCCTTGTTTACTGCTCTATCCCTTATCAGAGTGGGAAAGGATTGAGCGTAAATTAGCGAATCTCTCTTCGATGAATCCAGCTGAACGCCGCATACAGCGGTTATTACTGGGACATGCAACGGAAGGGCAACTTGATGCAGCGGGGCGCTTACTCTTAACCGCACCTTTGCGTACATACGCCACATTAACCAAACACATTATGTTGGTCGGCCAATACAATAAATTTGAACTTTGGGACGAACAGACTTGGTATAATCAAGTCAAGCAAGACATTGAGGCTGAGCAACATGCTCAGGGTGTATTATCTGAGCGTTTGCAGGACTTATCGTTATAATGACGTCTGACAATTTTAAACATACCACCGTACTGCTTGACGACGCTGTCGGCGGACTAAATATTCAACCTGAAGGTATCTATATTGATGGTACCTTTGGTCGGGGAGGACACTCCCGATTGATCCTTTCTCAGCTAGGCGAAACGGGACGCTTGATCGCTATCGATCGTGACCCACAAGCTATCGCTGCAGCCGAACAAATCGACGATCCACGCTTCTCCATTATTCATGGTCCTTTCTCGCAGTTAGGTGACTATGTCGAATCCTTAGGGTTAGTGGGTAAAATCGATGGGATTTTACTTGATCTCGGTGTTTCTTCCCCACAGCTCGATGATGCTGAACGTGGATTCTCCTTCATGCGTGACGGACCCTTGGATATGCGGATGGATCCTTCACAAGGAGAGTCTGCAGCACAATGGTTAATGCGTGCTGCCGAGGAAGACATTGCCTTTGTGATCAAAACCTACGGTGAAGAGAAATTCGGTAAACGCATCGCGCGCGCTATCGTGGAACGCAACCGCCTAGCACCGATGACGCGAACTAAAGAGTTAGCAGAGGTTATTGCTGCGGCAATGCCGGTCAAAGACAAGCATAAGCACCCTGCGACGCGTAGCTTCCAGGCGATTCGTATCTGGATTAATAGCGAGTTAGAAGAGATCGAACGAGCGTTAGCTTCGTCTATTAAAGCTTTAGCGCCAAAAGGTAGACTCTCAATTATCAGTTTCCACTCCCTTGAAGACCGTTTGGTAAAGCGTTTTATGCGTACTCATAGTCGCGGGGTGCAAGTTCCTGCAGGGGTGCCCATGACTGAGGCACAAATACAGGCGCTGGGTGGAAGAGAACTTCGTTCGTTAGGTAAATCGGTACCAGGTCCAGCAGAAGTCGCAGAAAATCCTCGTGCGCGTAGCTCTGTTTTACGTATCGCAGAAAGGAGTGAAGCGTGATCAATAACGAGCGTCATAGTTTACCCACGGTTATTGGGGGAGATCTGCTACGGCATGGAAAACTTCCCCTCATCCTCCTCGTCGCAGTATTAGTGACCTCTATTATGGTGGTCATTACCACGCAAAAAACACGTCTACTGACTGCACAACGTGAACAGATGGTGCTAGAAAAAGACTCATTAGACATTGAGTGGCGAAATTTAATTCTTGAAGAGAATGCCTTAGGTGATCACAGCCGTGTTGAGCGTTTAGCAGTGGAAAAACTGCATATGCAGCATGTTGACCCTTCTCAGGAACATATAGTGGTTCAACCATAGGGATAGAAAACTGATGGCCGGCGCAAAGAAAACGCTGAAAACAAAAAAGCAAGAAATCAAAGCCAACTTTATTCGTTGGCGTTTTGCGTTGTTATGCGGCGGAATATTACTGGCATTGGTGGGCCTACTTTCTCGCGTAGCATGGCTGCAAGTAGTTAAACCTGAGCGCTTAGTGAAAGAGGGCGATATGCGCTCGTTACGCGTACAATCCGTGCCTAGCTCACGTGGTATGATTAGCGACCGTAATGGCCGCCCGCTTGCGGTGAGTGTGCCCGTCAGTGCAATCTGGGCTGATCCGAAAGAGGTTAATGCACACGGCGGTATAGGTTTCGATAATCGTTGGAAAGCGTTGGCAGATGCCCTATCGCTACCACTCGACCAACTCTCCTCGCGGATAAATGCCAACCCCAAAGGCCGCTTTGTGTATCTTGCCCGACAAGTGAACCCCGCGGTCAGTAGCTATATTCAAAAATTGAAGTTACCGGGAATTAACTTACGTGAAGAATCCCGCCGCTACTATCCAGCAGGGCAGGTGGCAGCGCATTTGATTGGCTTTACCAATATTGATGGTCAAGGGATCGAAGGCGTTGAAAAAAGCTTCGATAAATGGCTGACCGGTACACCCGGCGCGCGTATTGTGCGTAAAGATCGTCAAGGTCGAGTAATTGAAGATATCTCCTCGACTGACAGCCGTGTGGCACATAATCTCACCCTGAGTATTGATGAGCGTTTGCAGGCACAAGTCTATCGGGAACTGAATAATGCGGTAGCCTTTAACAAAGCAGAGTCCGGCACAGCTGTTTTGGTCGACGTGAATACGGGTGAAGTGCTCGCGATGGCGAACAGCCCAGCTTATAACCCGAATAATCTCAGTAACACGCCGCGTGAAACTATCCGTAATCGCGCGATCACCGATATTTTTGAGCCGGGATCAACCGTAAAACCAATGGTGGTGATGACGGCTCTGAAGCGGGGAGTGGTACATCCTAGCAGTGTATTGAATACCGTGCCCTATCGGATTAATGGTCATGAAATCAAAGATGTCGCTCGTTATAATGAACTGACATTAACCGGTGTTTTACAGAAATCGAGTAACGTAGGGGTGTCCCGTTTGGCGTTAGCTATGCCATCTTCTGCGCTGGTTGATACCTATTCCCATTTTGGATTAGGGCAGCCGACGAATCTTGGATTAGTGGGCGAAAGTAAAGGGATTTATCCGCATAAACAGCGCTGGTCTGATATCGAACGTGCAACATTCTCTTTTGGGTATGGATTGATGGTCACGCCGTTACAACTGGCTCGCGTCTACGCGACTATCGGCAGTTATGGTATTGCTCGCCCGCTATCGATTACCAAAGTTTCCCCTCCTGTTGCCGGAACACGTGCCTTCGATGAGGAGACCGTAAAGACGGTGGTTCATATGATGGAAAGCGTAGCACTCCCCGGTGGCGGTGGCGTAAAAGCAGCGATTAAAGGCTATCGGATTGCGATTAAGACCGGTACCGCTAAAAAAGTTGGCCCAGATGGCCAGTATGTGAACAAGTATATTGCGTATACTGCCGGGGTTGCTCCGGCCAGCCGCCCTCGATTCGCCTTAGTTGTGGTGATTAACGATCCACAAGGTGGGAAATACTATGGCGGGGCCGTCTCGGCGCCGGTATTTGGCGCCATCATGGGTGGGGTATTACGCACAATGAATGTAGAGCCAGATGCACTGGCAACAGAAAATAAAGAACCAACCAGCGAGGGATCAAGTGACCGATCGTAACCTACAAGAGGTGTTAGCACCTTGGGTACCTAACGCTCCTGCACTAACACTTAAGGCGATGACGCTTGATAGCCGTAATGTTAAGGATGGCGATCTCTTTGTTGCGGTGGTCGGTCACAGTGTTGATGGCCGCAAATATATTGCCCAAGCAATTGCTCAAGGGGCAGCGGCGGTGGTCGCCGATGCGCAAGAGGTCGCGAAAGATGGTGAAATCCGCGAGGTCGAAGGTATTGCGGTCATTTATCTTGCTCAATTATCTGAACGTTTATCAGCACTCGCTGGGCGCTTCTATTGTCGTCCTATCGACGCGATGCGTATTGTTGGTGTGACGGGAACAAACGGTAAGACTACCATCTCACAGCTACTGGCACAGTGGGTGACCTTACTGGGCCAATCCAGTGCGGTAATGGGCACTGTAGGAAATGGCTTATATGGGCAGCTGGTTGAGAGCGAAAATACCACTGGTTCGGCGATCGATATACAGAGAACGCTTGCAGAGTTTTCCGCGCAGCATGTCAGCTTAACCGCCATGGAAATTTCTTCTCATGGCTTAGTGCAGCATCGTGTCGCGGCGCTCCCTTTTTCCGCGGCAATCTTCACTAACCTAAGTCGTGATCACCTTGATTACCACGGCGATATGGAAAGCTACGCAGCCGCAAAATTATCGCTCTTTACGGAACACCAGGTTGGCGTCAGCATTATTAATGCTGATGATGAGATAGGCCAGCAATGGCTAACTCAGCTGACGGACGCGGTTGCCGTAAGTGCGCGTGGACTCAGCCTATCGCAACGCCATGGTCTGTGGCTAACCGCCACGGCAATCACCTACCGTGAAAACGGTGTAGAGATTCAATTTGACTCCGCTTGGGGCTCAGGTAAATGCGTCAGTGCGTTAATTGGAGAGTTCAATGTCAGTAATTTATTATTGGCCTTGGCAACGTTACTGGCATTGGGTTACCCCTTGGAACAATTACTGACTACAGCGTCTCGACTTTCACCCGTCTGTGGGCGAATGGAAGTCTTCAAACAACCAGGCCATGCTGTGGCCGTGGTGGATTATGCTCATACGCCAGATGCCCTCCAAAAAGCTTTAGAAGCGGCGCGCCGCCACTGCCAAGGGCAACTTTGGTGCATCTTTGGTTGCGGTGGAGACCGAGACCGAGGTAAACGTCCACTGATGGGAGCAATCGCTGAAGAATTTGCCGATCACGTCGTCATTACCGATGATAATCCACGCAGCGAAAATCCCGCCGCGATAACACAAGATATTTTATCTGGACTGATTGATGCGAGCCATGCGCAAGTTATTGCCGGCCGCGCCCAAGCCATCACTAGAGTCTTTCAACAGGCTACAGAACAAGACATCATATTGATCGCTGGAAAAGGCCATGAAGATTACCAGATTATTGGCCATCAGCGACTCGACTACTCAGACCGTGCAACGGTCGCAACTTTATTAGGAACGATGGCATGATCCCAGTCACAAGCGAACAATTAGCGCTGATCACGGCAGGTGAACAGATTGGGAAAAGCGTTACCTTGAGTCATATCACCACCGATACGCGTGAGATTATCGAAGGTAGCTTATTCGTAGCATTAATCGGTGAACGATTTGACGCACACCAGTTTGCGGAGCAAGCCATCAACGCGGGAGCCAGTGCGCTTCTGGTAAACCGTCGATTAGATATTCCCGCCACGCAAATTGTGGTAGAGGATACACGAATCGCCTTCGGTAAAATCGGAGCTTGGGTGCGTGAACACGTCCCTGCTAAAGTGGTTGGTCTGACGGGGTCATCGGGAAAAACGTCGGTGAAAGAGATGACCGCGGCGATTTTGAAACAGTGTGGCGAAACGCTTTACACCGCAGGAAATCTTAATAATGATTTTGGCGTGCCGATGACACTGCTGCGTCTCACGCCTGAGCACCGCTTTGCGGTAATCGAGATGGGAGCAAATCATCAAGGTGAGATTGCCTACACCACGCATTTAGTGAAGCCAGAAGTCGCACTAGTCAATAATCTAGCCGCTGCGCACTTAGAAGGTTTCGGGTCAATAGAAGGTGTGGCGAAGGCTAAAGGCGAAATTTTCCAAGGCCTACCGCCGCATGGTGTTGCGATTCTGAATGCAGAGAGTAACGACCGTGATAACTGGCAACCAGTATTGACGGATAAACGGGTTTTAACCTTTTCTGCTACAGAGCAAGGGCAGAGGAAAGATGACTATTACGCCACAGACGTCAACTTTACGGTAGAAGGAACCGCCTTTCGTTTACACACGCCTAATGGCACGTGTGAGGTTATTCTTCCACTCCCCGGTCAGCACAATATTGCTAATGCATTGGCTGCTGCGGCATTGTCGCAATCAGTCGGCGCATCATTGGACGCAATCAAACAGGGTCTTGCGACATTAACCGCGGTGCCTGGTCGACTCTATCCAATCAAATTATCGGAATCGGTGCTGTTACTCGATGACTCTTATAACGCAAATGTGGGATCGATGACTGCAGCGGCGAACGTATTGGCTTCGATGCCGGGCTACCGGATTATGATTGCCGGCGATATGGGGGAGTTAGGCGAGGATACCGAATCTTGCCACCGTAAAGTAGGTAAAGCGCTGCATGAAGCTGGCGTCGATAAGGTGCTAACTGTGGGGCAATATAGCCAATGGATCGCGCAAGAGAGCCAGGTTGGAGAAGTGTTTGCCACCAAATCGCTCTTAGCCGAACGGGCGCGTGAATTAATTCAAAAACATCAGGTTGTGACGCTATTAGTGAAAGGATCACGCAGTGCTGCAATGGAAGAAATCGTTATGATATTACAGGAGAAAGACGCATGTTAGTTTGGCTAGCCGAACATCTGGCTAAATTTTATTCAGGATTTAACGTCTTCTCGTATTTGACGTTTCGCGCCATCGTCAGCTTATTAACGGCTTTATTTATCTCATTATGGATGGGGCCACGTTTGATTGCCTGGCTGCAGAAATTACAGATTGGCCAAGTCGTCCGTAACGATGGACCCGAATCACATTTCAGTAAGCGTGGAACACCGACCATGGGGGGAATAATGATCCTAACCTCCATTACCATTTCGGTGTTGTTATGGGCTTACCCTTCTAACCCCTACGTATGGTGTGTGCTGGTAGTACTGATCGGCTACGGTATCGTAGGCTTTGTCGACGATTACCGTAAAGTTGTCCGTAAGGATACGAAAGGCCTGATCGCGCGTTGGAAGTATTTCTGGCAATCGGTGATTGCGCTAGGGGTGGCTTTCGCTCTTTACGCCATTGGTAAAGATACCCCAGCGACACAACTCGTCGTCCCTTTCTTTAAAGATATCATGCCGCAATTAGGGCTGCTTTATCTGTTCCTGACCTATTTTGTGATTGTTGGTACGAGTAATGCTGTCAATCTAACTGATGGACTGGACGGCTTAGCGATTATGCCGACCGTATTCGTGGCTGCCGGATTTGGACTCGTTGCCTGGGCAACGGGTAACGTGAACTTTGCGGACTATCTGCATATTCCTTATCTACGCCACGCGGGCGAGTTAGTCATTGTCTGTACGGCAATTGTCGGCGCGGGACTTGGCTTCCTTTGGTTCAATACTTACCCAGCACAAGTGTTTATGGGTGATGTTGGTTCACTGGCGTTAGGCGGTGCACTGGGTACTATTGCGGTATTACTTCGCCAAGAGTTCTTACTGGTTATTATGGGCGGTGTATTCGTGGTGGAGACGCTGTCGGTCATTTTACAAGTAGGCTCGTTCAAATTACGTGGACAACGCATCTTCCGTATGGCGCCTATCCACCACCATTATGAGTTAAAAGGCTGGCCCGAGCCGCGCGTTATTGTGCGCTTCTGGATCATTTCATTAATGTTAGTGTTAATCGGTCTCGCCACCTTGAAGGTACGTTAATTATGGCAGATTACCAAGGTAGAAAAATTGTTATCGTGGGCTTAGGTATTACTGGCCTGTCTTGTGTTGAGTTTTTCTTGGCGCGGGGCGTTGTGCCTAAGGTAATCGACTCGCGTAGCAATCCTCCTGGTATCGATAAACTGCCTGAAAAGATTGAGCGCTGGGTTGGCGATATAAATAAGCAGTGGTTACTAGACGCTGACCTCATCGTTCTCAGTCCCGGTATTGCGCTGTCACACCCCGCTATTAGCGAAGCTGCGGCAGAAGGAATCGAGATTGTGGGTGATATCGAATTATTCTGCCGTGAAGCGCAGGCGCCTATCGTGGCGATCACCGGCTCGAACGGTAAAAGTACAGTAACTAGTCTAGTGGGTGAAATGGCCCGTGCTGCTGGATGGCAAACCGCAGTCGGCGGGAATATTGGTCTTCCTGCATTGTCCTTGTTGAATCCTCATGTGCAACTCTATGTCCTTGAGTTATCGAGTTTTCAATTGGAGACAACGCAAAGTCTCAAAGCTAGCGCAGCCACCATTTTAAATGTAACGGAAGATCATATGGATCGTTATCCACTTGGTTTTCAACAATATCGCGCGGCTAAGCTGCGTATTTACGAGCAGGCTAAGCACTGTATCGTCAATGTCGACGATGCGATGACGATGCCGGTCCGTGGCGTTGATCGCCGCTGCATTAGTTTTGGTGTCACCTTTGGCGACTATCACCTTAATCAGCAACAAGGTCAGACATGGTTGCGCGCCAAGGGCGAGAAGGTCCTGAATAGTGATGAAATGCATCTTACTGGTCAGCACAACCTCACCAATGCGTTAGCCGCCTTAGCGCTAGCGGAAGCGGTTGGCGTACCGCGCGCAAGCTGTTTGAAGGCCTTAACGACTTTCACTGGATTGCCGCATCGCTACCAGTTGGTCCATCGAAATGCGGGTGTTGAGTGGATTAACGACTCGAAAGCGACCAACGTCGGCAGTACCGAGGCGGCTCTCAAGGGCCTGCAGTGCCAAGGGACATTATGGTTGCTACTCGGTGGAGATGGTAAGGCTGCCGACTTTTCCCCCTTAGAGCGATTAATACAAGGTAACAATATAAAGGTTTACTGCTTCGGCCGAGATGCGGAATTGTTATATGCGCTGCGTCCTGAAATTTCGGTTCGTGTCGATACGCTCGAGGACGCCATGCACGCGATCAGCCAACGGGTACAGAAGGGAGATGTTGTGTTACTTTCTCCCGCCTGTGCCAGTCTCGATCAATTTAAAAACTATGAACAGCGTGGCGAACGATTCGCGGCGCTAGCGAAGGAGTTGGGCTAATGCATATCCCGGGTCTGAGGCTCTTAGGGCGCGGCGTTGCTGCGCTTTCAGAACGGATACAAGATTGGGTCATGGGGTCACGGGAAAAAGATACGTCCTCGGTGGTTCTTTATGATCGCACATTATTATGGCTGACCTTTGGACTCGCTATCATTGGTTTTGTGATGGTGACCTCGGCATCTGTACCGGTCGGGCAACGTATGAACGACGACCCATTCTACTTTGCTAAACGTGATGCTTTTTACCTAGGCTTAGGTTTCGCCATTTCACTCATTACTTTGCGTTTGCCCATGTCATTCTGGCAGAAGTATAGCAATGTCATGCTGTTACTTTCCGTCGTAATGTTATTAGTAGTTTTAGTGGTGGGAAGCTCAGTAAACGGGGCTTCGCGGTGGATTGCATTAGGACCATTACGCATTCAGCCTGCTGAATTCTCCAAACTCTCGCTCTTTTGTTATCTGGCCAGTTATCTGGTGCGGAAGGTAGACGAAGTACGAAGCAACCTATGGGGATTTTTAAAACCCATGGGGGTGATGGTGATTCTCGCAGTACTGCTCTTAGCACAGCCCGATTTAGGTACAGTTATCGTACTGTTTGTAACAACGTTGGCGATGTTGTTTCTAGCCGGCGCTAAGCTTTGGCAGTTCTTGGCGATTATCGGCTGTGGATTATTCTCAGTCGTTCTGCTGATTATGGTTGAGCCATATCGGATGCGACGCGTGACATCGTTCTGGAATCCTTGGGCAGATCCTTTTGGAAGTGGTTACCAATTAACACAATCTTTAATGGCATTTGGACGCGGTGAGTTCTGGGGACAAGGGCTTGGTAACTCTGTACAGAAATTAGAATATCTGCCGGAAGCTCATACCGACTTTATCTTCGCGATTATCGGCGAAGAACTTGGCTATTTTGGTGTGGTTCTTGCGCTATTGATGGTATTCTTTGTGGCATTTCGTGCGATGTCGATAGGTCGTAGAGCGCTAGAGCTCGATCAGCGTTTTGCAGGGTTTTTAGCCTGTGCGATAGGCGTCTGGTTCAGTTTCCAAGCTTTAGTTAACGTTGGCGCGGCAGCGGGCATGCTACCCACTAAAGGTCTAACCCTACCGCTCATCAGTTACGGTGGCTCAAGCTTAATTATCATGTCCACGGCGATAGTACTGCTGCTACGTATTGATTTTGAAACGCGCTTAGCGAAAGCCCATGCGGTAACCCGAGGTAATCGATGAGTAGTAAAAAACTGATGGTCATGGCAGGTGGAACGGGAGGACATGTTTTCCCCGGCTTGGCAGTGGCCCATCAATTAATGGAAGAAGGTTGGGAAGTCCGTTGGCTAGGCACCGCTGACCGGATGGAAGCCGATTTAGTGCCTAAGCATGGTATTGCCATCGATTTTATCAAAATTAATGGATTACGTGGTAAAGGCGTTAAAGCGCTTTTACAAGCACCTTGGCGTATTTTCTCCGCTTGGCGGCAAGCGAGAAAAATTATTAAACAATGGCAACCTGACATAGTGTTAGGGATGGGCGGCTATGTTTCTGGCCCCGGTGGATTAGCCGCTTGGAGTTGTGGCGTACCAGTTGTCCTGCACGAACAGAACGGCATCGCGGGCCTCACAAACCAATGGCTCTCTAAAATTGCTCGTAAAGTCATGCAAGCCTTCTCTGGAGCTTTCCCTAATGCAGAGGTGGTGGGGAATCCAGTGCGTAAAGATGTTTTAGCCCTTCCTACGCCGGCCCTCCGATTTCAAGAGAGAGAAGGTCCACTAAGAGTTTTGGTGATGGGGGGGAGTCAAGGGGCGCGTATCCTTAATCAGCAATTACCCGAAGTCGCACAAGCGCTAGGGGATAAAGTGACGATTTGGCATCAGACCGGTAAGGGTAACCAAGCAGAGGTTGAACAAGATTATCGTCAGCGCGGGGTTGGGCATCATAACATCACAGAATTTATCGATGATGTCGCTGAGGCTTATGCTTGGGCCGATGTGGTGGTGTGCCGTTCCGGTGCATTAACCGTTAGCGAAATTGCGTCAGCGGGTGTCGCGGCAATCTTTGTTCCTTTTCCGCATAAGGATCGCCAACAGTATTGGAATGCGTTATCGCTTGAGAAAGCGGGGGCGGCCGTCATTTTAGAACAGCCGCAGTTTACTGCACAAGCAGTGATAGAGTGCTTGCAAAAGTGGGACCGTGAAACGCTACTGGGTTATGCCGAGAATGCACGAAAAACAGCGATTCCAGACTCAACTCAGCGTGTCGCACAAGCTATTAAAGATATCGTCGCTCATTAATTTAGGGATGAAGTTTTCATCTCTCGTAAGGTATAGGTAAGAAGTTATTCATGAATACTCAACAATTAGCAAAGTTACGCTCTATCGTGCCGGAAATGAGACGTGTAAAACACATCCATTTTGTGGGTATTGGTGGCGCAGGTATGGGCGGTATTGCTGAAGTGTTGGCCAATGAAGGGTATCAGATTAGTGGTTCTGATTTGGCACCTAATGCGGTAACGAAACACCTGACAGGCCTTGGTGCGACGATCTATTTCAATCACAGCCCAGAAAATATTCGAGGGGTCAGTGTTGTCGTGGTATCCAGTGCGATTGCCGAAGACAACCCAGAGTTAGTGGCGGCAAGAGATTCTCGTATTCCTGTTATCCGCCGTGCGGAGATGCTCGCCGAACTGATGCGTTTTCGACATGGCATTGCGATTGCTGGGACACACGGTAAAACGACGACGACTGCTATGGTTTCCAGTATTTATGCCGAGGGCGGCTTGGATCCAACATTCGTCAACGGTGGCTTAGTGAAGGCGGCGGGAACACATGCACGCTTAGGAAGTAGTCGCTACTTGATCGCGGAAGCGGATGAGAGTGATGCCTCCTTCCTGCATTTGCAGCCAATGGTTGCGATAGTAACGAATATTGAAGCCGACCACATGGATACTTACCAGGGTGACTTCGAAAATTTAAAACAGACCTTCATTAACTTTTTACACAATCTTCCTTTCTATGGCCGAGCGGTATTATGTGTAGACGATGAAGTGATCCGTGAATTACTGCCTGAAGTAGGCCGCCAAGTGACGACCTATGGTTTCAGTGATGATGCCGATGTGCGTATCGCAGACTATCAGCAGCAGGGTGCGACAGGCCGTTTTACCGTGTATCGCCAGGATAAGCCAGAAATGGTCGTGACGTTAAATGCACCGGGGCGCCATAATGCACTAAACGCTGCGGCGGCCATTGCGGTGGCCACGGAAGAGGGAATTGAAGATTGCGATATCTTAGCGGCCTTGGAGAGCTTCCAGGGTACCGGGCGTCGTTTTGATGTATTGGGTGATTATGCCACCGATAAGGTCAGCGACGTCAGTGGTAGTGCAATGCTCGTGGATGATTATGGTCACCATCCAACAGAAGTGGATGCCACAATCAAAGCCGCACGAGCAGGCTGGCCAGATAAGAAATTAGTCATGGTGTTTCAACCCCATCGATACACCCGAACTCGCGACTTATTTGACGATTTTGCCAATGTTCTCTCGAATGTTGACGTATTGTTGATGCTGGATGTTTATTCTGCCGGTGAGTCGCCGATTGCAGGGGCGGATAGTCGAGCACTGTGTCGTTCAGTTCGTTCTCGTGGAAAAGTCGATCCAATTTTGGTGACGGATCAAGATGCGCTACTGGAATTCTTAGCGCCGACATTAAGTGGCAATGATCTTGTGCTTTTACAAGGGGCTGGTACGGTGGGACGAATTGCCCGTCAGTTAGCGGAAAACTGGGAAGTGCCCGCAGAACTTGCTAAGGGCTAAGAGGCTGGAGGCCGCATTTGACGTTGAGTGGCCTCCTTGAACGTATTTCTTATGATGAGTTGCTATGCTGGAATCGATACCGAGCAGGTTGTGATCTTAGTCTCAGTTCATGGTAGTTCAGGTCTTTATTAATCAATACCGTTAATGAAGAGAGCGACAACTTATCGGCTAATGATTAACGTGATTCATTGTTTTGTACAGGGAATGATGATTAATCAAAATTTGGTGGTTTTTTAGGCGCCAATGCGGCTTGGTTGCAATAATTAGTGACAAAATATTGCCATCAATACAGATTCAGACTATTAATGAATTTTATGATTATAATGCAAAATATCTTTCTGATGAGAAACGATATTTTTTCTTCACCTAAGATTGTTGGTGAAGCGTACGATTAGCATCATTATGCATGGTCAGATTGACCAGCCCTAAGCTGCCAAGGAAGGTAAATATGACTACTGAGCGCGGTAGTAAAGGTCAATTTCAGCTGGATGAAGGGAAAACCGTACTTATTTTAACCAAGTACAACTTAATCCCATTGGCAGTCAAGCAAGCAGAAAATCAGATGACACTGCTTGTCCAACAGATTCTGGAGTAAACAGACTGATATGTCTCAGGCTGCACTGAATACGAAAAATAAAGAAACGCAAAAACGGTTACGTTCTGGTCGGAGCAATGGTACTCGTCTTTTCGGCGTGGTTTT
This sequence comes from Tatumella ptyseos, assembly GCF_030552895.1. Lineage (NCBI taxonomy): Bacteria > Pseudomonadati > Pseudomonadota > Gammaproteobacteria > Enterobacterales > Erwiniaceae > Tatumella > Tatumella ptyseos. Next base: position 2,461,143 of record NZ_CP130649.1, on the reverse strand, counting down.
TCTACTGATGGTCGTAGGCACTATCGTGTTTGGTGGAATAGCGGTAGTAAATTGGATGGATGATGTCTCACGGCTGCCGCTTTCGAAACTGGTCGTGACGGGTGAGAAACGCTACACCTCTAATGATGATGTGCGTCAAGCAATACTCTCATTGGGGCCGCCAGGAACCTTTATGTCGCAAAATGTCGACATTATTCAGCAACAACTGGAAAGATTACCTTGGATTAAGCAAGTAAGTGTTCGCAAACAATGGCCAGACGAATTAAAGATTCATCTGGTTGAATATGTTGCCGTAGCAAGGTGGAATGAACAGCATGTTGTCGATGCATCAGGAGTTTCATTTACTCTGCCTTTCCACCAAGGTGCCCCAAAACAAGAGATGCCATTACTTTATGGGCCAGAAGGAAGTGAGAAAGAGGTCATGGCGGCTTTCTACCAAATGGCAACGAAATTGCACAGTATCCATTTGACATTAAAAGCCACAGCGATGACCGCACGTCACTCTTGGCAGCTTATTACAAGTGATGGTATGAGAATTGAGTTAGGAAGAGGGGAGGACGATAAGCGTTTACAACGTTTTATTACTCTTTATCCAGAACTCGTTAAACAGGCACAAGCGGATAATAAGACTATCAGCTATGTCGATCTTCGTTACGATTCGGGTGCCGCAGTTGGATGGGGCCCCGCACCCGTAGACACGCAAACAGGTAATCAGCAACAAAATCAGGCACAGGCTAAACAACAATGATCAAGGCAACGGACAGAAAACTGGTAGTAGGACTAGAAATTGGCACCGCCAAGGTTGCTGCCTTGGTAGGGGAAATTCTGCCCGATGGCATGGTCAACATTATTGGGGTTGGTAGCTGTCCTTCCCGTGGAATGGATAAGGGCGGTGTTAATGATCTTGAGTCAGTTGTAAAATGTGTACAACGCGCAATTGACCAAGCTGAGTTGATGGCAGATTGCCAAATCTCATCAGTTTACCTCTCGTTATCCGGCAAGCATATTAGCTGCCAGAACGAGATCGGGATGGTTCCGATTTCCGAAGAAGAAGTTACGCAGGATGATGTAGAGAATGTTGTTCATACAGCAAAATCCGTTCGTGTTCGAGATGAACATCGTATACTGCATGTTATCCCGCAAGAATATGCCATAGACTATCAGGAAGGGATCAAGAACCCGGTCGGTTTATCTGGGGTAAGGATGCATGCTAAAGTGCACTTGATCACTTGCCATAACGATATGGCGAAAAATATTGTTAAAGCGGTTGAGCGTTGTGGTTTAAAAGTTGATCAGCTGATTTTTGCGGGCTTGGCCTCAAGTTATGCTGTGCTCACTGAAGATGAACGTGAACTTGGTGTGTGTGTCGTCGATATTGGTGGTGGCACGATGGATATGGCGGTCTATACTGGCGGTGCGCTGCGTCATACCAAAGTAATACCTTATGCTGGTAACGTTGTCACGAGCGATATTGCTTACGCCTTTGGAACACCACCAACGGATGCTGAAGCGATTAAAGTGCGTCACGGCTGCGCGTTAGGCTCTATTGTCGGTAAAGATGAAAATGTAGAGGTTCCGAGTGTAGGAGGAAGACCGCCTCGTAGCTTACAACGCCAGACTTTAGCCGAAGTGATTGAGCCGCGTTACACTGAATTATTGAATCTTGTTAATGATGAGATTCTCGAATTACAAGAACAATTACGTCAGCAAGGGGTTAAACACCATCTGGCGGCGGGAATTGTACTGACTGGTGGTGCTGCACAGATCGAAGGGTTAGCCGCGTGTGCGCAGCGTGTATTCCATACTCAAGTAAGAATTGGCCAGCCGTTAAATATCACAGGATTAACGGATTACGCGCAAGAAGCGTATTACTCTACAGTAGTTGGCCTCTTACATTATGGTAAAGAGTCCCATTTGGGAGACGAGGCGGAGTCCTCAAAACACTCACCAGTAAGTACGTGGTTCAAAAAATTTAACAGTTGGTTAAAAAAAGAGTTTTAATTTTGATTAAAGAGGATCATCCTAAGCTTATTAACTGATCCTCTAGCAACAGGCACATAACGGAGAGTAATCATGTTTGAACCTATGGAATTAACCAACGATGCGGTGATTAAAGTCATCGGCGTCGGTGGTGGCGGTGGTAATGCTGTCGAACACATGGTACGTGAGCGTATCGAAGGCGTTGAGTTCTTCGCAGTGAATACGGATGCCCAAGCATTACGTAAAACAGCAGTCGGCCAAACAATCCAAATTGGTAATAACATTACTAAAGGATTAGGGGCGGGTGCTAACCCAGAAGTTGGGCGTAATTCTGCGGAAGAAGACCGCGAGGCATTACGTGCAGCATTAGATGGCGCTGATATGGTATTCATCGCAGCTGGTATGGGCGGTGGTACGGGTACGGGTGCAGCACCAGTTGTCGCTGAAGTGGCGAAAGATCTTGGTATCTTAACCGTTGCAGTGGTCACTAAGCCATTTAACTTTGAAGGCAAAAAGCGTATGGCTTTTGCTGAGCAAGGTATCGCTGAACTGTCCAAGCATGTCGACTCTCTGATTACTATTCCAAACGATAAGCTACTCAAAGTGTTGGGTCGCGGTATCTCCCTACTCGATGCCTTCGGCGCTGCCAATGACGTACTGAAAGGTGCGGTGCAGGGTATCGCTGAACTGATTACTCGTCCGGGTCTGATGAACGTCGACTTTGCTGACGTACGTACCGTGATGTCCGAAATGGGCTATGCAATGATGGGCTCCGGTATCGCTTGCGGTGAAGATCGCGCTGAAGAAGCTGCTGAAATGGCAATTTCCAGCCCATTGTTGGAAGATATCGATCTTTCTGGTGCGCGTGGCGTGCTAGTCAACATTACTGCTGGCTTCGATTTACGTTTAGATGAGTTCGAAACTGTGGGTAACACCATCCGTGCTTTCGCATCTGACAACGCTACCGTGGTAATTGGTACTTCACTTGATCCTGAAATGAACGACGAGCTGCGCGTAACGGTTGTTGCAACTGGCATCGGTATGGACAAACGTCCTGAAATTACTTTAGTTACCAACAAAAATAACGCTCAACCTGTCGTCGATCATCGCTATCAACAACATGGTTTGACTCCGTTACCTCAAGAGAACAAACCTGCGGCGAAAGTGGTTAATGAGCCAAGTTCACAGCCGAATAAAGAGCCAGATTATCTCGATATTCCTGCGTTCTTGCGTAAGCAAGCAGATTAAGATATTACTGAAAATTGGCGACAATCGCTTTTTGTGCTAAAGTGTTCGTCCGTTTATGGGATATAATCCCGTCTGGAAACAGTAATTTTGCGAGATTGATACGATGATCAAACAAAGGACATTAAAACGTATTGTTCAGGCCACTGGCGTCGGTTTACACACCGGCAAGAAAGTGACATTGAACCTGCGGCCTGCACCAGCAAATACTGGGGTCATCTATCGCCGCACTGACTTAAATCCACCGGTTGATTTCCCGGCTGATGCTAAATTTGTGCGCGACACGATGCTTAGTACTTGCCTTATCAATGACCAAGGTATCCGTATCTCTACGGTCGAACACCTTAACTCAGCGCTTGCTGGATTAGGGATTGACAATATTATTGTCGAAGTCGATGCGCCTGAGATCCCGATCATGGACGGTAGTGCTGCACCTTTCGTCTACTTATTGCTAGATGCCGGTGTTGAAGAGCTCAACAGTGCTAAGAAATTCTTGCGTGTTAAGCAAACCGTGCGGGTCGAAGATGGTGACAAGTGGGCCGAAGTTAAACCTTTTAACGGTTTTTCATTGGACTTTACCATCGACTTTAAGCATCCAGCGATTGACGCAAGTTCTCAGAACTACCGTTTGAATTTTTCTACCGAAGCGTTTATTCGTCAGATTAGTCGCGCACGGACCTTTGGGTTTATGCGTGATATTGAACAACTACAGTCTCGTGGCCTGTGCCTGGGTGGAAGTCTTGACTGTGCGATCGGATTAGATGACTTCCGTGTCTTAAACGAAGACGGTTTACGCTTTGACGACGAGTTTGTTCGTCACAAAATGTTAGATGCGATTGGCGACTTATTTATGTGTGGTCATAATATGATTGGTGCATTTTCTGCATACAAATCTGGCCATGGCTTAAATAACCAACTGCTGCAAGCGGTTTTAGCAAATCAGGAAGCCTATGAGTGGGCGACCTTCGAAAATGAAGCTGAGATTCCGCAAGCATTCAAACTGAAAAATTTCGTTCTCGCATAATACAATTAATACGGCTTATACGCTGTAGTAATAAACGAGCCACGCTGACTTCTCTCCGTTCAGCCGGCTCGTTTTTTTTTGTATGAAATGTACGCGTTTGACCGCTTTTTCAATGATTCAACCTAATCATTAGTGTGGCGTAGGGCGATTGATGCTACTATCAACGTTATTCGGTAGGCAGGGCAACCAGGAAGAGCTGCACCTATCCTTTATAACGATAAAAGACGCTTTTTTTCAATATTAATGGATGAATTGTGATTGGTTTGATTTCGCGCTGGGGAAAATTAGGTAGACGCTATCTATGGCCGCATCTCTTATTAGGGATAGTCGCGGCGGGTTTAGGGTTGCCTTTTACCAACGGCCTCATCACCAATACCAACGACACTGCATTATCTAACAAGCTTTCTATATCCCCTCAAGCACGTATACACCACTTAATACGTCTACATGAACGGGTATTACGTCCTACTTACGTACAAAATTTCTGGCATCAGCAAACCCTCCGCACGGTTATTCGTCACCTTTCTTTCTCTCTACCGAGAACGCAAAGTCGCGAGCCCGCATATTCGCAGCTGACGGTTAAAAGCTTAGTTGCCCTCTATTCATTAATTACTCTATTGACGTCGGCGGCAGCATTAAAAGCTAGCCGTCTATTTTGTCAGCGGCTTGTCGCTCGAACTCCTATGGTGTTTTCGACCGGCCACTGGGTAGCTCAAGTCCGAGGAATTCGTGCCGGACCCCTTCACGATAAAAATTAAAATTATGTCGTCACAACTCGTGAAATTGTTGTCAATAAAGAGAATTTATAATCATGGTAATGAAGTTATTAACTAAAATTTTTGGTAGCAGTAATGACCGTACTTTACGCCGTATGCGTAAAGTGGTTGATATCATCAATAAGATGGAACCGGACTACGTCGCCCTTAGTGATGAGCAATTAAAAGCAAAAACGGGCGAGTTTCGTCAGCGCTTGGAAAAAGGTGAAAGCCTTGAGAGTCTCATTCCAGAAGCATTTGCTACGGTACGTGAAGCCAGTAAGCGTGTTTTCAATATGCGCCATTTTGATGTGCAATTATTAGGTGGCATGGTTCTGAACGAACGTTGCATAGCAGAAATGCGTACCGGTGAGGGTAAAACCTTAACCGCAACATTACCCGCCTATCTTAATGCGTTAACGGGTAAAGGTGTTCACGTTGTGACAGTGAACGACTACCTTGCGCAACGTGATGCCGAAAACAACCGCCCATTATTTGAGTTCTTAGGCCTAACTATCGGTATTAACTTACCTGGAATGCAAGCTCCAGCTAAGCGTGAGGCCTATGCAGCAGATATTACTTACGGAACCAATAACGAATACGGGTTCGATTACCTACGCGACAATATGGCGTTCAGCCCTGAAGAACGTGTTCAGCGTAAACTGCATTATGCGTTAGTCGATGAGGTTGACTCAATTCTGATTGATGAGGCGCGTACACCACTGATCATTTCAGGTCCGGCGGAAGATAGTTCTGAACTTTATATTCAAGTTAACAAAATTATTCCGCACTTGGTTCGCCAAGATAAAGAAGACTCTGATACCTTCCAAGGTGAAGGTGACTTCTCTGTAGATGAAAAAGCGCGTCAGGTACACCTAACGGAACGCGGACTTGTAAAAATTGAGCAGTTACTTGTGGCACAGAACATCATGGAAGAAGGTGAATCCCTATACTCACCGACTAACATCATGCTGATGCACCATGTAACGGCAGCCTTACGTGCGCATGCGCTCTTCACGCGCGATGTAGATTACATCGTAAAAGACGGTGAAGTCATTATTGTCGATGAGCATACAGGGCGTACCATGCAGGGCCGTCGTTGGTCTGAAGGTCTGCACCAGGCGGTTGAAGCGAAAGAAGGCGTTGAAATCCAGAATGAGAACCAAACTCTGGCGTCGATCACTTTCCAGAACTACTTCCGTATTTATGAGAAACTCGCAGGTATGACCGGTACCGCCGATACCGAAGCCTTTGAATTCAGTAGCATCTATAAGTTAGATACTATTGTTGTCCCAACGAACCGTCCGATGGTGCGTAAAGATAATGCTGACTTGGTCTATATGACTGAGAAAGAAAAAATTGATGCGATCATTGAAGATATCAAAGATTGTACTTCACGTGGACAACCTGTGTTGGTCGGTACTATTTCGATTGAAAAATCAGAAGTTGTTGCCGATGCATTAGCGCGGGCTGGGATTAAACATAGCGTCCTGAATGCCAAATTCCACGCTAGTGAAGCGGATATTATTGCACAAGCAGGTCAGCCTGGTGCAGTGACTATTGCGACAAACATGGCAGGGCGCGGTACTGACATCATGTTAGGCGGAAGCTGGCACGCTGAAGTCGAAGCGTTAACTGACCCGACTGAGGCAGAGATCGCTGCAATAAAAGAAGCGTGGCAAGTTCGCCATGATGCAGTGCTTGAAGCAGGTGGTCTGCATATTATCGGTACAGAGCGTCATGAATCACGCCGTATTGATAACCAGCTTCGTGGTCGTGCCGGTCGTCAGGGGGATAAAGGTTCATCACGCTTCTATCTTTCAATGGAAGACGCCCTAATGCGTATTTTTGCCTCGGACCGCGTTTCAGGCATGATGCGTAAACTAGGGATGAAACCTGGCGAAGCGATCGAGCACCCTTGGGTGACTAAAGCTATCGCGAATGCACAACGTAAAGTTGAAAGCCGTAACTTCGACATCCGGAAGCAATTACTGGAATACGATGATGTAGCCAATGATCAGCGAAAAGCTATCTACTCCCAACGTAATGAGTTGTTGGACGTTTCAGATGTTAGCGAAACTATCAATAGTATTCGTGAAGATGTCTTAAGCTCGACAATCAGTCAATTTATCCCGCCTCAGTCTCTTGAAGAGATGTGGGATGTCCCTGGTTTAGAAGAACGTCTTCGTACTGATTTTGAACTTCATCTTCCGCTAACTGAGTGGCTAGATAAAGAGCCAGAATTACACGAAGAAGTGTTGCGTGAACGAATTCTACAGCACTCTCTGCAACAATATGCCGATAAAGAAGCGGCTGTGGGTGTGGACACTATGCGTAGTTTCGAAAAAGGGATTATGCTGCAGACATTGGATACGCTGTGGAAAGAGCACCTTGCGGCAATGGACTACTTACGTCAAGGTATCCATTTACGTGGCTATGCGCAGAAAGATCCGAAGCAAGAGTACAAGCGGGAATCCTTTGCGATGTTTGCGAGCATGCTTGAAGGGCTCAAATATGAAGTTGTCAGCACCTTGAGTAAAGTTCAAGTTCGTATGCCTGAAGAAGTCGAGGCGATGGAACAGCAGTTCCGTGACGAAGCTGAGCGTTTAGCAGAACAGCAACAGCTTAGCCATGTTGATGACGAAACTGCCGCAGCAAATGAAATGGCTAACCAAGCAGCAGAGCGCAAAGTCGGTCGCAACGATTTATGCCCATGTGGTTCTGGTAAAAAATACAAACAGTGTCATGGACGTTTAGCATAATCCGTTCTGGTAAGTAGCTGATATCAGAAAAGGTCCATGGAAACATGGGCCTTTTTATTGTCTAGTAGGGTACAAGTAATGAAAAATCTACAGGTTGCAGTCGGTATTATTCGTAACGCTCAGAAAGAAATCTTTCTTACGCAACGCGCATCAACCTCACATATGGCCAATAAGTGGGAATTTCCAGGCGGTAAAATCGAAGCTGGCGAGACAGCGCTAGAAGGGTTAACGCGTGAACTCATGGAAGAAACGGGGATCACCGTTACCGAAGCTCATTCTATTGGTACTGCGAGTCATACGTATCAGGAGGTCAGCGTTACCCTTCACTTTTACTTAGTCGAGCAGTGGCAGGGCGAACCATGGGGTAAAGAAGGTCAACCTCAACGCTGGGTTACTCAGACAGACTTACAAGCTGATGAGTTTCCGCCAGCGAATAGTGGAATGGTAGAAAGATTAGTCAAAGGCGAACTGTAATCGCCCATTTTATAGTGTTACTCCGGATCTTTCTCGCTCCAGTCCTCATGGTCAAAATGAGTTGGCTGCCCTGGGATTGATTTTTCTTCCGCTGCCCATTCGCCAAGATCAATCATTTGGCAACGCTTAGAGCAAAATGGGCGCCAAGCGCTTAACTCATCCCAAATGACCTCTTTTTGGCATTGTGGGCAGTTAACAGTAGTGGGTTCGAATTGCATAAGACCTCTTAGCAGCAAGCGAGTTGGAATAATAAATTTTCTGGGACTCTACCATCGTTTTCTAATGGAAAAAAGCGAATTGAGAAACGCGCTTTATGCCCAGAGACTTGTGGATAAATTTCATCTTCGCTCGTTAATTTGATACGAATAAGGTCTTTTTCATCCGCTGAATTTTGATAGAAACCTTGATGCGCTTGCGCATCTATATATCGACCACTTTGTCTAATGAGATGAAGAATAGCCTGTAAACTAAGATGTAATACCTCTAATTCCAAGCACCATTGATTGATTTGTGCTTGGCGTTTTTCCATTGGAAGATGTAGCCAGAGGTGCAAGGTCGGCGTGTCAAAGTTACAATAGCCACCTGGAATAGAGAGGCGTTGACGTAATTGGCCAATAAAACGGTCTTCTTTAAATGTCGACCCAAACTTAGGTGCTGTGTTAACAGCATGACTGTGAGCGCTAAGCTCGCTGATCAACTGTTTAACGGCTTGTACATCGATATCCGGAACCGCTAGCCATTGGTGAAGTTTTCCTTGCTGCTTTTCCAACTCTTTAAGCAAGTCGGCCCGTAATTCACTGCGCTCGAAGATATCAAGCAACTCCGTCAGGGTACGTAAAAATAGTAAGCAAGCCTCCGATGAGCCAGCGTTATTTGAGGCCGTTAGTTGCTGAAGTAAGTATTCAACGCGCAACCAATTCCGCATTTTTTCGTTGAGCGGGTATTCGAAGACGATGGGTGACTGGGTCATAGATCGCGCTCCTTATCTTCTGATGCTAATTGGTTATAGGTCAAAATTAACTGAGAGACTTTTTCAGCTAGCGCGCTTTTCGATAAATTGTTATCGATGACATCATCCGCAATGGCTAACCGTTGTTGTCGCGTGGCTTGAGAGTGAATAATAGCCAAAGCTTGTGATCGAGAGATGCCATCGCGTTCACAGACCCGGTCAATTTGTTTTTCTTCTTCGCTGTCGACGACTATCACTCGCTGGGCAAGATGCTGAAGTTGGTTTTCAACTAAAAGAGGCACTACCCAGAGACACCATTGCCCGGAACATTGTGCGATCCTCTGCTGGGTTCTTTGTTGAATCAATGGATGTAACAAGTTATTCAGCCATTGTTTATGCTGGGGGATCGAGAAAATAATCTCTCGCAATTTTTTTCGGTCAAGTTGCCCATCTTTCAGTAGAACCTGATCACCAAAGTGGTCTTTTATCTTTGCTAAGGCGGGCTGGCCGGGTTCAACGACCTCCCGAGCGATCAGGTCTGCGTCAATAATCTCTATCTGCCTTGACGCAAACAGTTCGGCAACAGTTGATTTACCACTCGCAATACCACCGGTAAGCGCCACGATATAAGTCATAGTGTTAACCCAACCTCACTCTTTAGTATCGCGCTTGCGCACTATTCTTCATTGGGTAAGTATGAAGCGGTTAGGCAAGAGTGTAAACCTTGTCCATTCAGGAAGCGCTAACCTAGGGCCTCACCCAAGTAGAATATGGGTAAGTATAATGCGATAACTACGGTTCCCACTAACCCTCCGCTAACAGCGAGCATTAACGGTTCAAGGCGCTGACTAAGACGCCGACTTAGCGTTGAAGCTTGGTCTGAGTACCACTTGGCCAATTGAGAAAATGCGTTATCAAGCTGACCGGTTTCTTCGGCTGCCCGAATAAGGAGTAGGGTTAAAGACGGATAAAGGTCGTTATAGGTTAGTGCTTGTGAAAGTCTCTCCCCGGTTTGGAGTCGTCGATAAACCTCCTCAATACTGTTTTTCCACAAGGGCGAAGTAAAAATACGGGCGACAAGTTGTAATCCATCTAGGAGAGTTAGACCTGAGTGTTGTGTACTGGATAGGGTAGAGAAGAGTAGTGATAGCTGCCTACATCGCCAGGCTTCACCCACTAGTGGTGTAGAGAGTAAGAATCTGTGACGAACCAGTTTCCACATTGGATAGCGACGTTCCCCATAATGAATGAGTGTGATAACGAATGCGACGAGAATACAGGATAATGGTAACAACGCACTGATATGTTGAGATAAGCGAATCAATAATTGGGTAAGATAGGGCAAAGGCGCATTTAGCGATTGGTACATTAACGCGAACTCTGGCAGCACAAAAGCGAGTAGCCCAGCTGTGGTAATGACTAAAAAAAATAACGTGATACATGGGTAGCGTAATGCCGCAATCAGCTCAGCTCTCATGATTTTCTGCTGCTGTAGTAAGCTCACTATTTGTAAGCAACTGTTGGGCAAATGACCGGTAAGCTCTCCTGCACTGATTAACGCTGAAAGGGTGGGCGCGAAAATTTGAGGCCATTGGCTGAGCGCTCTCGAGAGTTTTTCTCCGGCAGTAATTTTTTTCAGAAGTAATTCAATCACAACTCGCCAAGCTAGAGAAGACTGATTATTCATCAATAGATTGAGGCTCACCGATAGAGTGAGTCCTGCATTAAGCATGGACTCCAATTGTTGAAAGAAAACGGTAAGCGTGTTGAGCTGCCAGTATTTTGTTAATCGATGGTGTTTAAGCTTAAAATGGTAAGCAATGATCCCCTCAGCCAGTAGCAGTTGCTCACCTTGCTCCCGATCAGTACAAAGTTGATAACCCGAACAACTGTCCCCCTTAAAAGATACTCCTTGCCAAGAATAGAGTTTAAGCTGCTTCATTATCCATTCCGACTACACGAAGTAGCTCTTGATAAGTGGTGATTCCCTTCATTACTGCCTGTATCCCGGCTTCAAAGAGACTTTCTATTTTTCTTTCTCGTAAAAGTGCACGAATATCGTGTAAAGAAGCTCTTTGAATAATGGCTTCTTTTATCGTCAAATCAATAGGCAGTAATTCAAATAGGGCGTGACGTCCACTGTAACCACTGATGCAGAGTTGGCAGCCCACCGCTAACCAATGTTCGTGTGAGGGCAATACTAAATGAGAGGGTAAGGGCACGGGGGACGAAACCCGACACTGTTGACATAAACGTCTCACTAAACGTTGAGCCACCACTAGTTTCAAAGCACTGGCAGTGAGATATTCCACAACGCCCATCTGGGTTAATCGACTCAGCGTATCGAGAGTGGAATTAGTGTGTAATGTGCTGAGGACTAAATGACCAGTCTGAGCGGCTTTGATCGCAATGTCTGCCGTTTGGTTATCTCTAATTTCACCAATCATCAAGATATCGGGATCTTGACGCAGTAATGCTCGTAAGATTGTCGGGAAATCGAGACCAGCCTTAAGGTTAATTTGAGTTTGATTAATTCCAGGGATAACCACTTCAATAGGATCTTCCACACTGCAGAGGTTAGATTCCTCTCTATTCAACGAGTTTAGAGCGCTGTAGAGCGTGGCGGTTTTACCGCTGCCGGTAGGTCCTGTAACAATGATTAATCCTTGGGGGGCAGCTAACGCCTTCTTGATTACGGCTAACTGTGCAGAAGGGATACCGAGATTTTCTAATTGTAAGTCCCCTCTAAATGTTTCGAGTAATCGTAATACGACCTTCTCACCAAATCTTGTAGGAAGGGTAGCGAGACGAAAAGAGTAGTCTACCTCTTGGGTGGTTAAGCTGAGTTGACCGTCTTGCGGACGGCGGTTTTCAGCAATATCAACTCCAGCAAGTAATTTGAATCGACTACAGATCGCATTGGATTCCATAGAGGCTAGCTCACTATAAACACACAACACGCCGTCGACCCTAAGACGAATTCTTGCGCCGTAAGCATGAGGCTCTATATGAATATCAGAAGCTTTTTGTTGTACCGCGTGATGTAAAATAGTTTGGCAATAATCGATCGTCGTTGGATTATCAGCGCCTTTATATTCCGTATGTAAAGCGTAGGGCGTTGAAGTAGGTTGCTGGTAAGTATTGTATTCTTTTCTACCTACGGATTTGATGGTGATCTTTTTCTGGCAAGCAAAGGCGAGCTGATTGATATCCTCTGAGGAAGGCGAAGACATGACTAACAAGCATAATGATTCTTTATCTTCATGAATAATTAAGGCCGGATGATTTTCGCAGAATACTTTAAGCTGTGGAGTCCCTGTACTCATGGCTTATTCTCCACATCATCATAGCGAAGTTGATGTTCACAGTTCTCTTTCAAGGTTCGATTGGTGGCTATACAACGGCGTTGCCAAGTCAATAAGCCGAGTTCAGGTTGAAGCGTGGGAATGAGTTCTGCGCTCAGTCCCGTTAAGGTATTTGCTCCTTGCGCGCGTACAACGCCACTATTCACTGTTAACTCGGCAATATAGCGCGTTGTATGAGGAAGAGGGATTCCTTCTTGGCCACTATGGCAATTATTAAGCTGCCCCTTTTCAAGGGCGCAGAGTTCCACAGCGGTTTTATAGGGTTGCAACACTTGGAGTAAATCGGTTAACGCTGCCTTTTGAAGATAACCTTGGTAGGCTGGAATACCTAAAGAGCTTAAAATAGCAATGATCGCTATAACGATCATCAATTCTATTAAGGTAAATCCTTGTTCCATAATGCAGATCCTTTGCAATAAAAATACCTTTTTAAAGCGGGATGAGATATTCGGGAAGAGGGGATAATCCATCTGGGATTAAGCTGCACATTAAAGAGATTTTATTCTCACTCAGTGTCATAAAGCTTGTGAGGTATCGCGTAATACCTATGGTAATCTTAATTAAAGTCTGGCTTATTGTTGGATACCCTCATTTAATCAAAAGGGCCGCTTAGATAAGTGGTAATAACACTGATATGTTGATGATAAAAGATCACTGGTTGACCGTTGCGCGTCGAGTCCCTTCACCTCACTACAACGAACGCCCTGAAGGGGTGTCTCCACGTTTACTGGTGGTCCATAACATTAGCTTACCCCCCGGTGAATTTGGAGGACCTTATATTGATCAGCTCTTTACCGGGACACTGAGTGCTCAAGAACACCCTTATTTTGCAAACATCGCTGAATTACGTGTTGCAGCGCATTGCCTCATTCGCCGTGAAGGTGAGATAGTGCAATACGTTCCGTTCGATAAACGAGCTTGGCATGCTGGTCAGTCGACTTACCAAGGTGTCGACAACTGTAATGATTTTTCTATTGGGATTGAGCTTGAAGGAACGGATGATTTACCTTACACCGAACAGCAATATCAAGCTTTAACTAGCATTACTCAGTCGCTAATTGAAAGCTATGCTTTAGCGAAAGAACATATTACTGGGCACAGTGATATCGCGCCAGGCCGTAAAACAGATCCTGGTCCCGCTTTCGATTGGGACTATTATTATTCACTTATCACGCCACACTGATCAGTTAGGGAGTAGAGTTAAGTCATGACGTTATTTACGCTATTACTCGTTCTCATTTGCGAGCGGTTATTCAAATGGGGGGAGCACTGGCAGCTTGAACATCGACTCCTCCCACTGTTTCGTAAGCAACATCACTTTTCGTTAATCCGTACGGTAGGTTTAGTGGTGCTTGTGATGCTAGTTTTTACGTTAATTCTTCATTCAATCGAAGGTATTTTGTTCGGTGTCGTGTCACTCGTTGTTTGGATCCTCGTAGGGGTACTCTGTATTGGTGCTGGCCAGAGCCGCCAACATTATCGAGACTATTTACACTCTGCTAATCAACAGGATGTGACGGGTCATCAAGCTATGGCGGAAGAGTTGAGTGTGATACATCCAATGTCCACTCATATTAGCGATAAACTCTATTTACGCGAGTTACAAAACGCGTTGTTATGGCTCAATTATCGCTTTTATTTAGCGCCTCTATTCTGGTTTGTGGTCGGGGCTAATTATGGGCCAGTCTTTTTACTAGGCTATGCTTTTCTACGGGCGTGGCAGGGATGGTTGGCTAGGCAAAATTCTCAGCATCGTGAGCAGTCAGGCGTCGATGTCTTGTTATTCTGGATTGACTGGATACCGGTAAGGATTGTAGGGCTAGCTTATGCATTCTTAGGGCATGGCGAGAAAGCATTACCTGCATGGTGGCGCTTTATGGCCGATTTTAGACATAAGCCATATCATGTGTTGTCCGTGTTAGCGCAATTTTCTTTGGAACGAGATCCTTCTAAAGACAAAGTTGAAATGCCAAGGGTTGCTGTAGCGTTAGCAAAAAGGATTACTCTAGTGATTGTTCTGATCACTGCACTACTGACATTGGTAGGGGTTGTTTTGTAAGAAAAAGGGGGATCCCGTATCCCCCTCAGTGTCTAACGTGCTGCTTTATTTTTAATAAAGTAGCCAATACCTAAAATAGCGACCCAGACTGGGATTAACCATACCGAGATAGCCATTCCTGGAATGGTAAGCATGATGCCCAAAATGGCAACCATAAACAGTAAGCAAAACCAGTTTCCAAGTGGATAAAATAGAGCAGGGAAACGCGGGGTTACGCCTTGTTTGATCTTGGTTTTACGAAAACGCAAATGCGCCATGCTGATCATAGCCCAGTTGATCACTAAGGCAGAAACGACTAATGCCATCAATAAGCCGAAGGCCTCTCCAGGCATCAGATAGTTAAGCAGTACAACCAAGGCGGTTGCCAGTGCAGAGAACCCTAATGCAACGTAAGGTACTCCGCGTTTATCAACATTGAGTAATGCTTTAGGGCCATTACCTTGTTTCGCTAATCCATACAACATCCTGCTATTTGAATAGACACAGCTGTTATAGACAGATAGCGCAGCAGTTAATATGACCACGTTCAGCGTATTTGCCACTAATTTATCCCCTAATTCATGGAAAATCAGTACGAATGGGCTGGTGCCTTCAATGACTTTTGTCCAAGGATAAAGTGATAGCAGTATCGCGAGTGAGCCCATGTAGAAGATCAAAATACGATAAATTACTTGATTGGTCGCTTTGGGGATGCTTTGTTGGGGATCTGCGGCTTCTGCAGCAGTAATTCCCACAAGCTCTAGTCCCCCAAATGAAAACATGATGATGACCATTGCCGTAATCAATCCACCAACGCCGTGTGGGAAGAAACCACCTTGCGCCCAGATATTGGTGACAGAAGCTTGAGGTCCACCGTGTCCACTAAAGAGCAACCAAGCACCGAAAGCAATCATTCCAATAACTGCCGCGACTTTGATAATGGAGAACCAGAACTCTAGTTCACCATAAATTTTGACATTGGCGAGATTTATGGCATTGATAAGTATAAAGAATACCGCTGCGGAAGCCCATGTAGGGATTTCTGGCCACCAATATTGGATATAGAGACCTACCGCGGAAAGCTCCGCCATTGCCACTAATACATAGAGTACCCAATAGTTCCAGCCTGATGCGAAACCGGCGAAGCTACCCCAATATTTGTAAGCAAAATGACTAAAAGAACCGGCTACCGGTTCTTCAACAATCATTTCGCCCAATTGGCGCATGATCATGAAGGCGATAAAACCACCGATCGCATATCCCAACAGTACTGAAGGGCCTGCCATTTTGATGGTTTGTGCTAATCCCAAAAAGAGTCCAGTCCCGACGGCTCCCCCAAGGGCGATTAACTGAATATGCCTATTTTTCAGCCCCCGTTTTAACGAACCTGTTTGTTGCTCGCTCATAAATTCCTCATGCGTAAGATTCTCGACCAATATTTCAGGCTGTAAGGAGAATGTGACAGACTGTGTCATTTATTTTACGGGGTTATGGCAGTGAATTACTACGATGAATGTGACGAATTATTAGATATTTGTGAGCCTATCTCAACAAATGGGCAAGTTGGAGAGTTATAATAATCTTCTTTTTTAGTATCTAATATGGATAATATCGTGCCAAAAGTGAGCTTTTTGGTGAGTTATTTTATCCAAGTAGGCTGATGGCCTATTTGATCATGATATCATTGCGGGCGTTAAGTATTTTCGTAGGATAGCAGTCAAGGGTGGGGGCAGGCCAAAATCACGACTCATTTTTTTGATCTATAGCCTACTTTAGTGAACGCAATATAGACAGTTGGTAAATGTTTTGTTAGCTTAGCCCATCTTGTGGAAAATTGGTATGACCAATTTAAAAAGGTAGCAATGACTACGAGTATGATGGCTTACAGTAAAATCAGACAGCCCAAGCTTTCTGATGTTATAGAGCAACAGGTAGAGTCCCTCATTATGGAAGGGACACTACGGCCTGGTGAGAAGCTCCCGCCAGAACGTGAACTCGCTCGACAATTTGATGTCTCTCGTCCTTCGGTACGAGAGGCTATTTTGCGTTTGGAAGCTAAGGGATTATTGCATCGTCGTCATGGTGGAGGCACCTACGTACAAGATAGTCTGTGGCAAAGCGTCAGTGATCCCTTAGTTGGGTTGTTGGCGCAATACGGTGAGTCCCAATTTGATTTACTCGAAATGCGTCATGCATTAGAAGGTATAGCAGCGTATTATGCAGCCCTGCGTGGGACGGAAGATGATCTTTCAAGAATTAATCACTACCACTTGGCGATACAGAAGGCGCAAGAAAGTGGTGATTTAGACGCGGAAGCTGATGCGGTTATTGATTATCAAATTACTGTCACTGAAGCGGCACATAATGTGGTCTTGCTGCACTTGGTCCGAGCAATGGGGCCAATACTCAAGCAAAATGTGCGTTCCAACTTTGAATTACTTTACTCTCGCCGCGATATGCTGGCGAAAGTAAGTGGGCATCGTGCAAGGATTTATGAAGCAATCATTGCGCGAGAGCCTGAAAAAGCCCGTGAAGAATCTAACTCACACTTGGCTTTTCTCGAAGAGATTTTATTGGAGAGAAACCGGGAGCAATCCCGCCGTGAGCGTTCATTAAGGCGCTTACAGCAACGAAAAAATTGAGTCATCTCGTTATAAAGAGCTGAGATCGGCATCATGATGCGTCATGGTCTTTTACTCAGCGTTATCAATTTCAATGTACAGACACAGATAAGGAATACCCCATGTCAGACCGTCTACATAATGACGTGGATCCGATTGAAACTCGCGACTGGCTACAGGCGATTGAATCGGTCATCCGTGAAGAAGGTGTTGAACGCGCGCAATACTTGATTGATCAAGTATTGAATGCGGCTCGCAATGGTGGTGTGAACGTAGCCTCTGGATCCGCAATCAAAGACTACATCAACACTATCCCAACGGAAGAAGAGCCTACCTATCCAGGTAATACGAGTTTAGAACGTCGTATCCGTTCAGCTATCCGCTGGAATGCGATCATGACCGTACTACGCGCGTCTAAAAAAGACTTGGAGCTAGGCGGACACATGGCCTCTTTCCAATCTTCCGCCACCATTTATGAAGTCTGCTTCAACCATTTCTTCCGTGCGCGTACCGAAAAAGATGGCGGTGACTTAGTTTACTTCCAAGGCCACATCTCTCCAGGCGTCTATGCTCGCGCCTTCCTTGAAGGTCGTCTGACTGAAGAGCAAATGAATAACTTCCGTCAAGAAGTTGACGGTAAAGGTCTTTCTTCTTATCCGCACCCTAAATTAATGCCTGATTTCTGGCAGTTCCCGACGGTATCAATGGGTCTTGGGCCGCTAGGTGCTATCTATCAAGCTAAGTTCTTAAAGTATCTTGAACATCGCGGCTTAAAAGAGACTTCTGCGCAAACCGTGTACGCCTTCTTAGGTGATGGTGAGATGGATGAGCCTGAATCTAAAGGTGCGATCACCATCGCGACTCGCGAAAAGTTAGATAACTTAGTCTTCGTGATTAACTGTAACTTGCAACGTCTTGATGGACCGGTTACAGGTAACGGTAAGATCATCAATGAATTAGAAGGGATCTTCGGCGGCGCTGGCTGGGAAGTGATCAAGGTGATCTGGGGCGGACGTTGGGATGAGCTACTGCGTAAAGACACTAGCGGTAAGTTGATCCAACTGATGAATGAAACCGTCGATGGTGATTACCAAACCTTTAAATCTCGTGATGGCGCATACGTCCGTGAGCACTTCTTCGGCCGTTATCCAGAAACCGCTGCATTAGTCAAAGATATGTCGGATGAAGAGATCTGGTCTCTAAACCGTGGTGGCCACGATCCGAAGAAAATTTATGCGGCATTTAAGAAAGCGCAAGACACCAAAGATAAACCTGTTGTGATCCTTGCTCATACCGTGAAAGGTTATGGGATGGGTGAAACGGCTGAAGGTAAAAACATTGCTCACCAAGTGAAGAAAATGAATATGGAAGGCGTGCGTTATATTCGTGATCGCTTCAATGTTCCTGTTACCGATGAAAACTTGGAAAAGCTGCCGTATGTGACCTTCTCTGAAGATTCTGAAGAGTATAAGTACCTGCATAAACAGCGTGAGAACTTAGGTGGCTACCTGCCGACGCGCCAAGCAGAGTTTACTGAAGAGTTAGAGATGCCTGCATTGAGCGAATTCCAATCATTATTGGAAGAGCAGAATAAGGAAATTTCAACCACTATCGCTTTCGTTCGTGCGTTAAATGTGATGTTGAAAAATAAATCAATTAAAGAACGCCTTGTTCCAATTCTTGCAGATGAAGCTCGTACCTTTGGTATGGAAGGTCTTTTCCGTCAGATCGGTATCTACAGCCCTAATGGTCAGCAATATACCCCGCAAGACCGTGAGCAAGTAGCCTACTACAAAGAAGACGAAAAGGGGCAGATCCTACAAGAAGGTATCAACGAACTAGGTGCTGGTGCATCGTGGTTAGCGGCAGCGACCTCATATAGTACCAACAACTTACCGATGATTCCGTTCTATATTTACTACTCAATGTTTGGTTTCCAACGTATCGGCGATCTTTGCTGGGCAGCGGGTGACCAACAAGCCCGTGGTTTCTTAATCGGTGGGACATCCGGTCGTACTACCTTGAACGGTGAAGGCTTACAGCATGAAGACGGCCATAGCCATATTCAATCGCTGACAATCCCTAACTGTATCTCTTATGATCCCGCTTATGCTTACGAAGTCGCAGTCATAATGCAGGACGGCTTAGAGCGTATGTACGGTAAAGCACAAGAGAACGTGTATTACTACATCACGACCCTGAACGAAAACTACCATATGCCAGCTATGCCAGAAGGTGCTGAAGAAGGTATCCGTAAAGGTATTTATAAGCTTGATACGCTGGAAGGCAATAAAGGTAAGGTTCAGTTACTGGGTTCAGGTGCCATCCTTCGTCATGTGCGTGAAGCGGCGAAAATCTTGTCTGAAGATTATGGCGTTGGTTCTGATGTGTATAGCGTAACCTCTTTCACCGAGTTAGCGCGTGATGGTCAAGATTGTGAGCGCTGGAATATGTTACACCCAGCGGAAGAACCTCGCGTCCCGTACATTTCTCAAGTTCTGAGCGATGCGCCAGCCGTTGCGTCTACCGACTACATGAAACTATTTGCTGAACAAGTTCGTACTTATGTACCTGCCAGCGATTATCGTGTATTAGGTACCGATGGATTTGGTCGTTCGGATAGCCGTGAAAACTTACGTCATCACTTTGAAGTTGATGCTTCCTACGTCGTTGTTGCGGCGCTGGGTGAATTAGCAAAACGTGGTGAAGTTGACAAACAAGTGGTTGTTGACGCGATTAAGAAATTCAATATTGATGCAGACAAAGTCAATCCACGTCTGGCGTAAGAGGTAATAGTAGATGTCAATTGAGATCAAAGTTCCGGATATCGGTTCCGACGAAGTTGAAGTCACCGAGATCTTGGTTAAAGTTGGAGACAAGGTTGAAGTCGAACAGTCTCTACTTACTGTTGAGGGCGATAAGGCCTCAATGGAAGTACCTTCACCTCAAGCGGGCGTGGTTAAAGCGATTAACGTTAAGACGGGGGATAAAGTCGAAACGGGATCACTGATCATGGTCTTTGAAGAGGAAGAAAACGTTGCAGCAGCCCCAGAAGCTGCTCAACCTGCTGCAGAAAAAGCTTCCGCTCCGGCGGCGGCTTCTGCAAAAGACGTAATGGTGCCAGATATCGGTGGTGATGAAGTCGAAGTCACTGAAATCTTGGTCAAGGTCGGTGATACCGTCGAACTTGAACAGTCACTACTTACCGTAGAAGGCGATAAAGCCTCAATGGAAGTGCCTGCACCTTTTGCGGGTAAAGTGAAAGAAATTAAAGTCGATACCGGCGATAAAGTAAACACTGGCTCATTGATTATGACCTTCGAGGTTGCGGGCGACGCGACAGCCCCTACCAGCGCACCTTCTGTAGAAGAGACAGCTCCGGCGGCTGCCAAGGCTTCAGCTAATCAAGTCGTTAATGTCCCTGATATCGGCGGCGATGAAGTTGAAGTGACCGAAATTCTTGTAAAAGTGGGCGATAAAGTCTCGCTGGAGCAGTCACTGATAACCGTTGAGGGCGATAAAGCCTCAATGGAAGTTCCAGCACCTTTCGCGGGTACGGTTACCGAGATTCAGGTCGCAGTTGGCGATAAAGTCAGTACGGGTTCTGCCATCATGATCTTTAGCAGTGATGCGCCGGCCGCTGAAAAAGCGCCTGCTCCTGCGCCAGAAAAACAGGCTGCGCCAACCCCAGCTAAAGCTGCTCCGGCGGCTGCACCTACCGCTGCGCCAACGGCGAAGGACGAGTTTGCAGAAAATAGTGCTTACGTGCATGCGACACCAGTTATTCGCCGCCTTGCTCGCGAATTTGGTGTGAACTTAGCTAAGGTGAAGGCGACCGGTCGTAAAGGCCGTATCGTTAAAGAAGACGTCCAAGCTTATATCAAAGAGGCAATTAAACGTGCCGACGCAGCCCCTGCTGCGGCGAGTGGACTTCCAGGAATGCTACCTTGGCCAAAAGTTGATTTCAGTAAGTTTGGTGAAATCGAAGAAGTTGAATTAGGTCGTATTCAGAAAATTTCTGGTGCGAATCTGAGCCGTAACTGGATGGTCATCCCACACGTTACTCACTTTGACGAGTCGGATATTACTGAGCTAGAAGCCTTCCGTAAGCAACAAAATGTGGAAGCTGATAAACAAAAACTGGACGTCAAAATTACGCCAGTCGTGTTTATTATGAAAGCTGTGGCGAAGGCGCTTGAAGCCTATCCTCGATTTAATAGTTCCCTGTCAGAAGATGCACAACGCCTGACATTGAAGAAATATATCAATATTGGGGTTGCGGTTGATACGCCGAACGGTCTTGTCGTCCCCGTATTCCGTGATGTGAACAAGAAAGGGATTATCGAACTCTCTCGCGAACTTATGGAAATCTCGAAGAAAGCTCGTGCCGGTAAATTAACTGCCTCCGATATGCAGGGCGGTTGCTTTACAATTTCAAGCTTAGGCGGCTTAGGGACAACCTCGTTTACACCAATCGTTAATGCTCCAGAGGTTGGGATTTTAGGCGTGTCTAAATCGTCAATGAAGCCTGTTTGGAATGGTAAAGAGTTCGTACCACGTCTGATGTTACCACTCTCACTCTCGTTTGATCACCGAGTGATTGATGGTGCAGAAGGCGCACGCTTTATCTCCTATCTTGGTCAGGTGCTGGGCGATATTCGTCGTCTGGTTATGTAATACCTTGAGGTCGGCGCTTGCCGGCCTCAATCTTATTAAGGATTTGGTCAGGATTTCATTGAGAAATAATGCGCTAATCCCCAAAACAACCAACCTTTACGCAATCTCGTTTGCACAATTTTAACAATTATGTAAACTCTTGCATTACATAGGTTCCGGGCAGATAACTGCACAAAGGGTCATTGCGCAATATCCCCGGAGAATCGAATAAGAGGTCATGATGAGTACAGAGATTAAAGCCCAAGTTGTGGTACTTGGAGCCGGTCCTGCAGGTTATTCTGCAGCATTTCGCTGCGCCGATTTAGGCTTAGAAACCGTTCTGGTTGAGCGTTACAGCACTCTAGGTGGAGTCTGTTTGAATGTCGGTTGTATTCCATCTAAAGCATTATTACACGTCGCTAAAGTAATTGAAGAAGCGAAAGCATTGGAAGCTCACGGTATTGTTTTTGGTAAACCTGAGACGGATATCGATAAAGTGCGTGCCTGGAAGGATAAAGTTATCGGGCAATTAACCGGTGGACTTGCGGGGATGGCTAAAGGCCGCAAAGTGACTGTGGTGAATGGGCTGGGTAAATTTACGGGTGCGAATACACTTGCCGTTGAAGGCGAAAACGGAACGACCACCATTAACTTTGATAATGCGATCATTGCAGCGGGTTCTCGTCCAATTACTTTACCGTTCATTCCACATGATGATCCGCGCGTATGGGACTCAACCGATGCACTCGCCCTTACTACGGTACCTGAGCGCCTATTAGTGATGGGCGGAGGGATCATTGGTCTTGAGATGGGTACTGTTTATCATGCTCTAGGTTCATCGATCGATGTCGTCGAGATGTTCGACCAAGTGATTCCTGCAGCAGACAAAGATGTCGTCAAAGTGTTTACTAAACGTATCAGTAAACAATTCAACTTAATGCTTGAAACGAAAGTGACCGCCGTTGAAGCGAAAGAAGACGGGATCTATGTAACAATGGAAGGTAAAAATGCACCTTCTGAACCACAACGTTATGATGCAGTGCTAGTGGCCATCGGACGTGTTCCAAACGGTAAAAACCTTGATGCTGAGA
This sequence comes from Tatumella ptyseos, assembly GCF_030552895.1. NCBI lineage: Bacteria > Pseudomonadati > Pseudomonadota > Gammaproteobacteria > Enterobacterales > Erwiniaceae > Tatumella > Tatumella ptyseos. The sequence continues at coordinate 2,438,183 of NZ_CP130649.1, read as the reverse complement.
AAGCTGGGGTAACTGTCGACGAACGTGGTTTTATCCGTGTTGATAAACAACTGCGTACCAATGTTCCGCATATTTATGCCATCGGTGATATCGTTGGTCAACCTATGCTGGCCCACAAAGGTGTGCATGAAGGTCATGTTGCCGCAGAAGTTATCGCCGGTAAAAAACATTATTTCGACCCGAAAGTAATCCCATCTATCGCGTACACTGAGCCAGAAGTTGCTTGGGTCGGTCTAACCGAAAAAGAAGCAAAAGAACAAGGGATCAGCTACGAAACGGCAACGTTCCCTTGGGCAGCATCGGGTCGTGCGATTGCTTCGGATTGCGCAGATGGTATGACCAAGCTAATTTTTGATAAAGAGACACATCGTGTGATCGGCGGTGCCATCGTTGGGACAAACGGCGGCGAGCTACTCGGTGAAATTGGTTTAGCGATTGAGATGGGCTGTGATGCAGAAGATATCGCATTAACTATCCACGCTCACCCAACGCTACACGAGTCTATTGGTCTGGCAGCGGAAGTTTTCGAAGGAAGCATTACCGACTTGCCAAATCCTAAAGCGAAGAAAAAGTAAGAATTACTTAACGAAGCTTTAATCGAAACCGCGATAACTATCGCGGTTTTTTTTTGTATAACGCTATTCAATCAGCCGAGAGAAGCATAATTAAAAGCTCGACAGCGATCGAAAATAAGCGTTTAGTTAGATAATGAATTCAACTTATTCATGTTAAAACTGTGATTTGTACCATGAGATAAACCTAGTTTTACTGGTATCTTTTAAGGCAACAGTGAGACATTACAACAGAAGCTCCGTAGCATGATCCGCTAACACCTTGGTAAAAAAGGTTATTTTTATCATGGTACAACTTTTTATTTAGTAGTGATTATGTTGTGTTTTTGTAAACAGATTAACAAAGAATAAAAATACTGCTATTCTCAGTGAGCTAAACCGACCATCAAAAACCTATAAAAAGATGATAATTTATCGGTAGTAGAGGGTTGAAAAGCTATAACAATGTGAGCGAGGAGAACGTCGTGCTAGAAGAATACCGTGAGCACGTTGCTGAACGTGCTGCCCAAGGGATCGTACCTAAGCCTTTAGATGCGACCCAAATGGCTGGCCTAGTAGAATTACTCAAAAATCCACCTCAAGGTGAAGAAGAGTTTCTGGTCGACTTATTAGTGAATCGAGTTCCGCCTGGTGTAGATGAAGCGGCCTATGTTAAAGCGGGTTTCCTTGCGGCTGTTGCCAAAGGCGAAACGGCATCACCGCTTGTGTCTCGTGAAAAAGCGACAGAATTGTTAGGCACGATGCAAGGTGGATACAATATTCATCCATTAATTGAATTATTAGAAGATGACTCTCTAGCCCCTATTGCGGCTAAGGCCTTATCCCACACTCTGCTAATGTTTGATAACTTTTATGACGTTGAGGAAAAAGCAAAAGCGGGTAACGCTTACGCTGAGCAAATCCTTAAGTCCTGGGCAGAAGCTGAATGGTTTAAAGCGCGCCCTCAATTAGCAGAAAAAATTACCGTAACCGTCTTCAAAGTGACGGGTGAAACGAATACGGATGATTTATCGCCCGCTCCAGATGCTTGGTCCCGCCCTGATATTCCTCTCCACGCTTTAGCTATGCTGAAGAACGAACGTGAAGGGATTGTGCCGGATGAGCCAGGAAATGTCGGCCCAATTAAACAAATTGAGCAGCTCGCTACCCAAGGTTACCCTTTGGCCTATGTCGGGGATGTTGTGGGAACCGGTTCTTCGCGTAAATCCGCGACAAACTCCGTCCTATGGTTTATGGGTGACGATATTCCCTATGTCCCGAATAAAAAGGGTGGCGGCGTGGTATTGGGGAGTAAAATCGCGCCGATTTTCTTCAATACCATGGAAGATGCAGGAGCCCTACCGATAGAGGTTGATGTCAGCGACCTCAATATGGGCGACGTGATTGATATCTACCCTCACAAAGGTGAAATTTGCCGCCACGATACAGATGAGGTGCTCGTTCGCTTCGAACTGAAAACAGAAGTCTTATTGGACGAAGTCCGTGCTGGTGGGCGTATTCCATTAATTATTGGCCGTGGACTGACGACCAAAGCTCGCGAGTCGCTAGATTTACCCGCTAGCGACGTATTCCGCAGTGCTAAACCGGTAGAGACCAGTACTCGTGGCTACTCTCTAGCACAAAAAATGGTCGGCCGTGCATGCGGCGTTGACGGAATTCGTCCAGGGGAATATTGCGAGCCGAAAATGACTTCGGTAGGTTCTCAAGATACCACTGGGCCGATGACGCGTGATGAACTTAAAGACCTCGCGTGTCTAGGTTTCTCCGCCGACCTCGTGATGCAGTCATTCTGTCATACGGCAGCTTATCCTAAGCCGGTAGATGTTCAAACTCACCACACATTACCGGACTTCATCATGAACCGCGGCGGTGTCTCACTGCGTCCGGGCGATGGGATTATCCATAGCTGGTTGAACCGTATGTTGTTACCGGATACCGTTGGGACGGGTGGTGACTCACATACTCGCTTCCCTATCGGTATTTCATTCCCAGCGGGTTCTGGCCTTGTTGCCTTTGCGGCCGCAACGGGTGTGATGCCTCTCGATATGCCGGAGTCGGTTCTGGTGCGCTTTAAAGGTGAACGCCAACCCGGCATTACACTACGTGATTTGGTACATGCCATTCCGCTTTATGCGATTAAGCAGGGCTTACTTACCGTTGAGAAGAAGGGTAAGAAGAACGTTTTCTCTGGACGTATCTTAGAAATCGAAGGGTTACCTGATTTAAAAGTTGAACAAGCTTTCGAACTTTCAGATGCTTCAGCGGAGCGTTCGGCTGCCGGCTGTACGATCAAATTAGATCAAGCCCCGATCATTGAGTACTTAAACTCGAACATCGTACTGCTCAAGTGGATGATCGCTGAGGGTTACGGTGATCGCCGTACCATCGAGCGTCGTATTCAGAACATGGAGAAATGGCTGGCTGATCCACAATTGATGGAAGGTGATGCTGACGCTGAGTATGCGGCAATCATTGAGATTGACCTATCTGAAATCAAAGAACCGATTCTGTGTGCACCAAACGATCCTGATGATGCACGCACACTCTCTGATGTTCAGGGGGAGAAGATCGATGAAGTCTTCATCGGCTCTTGTATGACTAACATTGGTCATTTCCGTGCGGCCGGTAAACTGCTGGATAAATTTAAAGGACAGCTGCCAACACGTCTATGGGTCGCGCCTCCGACTAAAATGGATGCCGCACAACTTACAGAAGAGGGTTATTACAGTATCTTTGGTAAGAGTGGGGCGCGCGTTGAAATCCCTGGCTGTTCACTCTGTATGGGTAATCAAGCTCGCGTCGCGGAAGGGGCTACAGTCGTCTCGACATCGACCCGTAACTTCCCTAACCGCCTAGGTCAAGGGGCTAATGTTTTCTTAGCCTCGGCTGAACTTGCTGCGGTATCGGCATTATTGGGTAAATTACCGACGGCAGATGAGTACCAAACATATATGAATGAAGTGGATAAGAGTGCCGATGATACTTATCGTTATCTAAACTTTGACCGCCTCAACCAATATACCTCGAAAGCAGATGAAGTTATTTTCCAAAGCGCGGTGTAATTAATTTCAGCCTATGAAATAATAATGCCACCGAAAAGGGGAGCCATTGGCTCCCCTTTTTATTGTTATAGGGATGGCATTCCCCATTCCAGATGAAGAGAGAAATTAATATGGATTATCAGTTTGTTAAAGATATAGAAGGTAACGTCCGTGTGCAGATGTCGATGGATCATGAAGTGATTGGGCAATGGTTTAACGAAGAAGTCAGTGCCGATCCGACACTCCTTAATGCGGTGATGACGGCCGCAACGCAAATTAAAGGCACAGAACAACAATGGCAACATATAGGGCGTGAATACACGATTGGATTGAGTGACAATGAAGTCATGATCCAAGCTAACTTATTGGCGATAAGTGTAGACGAACTGGATGAAGGAATGAGTTACTATGACCAAGAATCCCTAGCGTTTTGCGGTTTCGAGGACTTCTTTGCGTTAGTTGATGCCTATCGCCAATTTAGGGGTCAGTGAGCTTGTTTATTGACGAAAACCAATAGCCCTAGGGTTTTCTCTGCCAACAGATGACACTTCTGCTTGCTATCCACCCGAATTCCACGCAGGTCTTCATAGCTACTTTCACCACGCTGCTGCATATTAAAGCTATTATAATTACTCAAATTCCAGCCATTATTCCGTGCAAAGTAGATGAGGGCATTACGGATTTGTGGATCAGGCAGGTCTTGATATCCGCAATCGTTTTTCAGATAGATAAAGACGGCGGTAAGATCGGCCATATCGTCCGCTTGCGAATCGTCTAAAGCATAACAATTACTCGATAACAGTAGAAATAGTGGAATAAAGAGCATTTTAACTAAGGTTTTCATGAAAATTCTCATCACTTCAAGTATCAACCAACGTTAGCACAGAATAGGGATGAATGACGACAGGTTTACACAGAGAACGCTTGACCTTCCCATAAGGGGATAGCGTAACGTCAGAGGCTAAATAATTAGAGGGGATACGAATGCAACGTCGAGATTTTATCAAGCTCAGCTCATTACTGCTTGGCGCTGGAGCACTGCCTGCATGGAGTCGAGAGGCCCTATCAGGGCAGCGTCCACTTCTTACCACGCCAACTTTACTTGAACCAGACCTGCATCAGCGTATCGATCTCACTGCGATGACAGGTACCAGTGTATGGAATAACCACTCGGTATCGACATGGGGTTACAATGGGAGCTACTTGGGTCCAACCATCAAGCTTCGTCGTAATCAGCCAGTATCATTAAGAGTTTATAATAAACTCCCTGTTGATACGACCGTGCACTGGCACGGTCTAATCGTTGGCGGGGAGGTCGATGGCGGCCCGCAGGAAGTCATTCACGCTGGCGCTCAGCGAGAGGTTAGGTTTACACCCGATCAACCCGCGGCGACCTGCTGGTATCACCCCCATCCACATATGACTTCGGGTTTCCAAGTGGCTAAAGGGCTTGCTGGAATGCTGGTGATTGAAGACGACCATATCAAGACATTACGTATTCCTTCGCAATGGGGCGTCGATGACATTCCTTTAGTCTTTCAAGACAAAAAATTGACGGATTCCGGGACAGACATCGATTATCAACTCGATATCATGCATGCGGCGGTAGGATGGTTTGGTGACATGATGCTGACCAATGGTATCCAATATCCACAAGTCGCTTTACCGAGTGGCTGGGTGCGTTTACGACTCTTGAATGGTTGTAATGCTCGGTCGATGAATCTAGCGCTTAGCCAGGAACGTCCATTTTATGTCATTGCCAGCGACGGGGGCTTATTGGCTGAACCGGTGAAGGTCGAGCAACTTGCTATGTTACCGGGTGAACGTTTCGAGGTGATGATAGAGATAGCGGATACTAAGCCGTTTGATCTCGTGACACTACCGGTGAAACAAATGGGGATGACACTTGCTCCTTTTGACCAACCCTTACCCCTATTAAAAATTCTTCCTTTACGCATTGGTGGTGCAGCAGAGTTACCCGATCAACTGGCGAGCTTACCCTCTTTGCCTAGTACTGATGGATTAACCCGCCGTCGTATTGGACTATCGATGGATAAACAGCTTGATACCCTCGGTATGCAGCAATTAATGCAGTGTTATGGCCATCAAGCAATGGCGGGCATGCCAATGCACCATTCCATGCCGATGACAGACAGTGCTAATGCTTCTCATCACGGACAGGGTTCTACTATGACCTCGATGCCGGGGATGGCAACCCACTCAACGGGCTATGATTTCCATCAAGGGAACAAGATTAATGGTAAGGCCTACCAAGTGGGGGATATTGCATGGCAAAGTCCTCAGGGTCAGCATGAGATTTGGGAAATCAGTGGCGAAGGCGATATGATGTTACACCCTTTCCATATCCATGGAACACAGTATCGTATTCTGAGTGAGAACGACCAGCCAGTTGCCGCGCATCGTCAAGGCCTAAAAGATACGGTACGGGTTGAAGGTGGGGTAAGCCAAGTGCTGGTGTCTTTCTCTCATAGTGCTGATTCTCAAGCCCCTTACATGGCCCATTGTCATTTACTAGAGCATGAAGACACTGGCATGATGATGAGTTTTACTGTCGGGACTTAGGAGTAATGGGGAACTACACAGGGTTTTTATCTCAGTGAAATTCCCTGCTATACTGCAGCCCCTGAATTTAAGATGTAAATTTCTGGGGGCAATAAATTCTCGCCCTTCAGGCCTTTACGCTTGGCCGCACAATGAAAACTGAGTACTCTCAGTGAGATAGAGATTATGAAACATACCGTTGAAGTGATGATTTCCGAACAGGAAATAAGGAACCGTGTTACAGAACTAGGGCAGCAGATCACCACCGCCTACCAAGATCGTGGTAGAGAGATGGTATTAGTCGGTCTACTACGCGGCTCATTTATGTTTATGGCGGATCTTTGTCGCGCGATTGATGTTTCTCACGAAGTCGATTTCATCACCGCCTCAAGTTACGGAAACGGCATGTCTTCAACGCGTGACGTAAAAATATTGAAAGATTTAGATGAAGACATCCGCGGTAAAGATGTCCTTATTGTGGAAGATATTATCGACTCAGGTAATACCTTGAGTAAAGTACGCGAAATCTTACAATTACGTGAACCTGCTTCAGTCGCAATCTGTACTTTGTTGGACAAACCTGAGCGTCGTGAAGTTGACGTGACGGTAGAATACGTTGGTTTCTCTATTCCTGATGAGTTCGTTGTCGGCTACGGAATTGATTATGCTCAACGCTATCGTCACCTTCCTTATGTAGGACGAGTCGTTCCTGAGTAATAGACAAATAGCACAAAGTTTCAGGCCAGCCTCGCTGGCCTGTTCTATAATGGACGGCGAGTGAGTGGGTTCCCACAATACCGAGAATTAACCTAGCGTTGGCTCAGCATAGCTTTTGAGGCAGGGGAATGGACTAACGGCCGTAGCATGTCAGAATTCACTTAGCTTGTGATGAGACGAGATTCTTAAACATTTTCTGTAGCCTTACTCCCCGTTTTGCTTCGTTATCTTTTTCGCCCTCTCCATACAGAAAATGAGTGCTTAAGTGTGCATTGGATTGAACCACGGTCAGGTTTAGTCGCCTCATATCCTAGAACGTAGAGTTAATTGCTGTGGGGCGATAAAAACACATACTTTTCTGATACTGCAGTAGGGCGGTTATTCAGAATCCTAGATAGCCTCTTTCACCCGAAGGTGAATGAGGATTTTTTAAAATGCTCATCTGTTATAACAGGCGTGGAGTTAATATGAATTATGCACTGGAAATTTCCGGGCTAACAAAAACGTATGGCAACCAAGTCCAAGCGTTAAAAGGGATCGATTTAACCGTGGAAGCCGGGGATTTTTACGCGTTACTCGGCCCAAACGGTGCAGGGAAATCCACGACTATTGGAATTATTAGTTCGTTAGTCAATAAGTCCTCGGGGACCGTACGGGTATTTGGCCATGATCTCGATACAGATAAAGTTCGAGCCAAACTCCAGCTTGGTCTGGTGCCGCAAGAATTTAATTTCAATCCTTTCGAAAGCGTTTTGCAAGTGGTGACGAATCAAGCAGGTTACTATGGTGTAGAGAAAAAACTTGCCTTAGTAAGAGCTGAGAAGTACCTGAGACAGCTCGATTTATGGGAAAAGCGCCACCAAAAATCACGGATGCTATCCGGTGGAATGAAGCGCCGGTTAATGATTGCGCGTGCCTTAATGCACGAACCTAAGTTACTGATTCTGGACGAACCGACTGCCGGGGTAGATATTGAATTACGCCGTTCAATGTGGGGGTTTCTCAAGCAGCTTAATGAGGCGGGTACGACCATCATTTTGACCACACACTATTTAGAAGAAGCGGAAATGCTCTGCCGTAATATTGGTATTATTCAACGTGGTGAGTTGGTTGAAAATACCAGCATGAAAGCATTGCTCGGTAAAGTGGTGTCGGAAACCTTCATTCTCGATCTGGCCCCCCACGCGGATCCTGCTGTATTAGAAGGCTTTCAGTACGAAGTAATTGATAGCTCAACCTTAGAGGTTGAAGTGCTGCGTGAGCAGGGGATTAACCAAGTCTTCAGCCAGCTCTCAGCTCAAAATATTCAGGTATTGAGTATGCGAAATAAGGCAAACCGCTTGGAAGAGCTATTTGTGGATTTAGTCAGTAATACGGGGAAAGATAATTAATGGCACACTTATATTGGGTAGCACTTAAGCGGCTATGGGCGAAAGAAATCCATCGTTTTGGGCGGATTTGGATCCAAACTTTAGTCCCCCCTGTGATTACCATGACGCTTTATTTCATTATTTTTGGTAATTTAATTGGGTCACGTATTGGCGATATGCATGGCTTTACCTATATGCAATTTATCGTGCCTGGTCTAATTATGATGTCGGTGATCACTAACTCCTATGCCAATGTTGCGTCATCATTTTTCAGTGCGAAATTCCAACATAATATTGAAGAGTTATTGGTCGCACCGGTTCCCACTCACGTAATCATTGCCGGCTATGTTGGTGGAGGTGTTGCGCGGGGAATTTGTGTCGGCGCGCTGGTGACGGCGATTTCGCTACTCTTTGTGCCTTTCCATGTTTTCTATTGGCCAATGGTGGCATTAACCATTTTACTGACTGCTATTGTGTTCTCTTTGGCTGGACTATTAAATGCTGTCTTTGCCCGAAGTTTTGACGACATCAGTTTGATCCCAACCTTTGTCTTAACCCCTCTTACCTATTTAGGTGGCGTGTTTTATTCATTAGCATTACTGCCACCATTCTGGCAGGCAGTCTCTAAGCTGAACCCCATCGTTTATATGATTAGTGGTTTTCGCTATGGTTTCTTGGGGATTCAAGACGTACCAGTACCCATGACGTTAGCGATACTGTTGGTATTTGTGGCAGTGTTCTATGCGATCGTCTGGACATTGATTGAACGGGGTCGAGGACTGCGTAGTTAATCCTCCTCACACCTTATAACCATAGTGTGAAGAGGAAAGGCTTCACACTATGGTAAGGTAACTTGCTGATTATCGATCAGCCTGGCTTTCCCTAACCAGGCTGCCATAAGAATAACGGCTTGACGGCTATGAGAGGTTAAGGGCATCAGATTTTCCGCATCACAAATCGCAATACCGTCCGGTTGCCATCCCTTCTTGGTCAGACTCATGACAGCGCTATCGACGATAGCGGAATAATCTCGGTCCCCTTGCTGTAAACGCTCAGCCATCGAATTCATCGTCTGACTTAATTCAATTGCCTGATGACGCTCTGCTACAGTGAGATAGCCATTACGTGAGCTAAGAGCAAGACCGTCCTCAGCACGAACAGTCGGTACACCCACAATAGTAATAGGATAGTTAAGATCGAGCACCATTTTACGAATGATGGCTAATTGCTGAAAATCTTTCTCGCCAAAACAGGCCACATCCGGTTGGACAATATTAAATAACTTACTGACCACCGTGCTTACGCCGCGGAAATGACCAGGGCGACTAGCCCCCTCTAGTAACTCAGAGAGGCCCGGTACATGAACAAAAGATTGCTCAGTGAGCCCTGTTGGGTAGAGAGTATTGGCCGTAGGGGCAAATAATAGATCCGCTTTACCCGATAATAATTGCTGATCGTTCTCTAAGGTACGTGGATAGCGCGCTAAGTCATCTGGGCGATCAAATTGCATCGGGTTAACAAAAATCGAAACGACAACACAATCAGCTAATTGCTTCGCTCTCTCTACTAAAGTGATGTGTCCCTGATGGAGATTTCCCATGGTTGGGACAAAGGCAATCCTTTTACCGTGGCGACGTAAATCGCTCAATTGCTGTTGTAGGGCAGGGATTTCATGAAAAGTCTGCATGGAAAGAAACCTATCCTTTAAAACTGTGAGCTAATTCGGGGAAAGTACCGTCTTGCACGTGGCGTTGATATTGTGCAACGGCGAGTGCGATCGACCCGGTATCAGTTAAGAAATTTTTCGCGAATTTGGGGACATAGCCAGAAGTAATACCAATCACATCTTGCATCACCAGAATTTGTCCATCGGTATGAGACCCCGCACCGATCCCGATTACAGGGATTGAAAGTGCCTCGGTAATACGTTTTGCCAGAGAAATAGGCACGCACTCAAGGACCAGTAGCTGCATTCCAGCCGCTTCAAGGGTAAGCGCATCACTAAGTAGCTGTTCAGCTTGCTCTTCCGTCTTACCTTGGACCTGATAGCCACCGAAGATATTTACTGATTGAGGGGTCAAGCCAAGGTGACCGCAAACTGGGACTGCGCGCTCAGTAAGATAACGAACAGTATCCGCTAACCACGCCCCTCCTTCGATCTTCACCATGTTCGCACCGGCTTGCATCACGCGTGCGGCATTATGACCCGCCAGTTCCGGAGTCGGATAGCTCATGAAAGGGAGGTCGGTGAGTAATAGAACGTTTGGTGCGCCTTGACGCACATGGCGAGTATGGTAAACCATATCATCGACTGTCACGGGAACCGTCGAGTCATGGCCTTGAATTGTCATACCCAAGGAGTCGCCAACCAGCAATACTGGAATATCTTGCTCGGCGAATAGTCTCGCGAAGCTATAATCGTAGGCGGTGAGTGAGGCGAACTTCTTACCTTCAAGTTTCCACTGACGTAAATTTTTCAGGGTGATAGGTGTCATTACAAACTCTTGTCAAGGATAAACATGACGCGGAGTTTACAGTAACTCCCTCTAGACGGGAATCCCCATACCGATTTTTGGTATTACCACAAAGTAATGGTTGAGGTATCTAACAATGCCAAACAACTTGCTACACTACCCTTGTCGCCAAGAGGGAGATCACCGGCTACTTCGGCTAAGGGAATGAGCATAAAGGCACGGTTATGCATGTCGTAATGGGGCAGTATCAATCGCTCGCTGGACATGTACAGTTCGCCGAACAGTAATAGATCAAGGTCGAGTGTACGGGGGCCCCAACGTTCATCTTTACGTTCCCGCCCTTGTTCCAATTCGATTCGTTGGGTGTGGTCCAGCAGCGCTAAAGGTGATAACGCCGTCTCCAACACCACTACGGCATTTAAAAAATCAGGTTGATCTTGTGGGCCGTAAGGTGGCGTTCGGTAGAAGGAGGAAGTATTGATAAGCGTTGTCGCAGGCAGATCCGCGAGGGCGGTAATCGCCCTTTGGCACTGATCGAGTGGGTCCCGTAAATTACTCCCGAGTGCAATATAAACACGCGTCATATTAGCTCTCGTTTCGACGCGAGGTATTACCTTTAGGCGCACGTTTACGCGGTCTATTATAGCGACGTCGTTGAGCCGGATCGCTACCTAAATCTTGTAACATCGCGGCTTGGTCGTTGGCGTTCTTAGTCTGGAACTCTGTCCACCAATCGCTTAAACGCTGTAGTTCTGCTGAGGATTCGACCTGTGCACGCAGGACTAATAAGTCATAAGCCGCACGGAATTTAGGGTGTTCCATCAACTTCCAAGCTCGCTTCCCATGACGGCGAGAGATGCGCAGTTGAAGCGTCCAGATATCACGGATCATAGTGGTGAAGCGTTTAGGAATTGCTATCGCTCGACAAGCTTCATCTAGCGTATCGTTCATGGCTAATGAGAAAGCCTCGAAGAAAGGCAGACCACTTTCTTGTGCGATTTGTTGCGCTTTTTCTTGCAGTGGATACCAGTACATTACCGCAAACAGAAACGCAGGATTGACACGTCTATCATTCTGGATACGGCTATCAGTATTTTTGAGTACCTGTACTAAAATCCGCTCCATTGGGCTGTCGCCACTCTCAGTAAAATACTGATGAACTAATGGGAAGAGAGGTTCAAAAAGATGGTATTCACGTAACAATGGATAGGTGTACTCACCGTAACCCGATTGCAGTAATTTTAATGTTTCTTCGAAAAGACGCGCAGGAGGGATGTTCTTTAATAGCCCGGCGAGTTCGCTAATTGGGGCTGCGGTTTCAGGAGCGATAGTCATCCCGAGTTTCGCACTAAAGCGGATCACTCGTAACATCCTTACTGGATCTTCACGATAACGCGTTTCAGGGTGGCCAATAAGGCGAATAATTCCTTGCTCTAAATCGCTTAATCCGTTGACATAATCTCGTACAGTGAAGTCTGCAGCACTGTAATAGAGACTATTAATCGTCAAATCACGGCGTTGAGCGTCGTCTTCAATACTACCGAAAATATTGTCGCGTAACAGCATACCGTTTTGCCCTTGTTGCGACGTATTCCGATCAACGCTTTCTTCCTGCTCATGATGGCCACGAAAGGTAGCAACTTCAATGACTTCGGGGCCAAACATGACGTGTGCCAAGCGGAAACGTCGGCCAACTAAGCGGCAGTTACGGAATAGCTTGCGCATCTGTTCCGGGGTAGCGTTGGTGGTAATATCGAAATCTTTGGGTTTTTTACCCAAAAGAAGATCACGAACACCCCCACCGACTAAGTAAGCCTCAAAGCCTGATTTGTTGAGACGATGCAGTACCTTCAGTGCATTATCACTAATATCTCGGCGAGAGATATTATGTTGATCGCGTGGAATAATCGTTATCGGCGGTGGGACATTCTCTGCAGAGGTGTTCTCCTCGTCACGCGTAAGGATTTTTCGGCAAAAATTAGCGACTCGGGTAAAAATAGTACACCTCAACAATAAAAAAGTAGATACGGTTCCAAAATGAGAAGATCATAATAGCCTGTTGTGAATCATTTTAGAATGTTGATAACACATCTGTGTTAATGAAAGTGCTATTAATTGGGATTTTTACCCTCTGCCACTGTCGTGTCGCCCGCTGAATGAGCTGCTCAACACTCAGATCATTCCATTCATTGTCGACCACTTGTCCTAATGCGGCTAAGGCTGCTATCAACATTTTCTGTGGCGCTTGACGTGGCAGGGGCGGGGCATGATTTTGTTTTGAGAGTTTATTGCCATCAGGATTTAAGGCGAGCGGCAGGTGCAGATAGTCGGGAGCATTCCATCCCAGCTGCTGAAATAGTGCGATTTGTCGCACCGTGGGCTCAATCAAGTCTGCTCCCCTAACGACTTGCGTTATGCCTTGGTCATGATCATCCACCGTCACAGCAAGATTATAGGCAAACAACCCATCTCGACGATGAATAATAAAATCTTCTTGCGCTAATTGGGGATGACAGTGAACGGTTCCTCGTAACAGATCAGTAAATTGGGTTACGGGTGATTGCTGGAATAAGCGAAGAGCTGCCCCTTCTGGACCATGCTGGGCATTGCGACAAGTACCAAGGTAGTACCCCCCCGATTGCTGAATCGCTTTACGGGTACAGGTACAGTAGTAACTGCGCCGCTGCGTAATAAGCCACTCAAGGATTTCTCGATAACGGGCATGATGTTGTGACTGCCAAATGACCGGACCATCCCAATTTAACCCATAGTGTTCGAGTTGTTGCAGGATGCGTTGAGAGGCTCCCGCGATCTCTCTAGGAGGATCAATATCTTCGATGCGGACACGCCATTGGCCTTGTTGCGATTTGGCATCCAGATAGCTGCCAAGCGCTGCCATTAACGAACCAAAATGGAGGTCACCTGAGGGGGAGGGCGCAAAGCGTCCGATGATAGGTGTAGAATCAGTCATAATAGAAGTAATCGCACAGCCACTGGCGGTTGGGCACTGCGGCCGTGCAATTAGGTATATCCTCGATCAGCGGTAGGATTAGCCTGCCATCTGTTTTTCGCGAATTTCTGCTAGCGTCTTACAGTCGATACACATATCGGCGGTCGGACGTGCTTCAAGACGGCGAATGCCGATTTCTACACCACAAGCTTCACAAAAACCGAAGTCGTCATCTTCAACTTTTTTCAGCGTTTTTTCTATCTTCTTGATTAACTTACGTTCACGATCTCGGTTACGCAGTTCCAGACTGAACTCTTCTTCCTGTGTTGCGCGATCGGCTGGATCAGGAAAGTTAGCCGCTTCGTCTTGCATATGACTAACGGTACGGTCTACTTCATCCCTGAGTTGATTGCGCCAAGCAACAAGAATTTTTTTGAAGTGTTCCAGCTGGGCTTCGTTCATATACTCTTCGCCCGGTTTCTCCTGATACGGCGCCACCCCAGCGATGGCGAGGATACTTAGAGACGATGTTTTACGGTTTTGCCCTTCTTGCATGTTGCTTCTCCTGGATAACACGCACTATCGATTCCTGATTCCCACGTAGGGAAAAAAACAGGGCGCTATAAATATCAGAAACCGTGTGGGTTGGCAATTGATGATCACGATGAGTTTCGCGTTATTGATAATATGTTTCTAATTAAAGAGGAAAAACTCCTAAAAGAAAACATTTACCCCGCTATTCGACGAATGGTATCGGGTCCACCAATGTCAGTTGCTGGTGACTAATCTGCGCACGATAGACAAATACCTCAACCCCTAGTGTCATCGCTTCGTGCAGAAGTTGAGCATAAACGGGATCAAGATGTTTGGCCGCACTGACTTGATGGATACCTGTATGTAATACAGCAAAAAAGAGGCCTGCACGATGTCCTTGTTTGACGATCGACATTAATTCTCGAAGGTGCTTTTGTCCGCGTAAGGTGACTGTGTCGGGAAAATAGCCTTTTCCATGAGTTAATAATGTGACGGATTTCACCTCAAGATAATATTTTTGTTCTTCTTTATTAGAAAGGACAAAGTCAATCCGGCTCTTCTCCTCACCAAATGCGACTTCTCGTTGCCAATGCGTAAATTGTGCTAAAGAGGGAACGCCTTGTAGGGTGAGGAGCTCTTCGACGAGTTGATTCGCGCGTAGCGTATTAATACCAATCCAATGCTGGTCAGCAGTTTGTGTCAGTTCCCAACTGTAAGGATATTTACGCGTTGCTGAGCTGGAGGTGGAATACCAGATAGTATCTCCAGGGGTCGCACATCCTGTCATTGCACCGGTGTTTGCACAGTGTAGGGTAGTGATTTCTCCGCTGGGAAGACGGACGTCGGCAAGAAAGCGTTTATAGCGTTTTATTAAGATAGCCGGCTGGAGCGGCGAGGAGAATTCCATCAATCTTACTCTCTATCAAACAGGGGATAGTGCTGTTCGGTGTTAAGGATAACCCTGCCTCGCTGGTAGCGGCTTCTCATTAATGAAAAGTGCTGACAGGTCACTGGCCATGAGAAGTCTCGTTTCGGTAAACGAATCGAAGTAGGTACCTGTCTTAAAAGGGTGACATGAGGATGAAAAGGAAAAGCAGGTTGCGGGCAGCCTGCACGTGCGGCCCTTGAGCGTAATAGTTCGGCTAACTGTAAAAGCTCACGTGGTGCGGGACGGCATCCCACCCAAAGCTGGCCAGATCGTGGCCAATACCCAGCGTCATTCAAGGTAAAAGTAAAAGACGGTGATCGCAGTCCGCTGATCATAGACTGCAGTTGAGTCAGCTGTGTGGCCGTCGGAGCGTTCATCCATGCGAGTATCATAGAGAACTGTTCACTGGGAACCGGTATGCCCGTATCTGCTGGCAAAGCGTTGGCACGCCATTGGATGAGTTGCTCAGTGGCGCGACTGGGGAGAGGTAATGCGAAAAAATAGTTATCTGTCGCAGTGTTTCGGGAAACCACAGAGTTCCTTACGGCGTTAGGAGGTAAGTATCACCTATTCATTAATGCTATAGTAGCCATAGTATCATAATCCCTAAACGGAGCGAAGATTGAGCACCCTACCGATTCACGACGTGCTTGATGAGTTAGTGTTAGCCCTCTCTCATTCACCTCAAGTTATTCTTCAGGCTCCACCTGGTGCCGGTAAATCGACTTGGCTTCCTATTCAGTTACTGCAACGTCTTGGGTTGAACGGTAAAGTAATCATGTTAGAGCCAAGACGGCTTGCCGCCAAAAACGTGGCGCTTCGTCTTGCGCATTCTCTCGGTGAAGTTGCCGGTCAGACGGTTGGCTATCGCATGCGTGCTGAGCAGTGTATCGGTAAGACGACCCGACTTGAGGTGGTTACCGAAGGGGTGCTAACAAGACAATTACAGCAAGACCCCATGTTAGAAGGTGTCTCACTGGTGATCATCGATGAATTTCATGAACGTAGTTTACACGCTGACCTGGCTTTAGCATTTATGCTGGATGTCCAGCGAGGATTACGCGACGATCTTAAACTCTTGATTATGTCAGCGACCTTAGATAATCGACGGTTAGGGGAGGTATTACCGGAAGCACCCGTTATTACCTCAGAAGGTAGACATTATCCAGTCGAACGTTTCTATCACAGTCTTCCATCGCAGGGGCTGTTTTCCGCGAATCTCGCGCATAAAATCGTGGAAGTCTTGGGACAAGAACAAGGCGATATGCTGGTTTTCTTACCTGGTGAGCGTGAAATCCATCAAGTGATGAGCGAGGTCGCAACGCGATGTTCGCCAGAGGTAGAATTGAGACCTTTGTACGGCGCGTTATCCATTGAGCAACAACAACTCGCAATCAGTCCATCTGCCCCAGGGCAACGAAAAGTTGTTTTCGCCACTAATATTGCAGAAACAAGTTTAACGATTGAAGGCATAAGCTTAATTATCGACTCAGTATTAGAGCGTGTTTCGCAATTTGATTTACGGGCAGGCACTCCGCGACTTAACACACAATTTGTCAGCCAGTCGTCGATGACCCAACGAGCAGGACGTGCGGGTCGTTTAATGCCAGGAAAATGTTGGCATTTGATTGCGACCGAGCAAGCGGAACGTTTAGCCGAACAAGCGACCCCTGAGATTCTACGCAGTGACCTAACCGGGCTGCTATTAAATGTATTCGCTTGGGGCTGCCAACAGGTATCGGCGTTACAGTGGCTAGACGAGCCTCCTCGACCTGCACTGGCCTACGCTACGTCACAACTTCGCCAATTCGGCGCCATTGATGCGACTGGATCGTTAACGGCGAAAGGAAGAAAAATGGCTGAGCTCGGTGTGACACCTCGCCTCGCTGCAATGTTAATCGCCAGTGAGGGCAGCGATAGCCTATCGACTGCCGCATTACTGACGGCCATCATTGAGCAACCGGAACGACGTGGTGCGGGGGATTTACGCGATAGCCTCACCAAGCCAAGTGCAGTGTGGACGACCCGAGCGAGGCAAGTCTGCCGGATGCTGGGGGAAAGATTTTCGCTCAGTCCTCTCGATGATGCCCTCGCGCCATTATTGTCGGCGTTTGCCGACCGTATTGCTCACCGACGTGGAACGACCCATCGCTATCAACTGGCAGACGGTCGCGGCGCGACGTTAACGTTAGAGCATCCTCTAAGCCGCTATAGTTGGCTGATCGCGGTGCAATTACAATTACCGTCTGATCGGTATGAAGCTCATATTCAGTTAGCCTTCCCCCTATCGCTCGACGATATTCGACGTGAGGCGCCGCAGTTAATAAGCCATCGGCATGCGCTAGAGTGGGAGGAAAGCCAGGCGCAATTTAAGGTCTGGCAGCACGAGGTCATTGGCGAGATTATCATCAGCTCGCGGCCAGGAGACAAACCCAATCCAGACCAGCTAATTGCGGCTTACTTAGCTTGGGTAAAAGATAAGGGTTTAGCGGTATTACCTTGGGATAACGCCGCACTCGAATTGAAACAGAGGCTCGGTTATGCGCAACAGTGGCTACCTGAACTCGACTGGCCATCAGTAACGGATATCGATCTTATGAATAATCTTGAGAGATGGTTAGGTCCAGAACTGACTTGCTTACCTTCACTGGGGAATTTTTCACGCATTAATCTCTATCAGGCATTAAAATCGCAGTTATCCTGGGAACAGTGGCAGTATCTGGAGACAGAGGTCCCCACCCATATTGAGGTGCCAACGAGAAGAAAAGTCGCAATTGATTATCTTTCTCCACGCGCGCCTTTGCTATCGATAAAAGTACAAGAGATGTATGGCCAGCAACGTCCGCTCACCGTGGCACGCGGGCGGGTTAATGTAGTAATAGAGCTATTATCACCCGCACAGCGTCCAATTCAAATCACGCAAGACTTAGCTGGCTTTTGGCAAGGGAGTTGGCGTGAAGTACAAAAAGAGATGAAAGGGCGCTATCCTAAACATCTGTGGCCTGACGATCCGGCCAATACCCTACCGACGACGAAAACGAGAAAATCGTCCACGTGAAATTTAGTAACGAATCTTTCAGAAGGTTCTGTGTTTTTGGACCTAAAATAAAGATAAAGTATGTCGCCGATTGAGGCAAAGCCTGGAGAGAGAATTCATGTCTGGGAATGATCGCGAACCCATTGGGCGTAAAGGAAAAAACACGCCAAAGGGAAAAAGCCCCCCGGCTTCACCACGCAATAAGAAATATCAAGACGATTCGGATAGCTATGATGATGAGGAGAATACGTCATTGCCTGCAACTAAAAAGCGCGGAAAAACCCCGCGAAAAAGCCATAAAAGAAGTTGGCTAGGTCTACTACTGAAAATCATCTTAGTCATTGCTGTTATTGTGGCGGCATGGGGTGTCTATCTGGATTCAGAAATCCGTCATCGGATTGATGGACGAGTGTGGGACCTTCCCGCCACGGTTTATGGGCGTATGGTCAGCCTTGAACCCGGCATGCCGTTTGATCGTAAAGATATGGTCGCCTTGCTTGAAGGGACACAATATCGTCAAGTAACGAAAATTACTCGTCCGGGTGAGTTCTCTGTTAAAGGCAACAGTATTGAGTTACTGCGCCGACCTTTCGACTTCCCAGATGGTAAAGAAGGTCAGATTCATACTCAGCTGAATTTTGAAGATGGTGAGCTTAGCGAGATTAAAAACCTCGATACTGGTCGTGATTTTGGTTATTTCCGTCTCGACCCGCGCCTCATTACCATGATGCAATCCCCTAATGGTGAACAACGTCTATTTGTTCCTCGTACTGGATTTCCTGATCTCCTCGTCGATACCTTAGTCGCGACAGAAGACCGTCATTTCTATGAGCATGATGGGATTAGCCTCTACTCTATTGGACGAGCTTTCGTCGCGAACCTCACTGCAGGACGTGCTGTGCAAGGGGGAAGTACCCTGACTCAGCAATTGGTTAAGAACTTATTCTTAACTAATCAGCGTTCATTATGGCGTAAAGTGCGCGAAGCTTATATGGCGGTAATCGTTGATGCGCGCTATAGCAAAGATCGGATCTTGGAACTCTACCTCAATGAGGTGTATTTAGGCCAAGCGGGTAATGACCAGATTCGTGGCTTCCCACTTGCCAGCTTATACTACTTCGGGCGTCCGGTTGATGAACTTAGTCTCGATCAGCAAGCGCTATTAGTCGGTATGGTAAAAGGGGCCTCGCTGTACAACCCTTGGCGCAACCCGAAATTAGCGTTAGAACGCCGTAACTTAGTGCTGCGTTTACTGCAACAGCAAAAAGTTATCAACCAAGAGCTTTATGACATGCTCTCTGCACGGCCATTAGGGGTTCAACCTAAGGGCGGAGTGATCACCCCACAGCCTGCGTTTATGCAAATGGTTCGTAACGAACTACAGCAAAAGCTGGGCGATAAAATGCAAGATCTTTCGGGTGTGAAAATCTTTACGACGCTCGATCCTATTTCGCAAGATGCGGCAGAAAAAGCGGTCGAAGAAGGGATCCCTGTCCTTCGTAAACAACGTCGCCTTGCCGATCTCGAAACGGCAATGGTGGTGGTAGACCGTTTCAGTGGTGAAGTTCGCGCAATGGTTGGTGGCGCTAATCCTCAGTTTGCTGGCTATAACCGTGCGATGCAGGCACGTCGCTCTATTGGTTCTTTAGCCAAGCCAGCGACGTATCTTACCGCGTTAAGTCAGCCACAGCAGTATCGTTTGAATAGCTGGATTGCCGACCAACCGCTAGCGTTAAAACAACCCAACGGTCAAGTGTGGCGCCCAGAAAATGATGATCATCAGTTTAGCGGTAAGGTCATGCTTGTTGATGCATTAACGCATTCGATGAACGTTCCGACGGTTAATCTGGGCATGTCATTAGGGCTGAAAAACGTGGTGGATACTTGGACGAAGCTTGGTGTGAGCCAAGACCAGTTATCTCCAGTGCCAGCAATGTTACTTGGAGCGCTGAACTTGACGCCAGTCGAGGTTGCACAAGCTTTCCAAACCATTGCTAGCGGCGGCAACCGGGCGACCTTGTCTGCGGTACGCTCCGTGATTTCCGAAGATAATAAAGTGCTGTATCAGAGCTATCCACAAGCACAGCAGGTAGAGCCGCCAGAAGCTGCTTATCTGACACTTTACTCCATGCAGCAAGTGGTGGATCACGGTACCGCGCATGCATTAGGAAGCCAGTACAATACCATGCATCTAGCCGGTAAAACGGGTACGACCAATAACTTGGTCGATAGCTGGTTTGCGGGGATCGATGGTAAGGAAGTCGCGATCACGTGGATTGGTCGCGATAATAACCAATCTACGCACCTTTATGGCGCGAGTGGTGCGATGCAAATTTATCGTCGTTATCTTGCCAGCCAACCGCCAACGCCTTTACAGCTGACACCCCCCGATGACGTATCGATGATGCCTGTCGATTCTGCGGGGAACTTTGTCTGTAATACCGGCAGCAGTACTTGGCGTAGTTTACCTGTTTGGACGGCTGATCCGACTGCACTGTGTCAACAGCAACAGCAGCAGGTCGAGCAGCAGCAACAACAGTTACAGCAGCAACAACAGCAAGAACAACAAGGCAGCCAAAGTAATGGCGTTGCGGGTTGGATAAAAGATATGTTTGGCCACTAAGTTAAGTGAGCTAACGTAAAAAAAAAGCGCTGCCATGGCAGCGCTTTTTTTATCTCAATAGCAGGTTAAGCTAATTTCGCAAAGCTGCGGCGAGCGGCTTCGATAGTGCGATCGATATCCTCTTCACTGTGCGCCAATGACATGAAGCCCGCTTCAAAGGCTGAAGGGGCGAAGTAGACGCCTTCTTCTAACATCAGATGGAAAAATTGCTTAAAGCGCTCAGTATCGCAACGGGTTACATCCGCATAACAGCTGACCTCTTTATCTTCGGTAAAGAATAAACCGAACATCGCCCCCACTTGATTGGTCACTAAAGGAATTGCATATTGCTCAGCGACGCGCTTGAGTCCAGCGCAAAGACGTTCCGTCAAAGAAGTCAGTGTGCTATGAACACCCGGTTGAGAGAGCTGAGTTAAACATGCATAGCCCGCAGCCATGGCGATAGGGTTACCTGAAAGCGTACCCGCTTGATAAACCGGCCCTAATGGTGCAAGTGCTTCCATCACCTCCTTACGGCCCCCGAAAGCACCGACTGGCATACCACCGCCGATAATTTTTCCAAGGCAGGTAAGATCTGGCGTGACATTGTAGTACGCTTGGGCACCACCCAATGCCACTCGAAAACCGGTCATCACTTCGTCAATAATGAATAGCGCACCGAACTCATCACATAAATCACGTAGGCCTTGTAAGAATCCAGGTTGGGGAGGGATACAGTTCATATTGCCTGCGACGGGTTCCACAATCACACAGGCAATGTCTTCCGGATATTGCTCGAAGGCTTGGCGAACAGAATCAAGATCGTTATAAGTACAGGTCAGGGTATGACGTACCACATCTGCAGGGACACCTGGAGAATTAGGCTGTCCAAGCGTCAGGGCCCCAGAACCGGCTTTCACGAGTAAATGGTCGGCATGGCCGTGGTAGCATCCCTCGAATTTGATAAGTTTATCACGTTGAGTAAACCCACGGGCTAAACGGATAGCACTCATAGTAGCCTCTGTCCCAGAGTTCACCATGCGCACCATATCCATTGAAGGGACTAGTTCGCAAACCAGTTCCGCCATTTTGACTTCCATTTCGGTAGGGGCGCCAAAACTTAATCCCCGTTCAGCCGCTTCAATCACTGCATTACGGATTTCTGCGTTATTGTGGCCGAGCACCATTGGGCCCCATGAGCCGATATAGTCGATATAGGCTTTACCATCGACATCATAGATATAGGCTCCCTCTGCGCGTTCAATAAACAGAGGTGACCCGCCAACCCCTGAAAAAGCGCGAACCGGTGAGTTTACACCGCCCGGGATGACGGATTGAGCTTCTTGAAACAGTGCTTCAGACTTATTCATGACAAATTCCTGCATTACAGAGAAAGAATACCCTACAGTGTAATGGAAAATGCCCCATGCTGTTAATGGCAGGATAAATGATGAAGCTTCTCACGGCACGGTTGGTTTAGTTGTAGGCTTGATTGCGAAGCTATGCTGACTGATAATAGAGGGATAAGGTTGTAAGTTGACCCTCTCTTTTTGGAGCAGAATAATGAGCGATGACGTGGCCAACGTGCCGTTACAATTTACCGATGCAGCGGCGAATAAGGTTAAAACCTTAGTTGCTGACGAAGAGAACCCAGAATTAAAATTGCGGGTTTATATTACCGGTGGGGGCTGCAGTGGTTTCCAATACGGCTTTACCTTTGACGATAAAGTTAACGATGGCGATATGACCATTGAGAAGCAAGGTGTGGCCCTTGTGGTCGACCCAATGAGCCTTCAATATCTTGTCGGCGGTTCTGTCGATTACACCGAAGGACTTGAAGGTGCTCGCTTTATCGTAACCAACCCTAATGCTAAAACTACCTGCGGATGCGGTTCATCCTTTAGCGTTTAAGCTTTTTCCCCGTTAATTTATCAGGCTTAATGTGTGCAGCGTATTAAGCACGACCTGAATTTTCGGGGACGATTGCTGCACCGCTTTGTAACGTAAGGTTAGTGGTAGCCCATCCAGTTTTACCTCTGGCAGAATTAACACAATCTCCCCTTGTTCTAACTTGTCCTTAATTAACCAGTAAGGTAATTGTGCAACGCCTATCCCATTGCAGACCGCCATCAGGTGTGCTTCAGTGTGGTTAACCACCAATCGGTAATGAGAAGGATGCCACGCTTGTGGATGGCTACTTGTGGGAATAATCCACGGTTTCATTTGTCCGTTTTGCGCTTGATAGCCGACGATATGTTGCGCGCAGAGTTCGCTTAGCGTCGCCGGCATTCCGTATTCTGCAATAAAGCCAGGGCTTGCACAAAACACCATTTTCTCATAGCCAAAATGCTGAAATCCCTCTTGTGTCTCTAAAGGGATCCCCCCACCTATTCGCACGGCGATATCGATTTTTTCTTGTTCAAGGTCAAGTAATGTATCCGAGAAATGTAACGTTAGACGTAATTCAGGATAGCGCTGCATCAGGGAACAAAGTAATGGTAGTACTACCACTTTTCCAAAAGTTTCTGGGAGGGCAAGCGTAACTTTTCCTGTCGGTAAATCTTGGCTTAGTTGTAAAGCGGTTTCGGTCTCGGTGAGTTGGCGGAGGATCAGTAAGCAGGTTTCATAATATGTGCTGCCTGCATCGGTCAATTGTAATGTTCGAGTTGTTCTATCGAAGAGTCGGCAATCTAAACGTTGTTCTAATGCTTGAATTGACTTACTGATGGCAGAGGGTGAGAGATGGAGCCGTCTCCCAGCTTCAGTAAAACTTCCCGTCTGGACACAAGCAATAAACTGATGAATGTTTTTAAAGCGCTGATCGTGCATATTTGTGAATTCCATTCAAAAGTAATGTGAAATTTTACCTCAGATAAGCATTTAACTCTCAACTAAGCTAGTAGGATAAACTCACTTTTGGAGGTTTTATGCAAAAAAAAGCACTTATTATTGGCTGCAGTGGCATTACTGGTAGCGCTCTCGCTTTAGAACTACTTCAACAAGGTTGGGAGGTGACTGGCCTTTCTCGTGGGCAGTCACCATTACCTGAGGGGGTAAAAGGGCTCACTGCCGATCTAACGTCCGCGGAGCAGGTGGCTACTGTGCTCGGTGAACAGCGTCCCGATGCGGTATTTTTTACTGTATGGTCTCGTCAAGCGAATGAAAAAGAAAATATTCGTGTCAATGGTGCCATTGTTCGCCATGTCATCGATGCGTTAGGTGATCGCTTATCTAAAAGCCATGTTGCCCTCGTCACAGGACTTAAACATTATCTGGGGCCATTCGAGGCTTATGGCGCAGCGGATACCGTCATCACGCCTTTTAGAGAAGAACAACCACGCCAACCTGTCGATAATTTTTACTATGCACAGGAGGATGAGATTTTTGCTGGCGCTGAACGTTATGGTTATCGCTGGAGTGTACATCGTCCGCATACTGTGATTGGTGCCGCGCAAGGTAATGCCATGAATATGGGGCAAACACTTGCTGTCTATGCTGCACTTTGCCGCGAACAGGGGTGGCCCTTTGTTTTCCCTGGCTCTCCTGAACAGTGGAAGGGAGTCTCTGACGTCACTGATGCGAGGATCTTGGCTCGCCAATTGGTCTGGTCTACTGACGCAGTAGAAGCGCAAAATGAAGCCTTTAATATTGTTAATGGCGAGCATTTCAGATGGGAATGGTTATGGCCACGACTTGCGGGCTATTTTGGTGTGGAATGTGGAGACTATCCGGGCAGTACAACACCATTAGACGAAAAAATGCAACAGGCCGACGCGCAACAGCTGTGGACGGAACTCGCGGAGAAGTATCAGTTGGAAACGAAAGACGTCAATAAGCTGGCTTCATGGTGGCATACCGATGCAGATCTTGGTCGACCTTTCGAAGCTTTTACCGATATGACGAAGAGCCGCTCGGCAGGATTTATGGATTATCAGTCGACTGAGCAGAGTTTCTATCAACTATTCGATCAGTTGATTGATAAAAAGGTTATTCCTAACTTTAAAATAACGTCGTACTAATGTGAGTTTCTACGGCTAATTTGTGAATTAGCGTAAAGTTTTTTAGTAGAAAAAATCCCGCAGTGAGCGGGATTTTTATTGGTATCAACCGAGTTTCTTAACGATGGATTCAACCAATAACGATGACTGTTGTGCCGCAATCGTGAGAAATTCATCAAAACTTAAATGAGAGGCTTGATCGGCCACATCGGAAATAGAGCGGACAACCACGAAAGGTGTCGTAAATTGGTGGCAGACATGGCCTATCGCCGTTGCTTCCATTTCAACCGCGATGGCTTGCGGGAAAGTCGTGCGAATACGCGACAAGGTTTCAGCCCCATTAACGAACGCATCACCACTGACGACAAGTCCTGTGACAGTATGTAGCGCTAAGTCAGCCGCGCACGACTTAACTGTCGAGATAAGATTTTCATCTGCTGTAAAAGCCGCGGGACAGCCAGCCATTTGACCTGGCTCGTAACCGAAAGCGGTGACGTCTGCATCGTGATAGCGTACTTCACTAGATACCACGATATCACCAATTTTAAGGCTACTCTCTAAGCCGCCTGCTGAGCCAGTATTGATGATCACATCAGGTTTGCAGAGTTGAAGTAACAATGTCGTCCCTAATGCGGCGGAGGTTTTACCAATCCCTGATTTCAATAACGCAATGTCGACGCCATGGAGTGTTCCCGTATAGATCTCACATCCGGCCAGACTAATCGTTTGACGCTGTTCGATTTTTTCGCGGAGCAGTGTAACTTCTTGCTCCATCGCCCCGATAATGCCTATTTTCATGGTATACCCTACTAAAACGGTGGATTCAATTATGTGAGATAGCATAGTCTATCACGGTGTTAGAAGGAATTAATGTTGTCTAAGGGGAGAAGAGGGTGAGGATTAATTTTAAAGATAAGATTAGCGTTAAAAGACCTTTTAATAACGGCCGTACTCCAGAGACAGAAGAACAGATCAGCCGAGTATTTGAAAGCGATCGCGGACGGATTATCCACTCAGCGGCACTACGTCGTTTACAACAAAAAACCCAAGTTTTTCCCTTAGAACGTAACGCCTCTGTTCGCTCGAGGTTGACGCACTCACTTGAAGTTCAGCAGGCAGGGCGCTATATCGCTCGTGAAATTTTATCAAAATTACAGCGGCAATCTGGACTCGAGCAGCTTGGCCTCGAGAATTTCGCCCGTAGTTTTGAAAGTTTAGTTGAAATGGCTTGCTTATTGCACGATGTGGGTAACCCGCCTTTTGGACACTTCGGTGAAGCGGCTCTGAAAGATTGGTTTCAAGAACATTTAGCGGTGGGGATTCCGGGTTTTGATAACGAGGAACCCCATCTTAGCTCGTTAATTGCCAAAATCCGTACCGATCTCAGCCATTTTGAGGGTAATGCACAAGGTATTCGCTTAGTACACACTATTTTACAGCTTAATCTTAGCTATGCCCAAGTGGCCTGTATTATGAAGTACACTGCCCCGGCTTGGTGGCAAGGTGAAAAGCCTGAGGCTTATTCAACATTGATGAAAAAGCCGGGTTTTTACCTGTCGGAAGAACCTTATATTCATAAGCTTAGGCAAGAAACCCAACTCGCTGAGTTTCATCGCTTTCCTTTGACTTACATTATGGAAGCCGCTGACGATATTTCTTATTGTATCGCCGATTTGGATGATGCCGTGGAGAAAGCTATTTTCAATGTCGATGCACTTTATGGGTATTTAGCCACAGAATGGGGTGCTATACAGCCTAATGACTTATTTTCTCGCACAGTAGAGGAGGCCTGGTCAGAGGCGAAAACGAAGAAACGGCGAAGTAAAGGTGACCAATTTTTTATGTCCCTTCGTGTGCATGTACAGCGCGAGCTAGTCAAACATGCCGTTCAGCGTTTTATCGAACATTTACCTGCTATCTTCACAGGAAGCTTCAATCATGCCCTATTGGAAGACGAGGGCGATGCTGGACGATTATTGGCAGTATTTAAGAAAGTGGCGCGTAAATACGTTTTTCGGCATTCGGAAGTGGAACAATTGGAGTTACAAGGGTACCGGGTGATTAGAGGGCTGTTGGATATCTATCAGCCGATGATGATGCTCTCTTATGATAACTTTCATCGGTTGATAACTGAAGATGAATTGCCCGGCTATCCGATTGAAACCCGACTTTTTCACCGCTTATCGGATAAACATTGCAAAGCGTATTGCCACCATTTACAGCAGTGCCAACACCTTCCCCATTCAACCTTGATGCTGTGGGAGCGCTATTACCGATATCGTCTGATTCAAGATTATGTCAGTGGCATGACAGATCTTTATGCTTGGGAAGAATATCGCCGTTTGATGGCCGTCGATTTCGTCTAGAAAGTGTCAAGCGTTCAAATATATTTTTACGTTTTTACAGGGAGTTAAGAAGGAACTAATTGGTATACATTCATTCTTATGAGAATCATCACAGCAATGATGCAGGAAAGTAAAAATAAGAGAATCCGACTATGAAAAAAAATATTTTATCACTCAGTATGGTTGCACTCAGTTTGAGTTTAGCGTTGGGATCAGTCAGTGTCAGTGCGGCACAAACTGCATCGGCCGATAGCCAACAACTGCCTAGTCTCGCGCCGATGCTTCAAAAAATTATGCCTTCCGTGGTGAGCATCAGTGTTGAAGGCTCGACTACCGTAAAAAATCAAGCTAACCAGCAATTTCAGCAGTTTTTCGGCGACATGACTCCTTTTTGCCAGCAAGGTTCACCTTTCATGAATTCACCGCTTTGCCAAACGCCGAATCAAAGGCAGGGTGGCCAGCAAGAGAAGTTTCGTGCTTTAGGTTCAGGGGTGGTCATTAATGCGCAAAAAGGCTATGTGGTTACCAACAACCATGTGGTCGATAACGCTTCGAAAATTACCGTTCAATTGAGCGATGGACGTCGCTTTGATGCCAAAGTGATAGGTAAAGATCCTCGTTCCGATATTGCCTTAATACAACTTAAAGATGCGACCAATTTGACTACTATTAAGTTGGCAGACTCCGATAATTTACAAGTTGGCGATTATACCGTCGCGATTGGTAACCCCTATGGATTGGGTGAAACTGTCACCTCCGGGATCGTTTCGGCACTCGGTCGTAGTGGTTTAAATGTCGACAATTATGAGAACTTTATTCAAACCGATGCGGCTATAAACAGAGGAAACTCAGGTGGAGCATTGGTTAACCTTAATGGTGAGCTGATTGGTATCAATACGGCAATCCTCGCACCCGACGGCGGTAATATTGGTATTGGCTTTGCTATCCCAAGCAATATGGTAAAAAACCTGACGGCTCAGATGATTGAGTATGGCCAGGTTAAGCGTGGTGAATTGGGGATCATGGGGACAGAGCTAAATTCTGAATTGGCAAAAGCCATTCATGTGAATGCTCAACGTGGCGGATTTATCAGCCAAGTGTTACCTAACTCCTCCGCTGAAAAAGCAGGGTTGAAACCAGGTGATGTGATTGTCTCGATGAACGGTAAGCCGTTGAATAGCTTCGCAGCCTTACGTGCGGAAGTCGGTTCACTACCTGTCGGAACCAAATTATCGCTCGGTATCATTCGCGAGGGTAAACCGATCAACGTGACCCTTGAGCTACAACAGAGCCGCCAAGATAATGTCTCATCAGCAACGATTTATGCCGGAATTGAAGGGGCAGAATTGAGTAATTCGGTCAGCAGTGGACAAAAAGGCGTTCATGTCGACGCTGTTAAAGTCGGTTCGACTGCCGCACGCATTGGTTTACGTAAAGGTGATGTAATCTTAGGCGTCAATCAGCAAGCTATTGCTAACCTTGGTGAGCTACGTAAGGTGCTTGATACAAAACCTGCGGTATTGGCGTTAAATATCAAGCGTGGTAACGACGCGTTATATCTGCTCGCTCAATAAAAACGGGTTGTAAAGCCATAGCCCACTTACCCACGGTGGGCTATGTTTTGGTTGCATATGAAAAAGTTGATAGAATAGTTGTGCAAATAAAAAAAGTATGTCTATCATAGAGGAATCGGTTTGTAGTACAGACCTTATGCAAGCAAATTTAGTAAAGCAGTCTTCATTTCAAGCGTTATCCATCGATATCCTTTCTCATGAGCCTCCTTTTAAAGTGACCATAAGCTATTTACTGTATAGCAGATCAGATTCGCCATACTGAGCGGATCGATAAGTAAGGATTTAACGATGTCTATTAAGATGACTGGTTTAGTAAAGTGGTTTGACGCAGGTAAAGGTTTTGGTTTTATCTCTCCTGTAGACGGAAGCAAAGACGTGTTTGTTCATTTCTCTGCAATCCAAAGCAACGATTTTAAAACGTTAGACGAAGGCCAAAAAGTCGAATTCTCCATCGAGAATGGCGCGAAAGGACCTTCTGCTGCAAACGTTGTTGCTCTCTAAATAGTTGAGATGTTGTGATAGTTACGATAGCGATGAAGGTGTAGACCAGAGCAGTTAATTATCACATAAAAAAATCCCGCATTGAGCGGGATTTTTTTATCTACGATTATTTAAAGCGAGTAAGCCGGTCAAGATCAGCTTCGATCTCAGCGATCTTGTTTGAGACTACCGCCTCTAAGTGACGGAGATCTTCAAGAATTTTATTCTTCAAATCGACTTCTAACGGATTTTGTTGGCATAACTGATCCAGTTCCTCAATCACATAAGAGAGATTTGGATTAATTTTTTGAGTGTCATTTACAGATAAATGATCAGCCGACTCACCTTGACGAGGATATTTAAACTTAACGCTTTTCGCGAAAAATTCACCTTTATCCTTTCTAAAGTAGATTTTTAAAATATCGTGATGCGCTTCTTGACGAAGATTATAGCGATCAATTTCTTCAGGATGGGTGATCCCTAAGCTTTTTAAATTATCAAACATAGTTGTTAACCTCTTGAGTTCACCTTTGTCCAAAACCAATCACATCGTAGACAAGAAGCGAGTGGATCAATTAATCATCAATGCTACGAAGTAATTCGTTCACACCGACTTTGGCGCGTGTTTTAGCATCGACTTTTTTCACGATAACGGCACAGTAAAGACTGTGACTACCATCTTTTGCTGGCATACTTCCTGAAACGACTACTGAGCCTGCTGGAACACGGCCGAAGAAGACTTCACCGGTTTCACGATCATAAATACGTGTGCTTTGGCTAATATAAACGCCCATGGAAATAACAGAACCTTCTTCGACGATAACACCTTCAACGATTTCAGAACGTGCACCGATAAAGCAGTTATCTTCGATAATAGTTGGATTTGCTTGCAGCGGCTCTAATACTCCGCCAATACCAACGCCACCTGAAAGGTGAACATTCTTACCGATTTGTGCACAAGAACCCACAGTTACCCAAGTATCAACCATTGTCCCTTCATCGACATAAGCACCGATATTGACATAAGAAGGCATTAACACTGTGTTGCGAGCTATATACGCCCCTTGACGCACGGCAGCAGGTGGAACGACACGTAAGCCTTCTTTACGGAAACGAGCGTCATCGTAATCTGCAAATTTTAACGGAACTTTATCGAAATAGCGGGTTTCAGCGCCGTCCATCACTTGGTTATCATTGATGCGAAATGAAAGAAGAACTGCCTTTTTCAGCCATTGATGTGTTACCCACTCGCCGTCAATTTTCTCAGCGACACGTACTTCACCCTTATCGATCAACTGAATAATTTGATTCACAGCATCGCGCGTTTCGCTATCAACGTTGTTAGGCGTGATTTCTGCACGGCGTTCAAAGGCAGCTTCAATAATTTTTTCTAACTGTTGCATCATAATTTCCCAAAATTCTCATTGTCTAAGTAAGCAGTAAATAAAACTTAACTACCTGTGTGAGGGTAAAGCTTAATGTTTTACCCATTACGATCTTCCTTGAACTACATTTTATCGGTTGGATTGAGGGTCTCTGTCAACCTTTGACGCAATTGCTCGCGCATTTTTTTACTCAATCCACGGCGTTCATTGTCTGCAAGAATAAATAAATCTTCAACGCGCTCACCAATTGTACTAATACGCGCTCCATGAAGGGAGATATCAAGCTCAGCAAAGATCGCACCAATCTGTGCGAGTAATCCGGGTTGATCTAAGGCAACAAGCTCCAAATATGTTCGACGGTCGGTATGTCCCGGCAAATAGTGAACTCGCGTTTCAACGGTAAAGTGACGTAATCGTGACGAGGACCTTCTCGTTTTCGGTATCACCCATTTCTCTTGCTGTAAGGATTGTGTCAGACCTTGGATAATTGAGGCATGACGGTCTGGCGCTAACGGAGTGCCCTCCGGTTCAAGGACAATAAACGTATCCATCGCCATGCCATCACGGTTAGTAAAAATTTGGGCATCGTGAACGCTTAAATTGCGGCGATCTAATTCTCCAGCAACGGTGGCGAATAAATAGGCGCGGTCTGGACTCCAAATAAATATTTCTGTCCCGCCTCGGGCTGATTGGGGGCTGATTAACACTAAGGGCTCAGATAGCGTATGTTTGAGCAAGTGCCGCGCATGCCAAGCTAACTGTGTTGGAGTGTGGCGTAAGAAATAATCAGCTCGACAGCGATTCCATAAATGGAATAGGCGATTTTCATCAACGTCGTTCATGCGCAATAGTGCTAAAGCTTGCTGTCGATTATGTCTGACACGCGAGCGCAGATCCGGGCGCTTATCTTTACCACGACGCAGCTGTTTCTCGGTAGCAAAGAAGAGCTCACGTAATAAGCTCTGTTTCCAACTGTTCCACAAGCTCTCATTGGTCGCACAAATATCAGCTACAGTGAGGCAGGTTAAGAACTTTAGTTGGCGCTCATTCACCATTACTTCAGCGAACTGGCGAATGACTTCTGGATCTTGAATATCTCGACGTTGCGCAGTCACTGACATCAAAAGATGATGTTCGACCAGCCAAGCAATCAGTTCACTGTCGCGAGAGTTGAGTTGATGTAGCTTGGCAAAAGCGTAAACATCTTCTGCACCAAGCAAACTGTGATCGCCTCCGCGGCCTTTTGCAATATCGTGAAAAATAGCGGCAATAATTAAAATTAGGTGATTAGGTGAACGTTGCCAAATTTCTACGCATAGCGGGTGTTGAGGTCGGACATCTTCTCTGCCAAAGCTTTCGAGCTTTTGTAGCACCCGCATGGTGTGTTCGTCGACGGTGTAAGCATGGAACAGATCGAATTGCATCTGACCGACTATCGACTCCCATTGCGGTAAATAAGCGGCTAGAACGCCATGGTGGTGCATCGGCATTAATGCTCGGCTCACTGCGCCGCTGCTTGCTAAAATTTCGAGAAATAAAGGTCTGGCGGCGGCAATATCGCACAGCGGTGCTTTCATTTGCTGCAGGGCTAGGCGCAGTTGACGCAGAGTTGCTGAATAGATGCCCGTAATCTCTGGATGGCGAACCATCACCAGGAACATTTTTAAGATCGTTTCGGGGGAGTGGGTAAAGCTTTGACTATCCCGTAGTTCAATCAGATCTCCCCTTAATCGAAATAGGTCATCGATAGGGCAGGGACGTTCTGTGGTCGGTAGGGTAAGTATCGCTTCATCAAAGAGTTGTAATAACATCGTGTTGAGTTCGCGAATACGGCGCGTCACACGATAATAATCTTTCATCATCTTTTCGACGGGGGTATTGCCTTCGCCGAGATAATTAAGACGTGTTGCAACAGAGAGCTGCCGGTCGAATAACAGTCTGTTGTCGTAACGCGTTAACGTTTGATGCAAAGCAAAACGTAATCGCCACAGAAAAGACTGGCACTTTTTGAGTTCGTCCCGTTCTTCAGCAGTCAAAAATCCGAATTGCACCATATTATCTAGGGAGGTTGCACCGAAGTGACGGTGGGCAACCCATTGCAACATGTGAATATCGCGTAAACCTCCCGGGCTACTTTTGATATCGGGCTCTAGATTATAACTCGTGCCGTGATAACGAAGGTGGCGGTCGGTTTGCTCTTTAATTTTTGCTGAAAAAAAGTGCACTGAGGGCCAGAATTCTTCGCTAAAAATATTTTTTTGCAGTTCAAGAAATAGCGATACATCGCCGATTAACATTCTTGATTCGATTAAATTGGTCGCAATGGTTAAATCTGCCAGCCCCTCGGTTAAGCACTCATCCAGAGTACGAACGCTTTGCCCGACTTCTAGTTTTACATCCCAAAGTAGGGTGATAAGTTCGCTTACCTGCTGTGCTTGATAAGCGGTAAGGGGCTGACGGCTAATGATTAATAAATCGATATCTGAAAGCGGAAGTAATTCTTGACGACCGTAGCCTCCGACAGCCACTAAGGCGAGTTCTGTTGCGCCGCTTAATTGATAAAATTTCCAGAGCCGTTGTAAAAGATGATCGATAAAATCACTTCGTGCAACGATAAGCTCGTCAACGGCCACACCTTGATCAAAAGCTTCAGCTGAGAGTTGCTGAAAGCAGTCAAGAGCGGTTTTTATACTCTCACGTTGTAATTGGTCATCATGCCAACTTTCCGGAACCTGGATTAATGCAGTCAAAGCTTGAGGAACAGGCACGCTCATTCACTTATTCTCATCATAAAAAAAGCCGACTCTTTGCCGGCTTTATGATTAATTCAGTAAGATCTTACTTAGTTGACTAATACCGCAGGTATGGTTTCATCTTTACGAAGCGTTAGAATCTCACAGCCAGTATCTGTGACCACAATAGTATGCTCGTATTGTGCAGACAAGCTTCGATCTTTAGTTTTTACGGTCCAACCGTCTTTCATGCTGCGAATACGATAGTCACCAGCATTAACCATCGGTTCGATAGTGAAAGTCATCCCTGCTTGTAGCACGACACCTTGATCATCGGCATCGTAATGCAATACTTGTGGTTCTTCATGGAAACCTTTACCAATCCCGTGACCACAATATTCGCGCACCACGGAAAAGTTCTGAGCTTCAACAAACTTCTGGATTTCTTTACCCAGAGTACGTAAGCGAATACCCGGTTTCACTAAGCGTAAGGCCAGATATAAACTCTCTTGAGTGATCTTGCAGAGGCGCTCACCTAAAATAGTGGGTTTACCCACGATAAACATCATTGAAGTATCACCGTGGTATTCATCTTTGATGACGGTAACGTCGATATTGACGATATCGCCTTCTTTCAACAAGCGCTCATCGCTAGGAATACCATGGCAAACGACCTCATTGATTGAGATACAAACCGATTTTGGGAAACCGTGGTAACCCAAGCATGCTGAGACAGCTTGCTGTTGTTCGGTAATATACGTCGCGCAGATTCGGTCCAGTTCACCAGTGGAAATACCGGGTTTAACGTATGCACCAATCATTTCCAGCACTTCAGCGGCGAGACGGCCTGCTACGCGCATTTTTTCGATTTCTTCAGGTGTTTTAATTGAGATAGCCATAAATTTCATTTCCCTAGTAGCCAGAGGACGCTGCGCTGGCGATTACCTAATAATTGCGACATAGATTAACACAGGCTGCACCCGTGCTGCCAATATCCCCGCAGCGATGCTCTCTTCAAGCCTGTAAAAAGTGAACAAAATATAGCACCAAGGTCTATTTTATGGTATAAAGCGCGCCGATGATTCTTTATCTCTCATCTTGAAAGATAGGGCATCGCTTACACTCATTATGTGAAAGGTGATTTTCGCAGTTACTGTGAAGGTCAAACCAAAACACACATGTACCGACACATACTCCGGGGTGCCTGCAAAGGTCGGTGGTATGGGGTACATGGAGGCTCAACCCCAATTAAAATTTTAGAGGTTATAATGGCAACTGTTTCAATGCGCGACATGCTGAAGGCTGGTGTTCACTTCGGTCACCAAACTCGTTACTGGAATCCAAAAATGAAACCTTTCATTTTCGGTGCACGTAACAAAGTTCATATCATCAACCTTGAGCAAACTGTACCAATGTTCAACGACGCTCTGGCTGAGTTGCACAAGATTTCTTCTCGTAAAGGGAAAATCTTAATGGTTGGTACTAAGCGCGCAGCAAGCGAAGCTGTTAAAGAAGCAGCACTAAGCTGTGACCAGTACTTCGTTAACCATCGCTGGTTAGGTGGTATGCTGACTAACTGGAAAACTGTTCGTCAGTCAATCAAACGCCTAAAAGATCTTGAAGCACAATCACAAGACGGTACTTTCGAGAAGTTAACTAAGAAAGAAGCGTTAATGCGTGGTCGTGAACTGGCTAAACTGGAAAACAGCTTAGGCGGTATTAAAGATATGGGCGGCCTGCCTGATGCATTATTCGTTATCGATGCTGATCACGAACACATCGCAATCAAAGAAGCAAACAACTTAGGTATCCCAGTATTTGCTATCGTTGATACCAACTCTGATCCAGATGGTGTTGATTACATCATCCCTGGTAACGACGATGCGATCCGTGCAGTCACCCTGTACCTGACCGCAGTAGCGACTACCGTTCGTGAAGCGCGTTCACAAGATCTGGCTGCACAAGCAGAAGCTGCATCTTTAGAAAACGCCTGATAATCTTTACTCGAAAGAGTACTGGCATCAGATGTAATCTGTCAGGGGCCAGCAATGGCCCCTTCGTATATTCAATGTATTGGACGTCTTCCTAGACGTTTGATGCATATTCACTCCTACGAAAATGATGCTGTTTAGGTCCAATAATGGAAGTAAACAGGTCACAGTTAACCGAGGAAAATAGAATGGCTGAAATTACCGCTGCTCTGGTAAAAGAACTGCGTGAGCGTACTGGCGCAGGCATGATGGATTGTAAAAAAGCGCTGACTGAAGCGAGTGGCGACATCGAGCTTGCAATCGAAAACATGCGTAAATCTGGTGCGATCAAAGCGGCTAAAAAAGCGGGTAACGTTGCAGCAGACGGCGTGATTAAAACTAAGATTGCTGGCGACTACGCTGTAATCTTAGAAGTTAACTGCCAAACTGACTTCGTTGCTAAAGATGCTGGATTCCAAGCGTTCGCTGACAAAGTATTAGATGCAGCAGCCGCTGATAAAGTGACTGATGTTGAAGTGTTAAAAGCGCAATTCGAAGAAGAACGTGTTGCACTGGTCGCTAAAATTGGCGAAAACATCAACATTCGTCGCGTTGCAGTATTAGAAGGCGACGTTTTAGGTAGCTACCTGCACGGTGCTCGTATCGGTGTTGTGGTTGCAGCAACCGGTGCTGATGAAGAACTGGTTAAGCAAATCGCTATGCACATCGCTGCAAGCAAGCCAGAATTCGTTAAGCCTGAAGATGTGTCTGCTGAAGTTGTTGAGAAAGAGTACCAAGTACAACTCGACATCGCGATGCAATCTGGCAAGCCTAAAGAAATCGCAGAAAAAATGGTTAAAGGCCGTATGGAGAAGTTCACCGGTGAAGTTTCACTGACTGGACAAAGCTTCGTTATGGACCCAAGCAAAACTGTTGGTCAACTGCTGAAAGAGAAAGGCGCTGACGTAACAGGCTTTATCCGCTTTGAAGTGGGTGAAGGTATTGAGAAGGTTGAGACTGACTTCGCTGCTGAAGTTGCAGCAATGTCTAAGCAGTCTTAATGCTTAAAAGAACCGCCAGTTAGGCGGTTCTTTTTTGTCAAAGGTAACACTATCTGATTTTTTCTCATTCTGTTTTTTTCCACGAAAAATATGGGATGATTAACCCGAAAACCACTCCTATTATTCAGCCAATTTCCGGGAATAAATAATTATGGCGACGAACGCAAAACCTGTATATCAACGTATTCTTCTAAAACTGAGTGGCGAAGCGCTTCAGGGGACTGAAGGGTTTGGAATTGATGCGAGTATCTTAGACCGCATGGCTCAGGAAGTTAAAGAGTTAGTCGAACTTGGTATCCAGGTCGGTGTCGTTATTGGTGGCGGCAATTTATTCCGTGGGGCCGGTTTAGCGAAAGCGGGAATGAACCGTGTTGTCGGTGACCATATGGGAATGCTTGCTACAGTAATGAATGGTTTAGCAATGCGTGATGCGCTTCATCGTGCCTACGTTAATGCACGCTTGATGTCAGCCATTCCTTTGAACGGTGTTTGTGATAACTACAGTTGGGCAGAAGCGATAAGCTTGCTGCGCCAAAATAAAGTGGTTATTTTCTCAGCAGGTACTGGAAACCCATTCTTTACTACCGACTCGGCAGCTTGTCTGCGCGGCATCGAAATTGAAGCAGACGTCGTCTTAAAAGCAACGAAAGTTGACGGTGTCTTTTCTGCTGATCCCGTTCAATTCCCTGATGCAGTCCTTCACGATAAAATTAGTTATCAAGACGTTTTAGAGCGTGAATTGAAAGTGATGGACCTTGCTGCTTTTACGCTTGCACGTGATCATAATTTACCGATTCGTGTTTTCAACATGAACAAGCCAGGTGCGTTACGTCGAGTTGTGATGGGCGAAAACGAAGGCACATTAATCTCGCAATAATTCCTGTGTCTTAGAAAATAAGGTATATTCTGGTAGAGATAAGTTCGTTCGGGGCTGTCGGCCAGAGTGACAGGTAAAGTGAATAACTCCGACAGTGATCGGAGTGCATCAACAATCCAAGGGTTTTAAAGTGATTAACGATATCAAAAAAGATGCTGAAGTCCGTATGGACAAGTGTGTCGAAGCGTTTAAAACAGCAATCAGCAAAATTCGTACCGGACGTGCGTCCCCGTCACTGCTTGATGGTATTGTCGTCGAATACTACGGTACTCCTACGCCACTGCGTCAATTGGCTAGCGTTACCGTTGAAGATTCACGAACGTTGAAGATCAACGTTTTTGATCGCTCTATGGGGCCGGCTGTCGAAAAAGCGATTATGGCTTCGGATCTAGGTTTAAATCCAAGTTCTGCAGGCGCTGATATTCGTGTACCACTTCCTGCGCTGACAGAAGAGCGTCGTAAAGACTTAATCAAAATTGTTCGTGCTGAAGCTGAACAAGGCCGTGTCTCAGTACGAAACGTACGCCGTGACGCCAATGATAAAGTGAAGGCATTACTAAAAGATAAAGAAATCAGCGAAGATGAT
Source organism: Tatumella ptyseos (assembly GCF_030552895.1). Lineage (NCBI taxonomy): Bacteria > Pseudomonadati > Pseudomonadota > Gammaproteobacteria > Enterobacterales > Erwiniaceae > Tatumella > Tatumella ptyseos. The sequence continues at coordinate 2,400,388 of NZ_CP130649.1, read as the reverse complement.
GATCGTCGTTCTCAAGATGATGTTCAAAAACTTACCGACGTAAGTATCAAAAAAGTTGATGCTGCACTTGCGGATAAAGAGAAAGAACTTCTCGATTTCTAAGCGTCATTTTGCTTTATAACGCCGTAACGAAGGCTCATTGATTGAGTTTTCTTACGGCGTTTTGTTTAGGTTATTTGGTAATGATGTTTTCTCATTTCACTAAGAGAATGGAAAGTCAATGCAACGATTAACGATACTGGGTTCTACCGGCTCGATAGGCACTAATACTCTGGATGTAGTGAGAGAAAACCCTGAGCTATATAAAGTAAGTGCCTTAGTCGGTGGAAAAAATTCTGCTTTAATGGCTGAGCAATGTGCAGAATTTCGACCAGATTACGTCGCGATG